>JAEVZY010000357.1 GCA_023392035.1 Pseudomonadota bacterium | reverse complement strand
GTATTGGGGGGTGTTGGGGAGGATGATTAAGAGGTGAGGCCTACCGCTTCGACAGCCCAATGTAGCAGTTTATTGCCCAACTTAAACATATTGAATGATACTTGCGATAATCGACCATTGAGGGCCGACTATCGTGAGCGCAGATCTGGCAGTAGAAGGCATTCCCGCGAGAGCGGGTGGAGTTGGACTCCCCTGGACGGCGGATGAAGTAGAAGCAACGGTGGCTGACTATTTCTCTATGCTGTCGGATGAGTTAAACGGCATCCCGTACAACAAGTCGGCACACAACGACCGCTTGCGAGCGAAGCTAGCGGGCCGCTCCAAGGCCGCAGTGGAACTGAAGCACGCGAACATCAGCGCGGTGCTCAATCGGCGAGGATTGAGGTACATCCCTGGCTATAAACCGCGGGGCAACTATCAGGCTCTGCTTTATGAGCTGGTCGGTAAGTATTTGACTGCGAACCCGTTGATCTGCGAGGAGTTGCTGCGCGCTCTAGTCGAGAGCCCCCCGCCTGCGACCACCCCTCCACAGATTAGTCTCTCGTTTATAGATCCGGCGCCTCCTGAGGGCAGATCGTTTGACGATCGAATGGCGAACGACTTCTTTCCGAGGAAACTGAATCCGGCATCAATCGCTCAGCGGGACGCCATCAACAAAAGTCTGGGAGAACAAGGCGAATTCTTCGTTGTTCAGCTTGAGAGACTGCGCCTTCAGGCCGCCAAGCGCCAAGACCTCGCCGACAAAGTTCGGTGGGTAGCAAAAGAGGACGGCGACGGTGCTGGATACGATGTCTTATCTTGGGAATTGACCGGGCAGCCGCGACATATTGAAGTCAAGACCACCAATGCCGGGGCATTGACTCCTTTCTTCATCACCGAAAACGAAAGAAAGTTTTCTGAGTCGTCCGGTAGCAATTTTTATCTCTATCGCGTGTACTCGTTCCGCAGCGATCCGAGAGTCTTCCTGTTACCCGGTCTCTCAACCGAAGCCATCAAGCTTGAGCCGATTGCCTACCGAGCGCGACTTAAATGAAACCTCACATCCTGCTATTAGTCCTGATGCTGGCCGCAGTAGTGGCCATTGCGCTGTTGCGAGTACTGAAGGCTGGCGCTCAGGGAAATCGGAGTCTTTACGAAAAGGCGCAAGCGCTTTTCACACCGGCCGAGCGCTCTTTCCATGGAGTGCTTGAACAAGCGCTCGGCTCCGAGTATCGAGTCTTCGGCAAAGTCCGGGTGGCGGACGTTGTTACAGTTAAGTCGACGTCCAATCGTGCCCACCATCTGCGCGCGTTTAATCGTATCAGCGCTAAGCATTTCGATTTCGTGATCTGTGATGCGGCGCGACTCTCAGTTCTTTGTGTGATCGAGTTGAATGACAAATCGCATAAACGAAAGAAGACCCAGGCACGCGACACTTTTCTCAGTCAAGTTTGCAGTGACATCGGTCTAGCTCTCGTCACGTTTCCAGCAAGTGCTGCTTACGTCGTTGCCGATGTTCGCAACTGCCTGATGAGCGCAATGCAAGTGCAGGGCACGCCTCCCACCAGTTTATCCATCGACTCAAGCGTGGCGGTCAAGACGCCTGAGCTAAAGTGCCCAAAATGCGCAGCGGCCATGGTGCGCAGGACTATAAAAACAGGCAGCAAGGCCGGCGAGGAATTTTGGGGATGCAGTGCCTTTCCGGTCTGTAGTGGAGTTCGTTTAGACCGCTAGGTCTTGGAAGAGCCCGGTGTACTGATGGTCTCCTTCAAAGACTCAAAGCTTCCTCCAACCTGCTGCTCACTTCCTCGCCGATACCCATCTTCATCAGACAGCTGCGCAGATAAGCCGGATCAGAGCGAAGCAAATCCTTTGCCTTCTCATACGCGCCACGTACCGAATCCCCGTACGCGCTCGAGGCCTTGTCCCATGCAGCTCTCGGGATGCCTCCGGATTTCGATTCCATCATCATCAAGTCAATGATGTCTCGGCTCAAGGCGCTTTTGTCGGCATACCGATCGGCGTTTGCCAATAATTTCTCGGCAAAGAGATCGGTGATTGAGAGGCAGGGCACAGGCAAGTCGGGAACGGTCATTGCACTCAACTCGATCCTGGCTTCCCTGACGATTTCGAATTTGATGGGCGTTCCGCCAGCGGAAAGCACCGTGCGAATGCCATCGCGGTCAGCACGCACGTCCCGCAGCAGTTCGATCGGCCCGGAGAAAATGTCGCCCAGTCCCTTGTCGAACACGGAGCTTCTCAGCTTCCGATAGCCGTCCTGGTCCGCGCAAAGAAAATCGATGTCGAGAGACTCGCGGAATTCGTCATGAAGAAGCGCAATGGCTGTTCCTCCGCCAAAGTAGCATTTCGCATCTTCCAGGAAGCTTCGGTTCATTTTCTCAAGAATGCCCAGAACCTTCCTGTGATGTTCACGCTTAAACATTCAGCACTCCATTCCCATATTGCTGCGTCAAGCGCGCAATCAGATCTGCTTCGTGAGGCGTCAAGCGGTCCACTTCAACGAAGCGCCAATTGCGCTCATAAAGCGCGAACGCCTCGTCTTCGTCGATTTCTCGGACGGCACGATTCCAGGCAAGCAGGGCGAGCTGGGGATACTCATCGATCTTCAGTTCTGCAGCCATGATTTCATTCCTTGGCTATGGAGCAGTCGCCCTTCGCGCAGCGGCTTGTTCATGGCGAGGGCGGCTCACGGAATGTTCGCTTCGATGCAGATTATCATGGGCGTTTCGTTCAAGCCATGGCTACTGTGCCCAGGCGCCGGCACTCGCAGCCCGGTCGATTCGCCAGGCCACCCGGCTTTTCAACACCTCTCCCTATCCACAAACCCACAAGCATCCACCTCCCCACTCAATCCCAACATCTCCCCCCGCGCCGCCTGTCGCAAGGCGTCCGCTGCCTGCGGATGATGCCGTGCCGGCAGCACTGGCTCTCCAATTTCCAAGGTGATCGCCGCCCGCCGGGGCAACCAACTCCCCAAGGGCAAAACTTCTCGCGTGCCCCGCAATCCCGCCGGTACCACCGGCACGCCCGCCGCCGCTGCCGCCTGAAAAATCCCCGAATGAAAAGCCTGCAAGCCCGGTTCGCGTCGAAAGCGCCCTTCGGGGAATACCGCCAGACGTTCACCGGCGGCAAGGCGTTCGCGCAATAGGCTCACGTTAGCGGTATATGACCCGGCAGGGCGCTCCAGCAGCACCACGCCCAGGCTGCGCACCAGGGGCCACAGCACGACTTGCCGACGATATTGCTGGCGGGTGACAAAGGCATAGCCAGGTAGGGCCGGCAGCAGCGCCACCAAAGCGATGGGATCGAAGAAACTTGAATGATTGATGAGCAGCACATGCGGTCCCGTCGGCAAGTGCTCCAGCCCCAGCACCTTGACTGAAAACCCGGCCAGCCGCAGCAAAGCGCGAACCAAGCCGCGCGCCAGCGGCCGCGCCCACGGCGTGCGAAAGCCCATGCCTGAACCTGGCACCAATACCAGCAGCGCCAGCGCCAGCATCACCCACAGGCCGCAGCCCGCCAAGCGCTGACCCAGAGTCGGGCGCTCGGCCACGTCCGGCGAAACAGAAGCTTCCATGCTCTCCATGTAAGCATGAATAAAGGAACTTTCCACTACAGTCGCTTTCCGTTTTCGGCTGCTTGCGGCGGCGCAAAGGCATGTGCATGCGGGCGGCACAGACTGCGGCCAGATCGACCGAATAAAACGGATAAACAAAAGAGGGCAGACAAACGCATGGATTGGGGTTGGCGCCTGCGCAGACTGGAGCGCATATTCCGGGCCCGGCTTTCGCTGCTCGGTCCGGCCGGCATGTCCTTGCTCGGCGCCAAGGGTCCACTGCTGCGCATGGAATATCCGGGCGCGCCGCTCAGCCGCACTTTGCTGATCCTGCTGCCAGGCATCGGCGACCTGGCCGAAGACTTCGAACGCCATGGCTTCATCCACGAATTGCAGCGCTTGCAGCCGGAAGTCCACGCGGTGGCAGTCGATGCCCACTACGGCTATTACCACACGCACGCCCTGTTTGACCGTCTGACTGAAGACGTGCTGGTTGCCGCCAATGCCGCCGGCTATACCGAACTCTGGCTGGCCGGCATCTCGATGGGCGGCCTGGGTGCAGCCGCCTTTGCCGCCCATCATCCGGGCCGCCTGGCCGGCCTGATAATGCTGGCGCCTTACCCCGGCGAAGCACAGGTCGTGCGCGAGATTCAAGCCGCCGGCGGCCTGATGCGCTGGCATGCACAACCGAGCGGCCCGCATGATATTTCCCGCCGCACCTGGCTGTGGCTGCGCAACCAGGCGGTGCTGGCTTCACGCGGCACGCAACTCTGGCTGGGCTATGGCGGCGACGATCGTTTCGCCCCCGGCAATGCCTTGCTTGGCCAGGTACTTCCGCCCGAGCGGGTGGCAGTGCTTCCCGGTGGCCATAACTGGGCCACATGGCGCAAGCTGTGGCGTGTGATGATGGAGCGCCAGCCCTTCAACCATGCGGCGCATGATGAGACGCATGCATCGTCACAGGCATTTCGGCAAAAGCGTCCCCTGTAAGTTCAACCGCCAAGAACAAGAGCCGGTTCAGCCAAAAGTGAAGGCGTAGATCTGCGCGCCGGGTTCGAGAAATTCAATCTCAAACGCCTGATCCGCAATCGCCTGCTTTTGCCGGATCAACTGGTACAGGCCCGGCGCGTGCAGGCTGCCCATGCCTTGTTCATCGATATCCAGGCCGTGATGCATGCCGGGCGGCTGACCGTTCAGCTTGATCTGAAAGCGCAGCGGTTTGTCGCTGGACGATGGCGACATCACCAGATGCAGGTCGCGCGCATGAAAGCGGCAGGCCAGGCGGGCGCGAGGCCGGTTGGAGACGCTGGCTTCTTCACCCATGGTCCAATCGCCAGCCAGGGCCCATTGGTTCAATTGCAGTGAGGCGGGCAGCTCGTACCCACGACGACTGCCTTTGCCGCCGGGTGAAGCGAAATTCTCGGTGCGTGCCGATCCCAGATAATTTTCCGGCGAGCGCAGCTGCTTCCAGTCAGCGGGCAGCGAGATGCCCTGCGCTTCGGGGCGCACCAGCGCGCTCTCGCCCTTGCCCAGCACCTTTTGGATCATTCTCTCGGTTTGCGCATAGTCGCCTTCGCCGAACTGTCGATAGCGAATGCGGCCCTGCGCATCGGCCAGATACAGCGCCGGCCAGTATTGGTTGTTGAACGCGCGCCAGATGGCGTGTTCGCTGTCGATCGCCACCGCATAGTCGATGCCCAAGCGTGACAGCGCCGGCCGCACGTTGACCGGGTCTCTTTCGAAACTGAACTCGGGCGTGTGCACGCCCACGGTCAGCAAACCTTGCTCCTGGTATTTGGCGGCCCAGGCCTTGACCCACGGCAGGGTGCGCAACCAGTTGATGCAGGTGTAGGTGCAGAAGTTGACCAACACTGGCTTGCCGCGCAGCGCTGCGGCATCCAGCGGCGGGCTATTGATCCAGCCAAGCGCGCCATTGAAGGACGGTAGCCCATCGCCTGCGGGCATGGCAATGCGGCGCAAGGGCGGAGGCAGGACGGCCGGCTCAGCCGCCAAGCTCAGGCGAGTGGTGGCCAAGCCGGCGGCTGTGCTCAGCAGTAGAAGGCGACGACGCCTGTCGAGCGTTGCATTCATGATTCAAGCTGGTCTTCCATTCCGGATAGCGCAGTGATCGATGATGTGCGCCTTGTTGAGGACGATGTATGACTTGTCGCCCCGGAATCCGTTCGACTTCACGCTTGAATTGCCTCGGCGCTTCAAAATCCAACTCGTCTGCCTGCCATGCATGCATGGAATGGAAGTCATGCGGAAAATCCGCCTGGATGAGCAGCGGACCGGAGTCTGACCTGAAACTTGTTATCACCTGCGCCCTCGAAGCGAAATCTCGGCTACTCGGCGGGACCGGTTTGCACTGCACAAAGGTGTCGCATGTCTCTCACTTTGAAACCCCTGGACCAGCAAGTGATGGTGATTACCGGCGCTTCCAGCGGCATCGGTCTTGCAACGGTGCATGCGGCGGCGCAGCAGAAGGCCAAACTGGTGCTGGCCGCGCGCAGCGAAGCGACCCTGGCCTCGCTGGTGCTGGAACTGGAAGTGGCGGGTGTGGAAGCGATTTATGTCGTGGCCGATGTCGGCAACCGTTGGCAGGTGCAGCAGATCGCAAATGCCGCGATCCAGCGCTTCGGACGCATCGACACCTGGGTCAACGATGCCGGCGGCTCCATCTACGGCCGGCTGGACCAGGTCAGCGAAGACGACAGCCGGCGCCTGTTCGACACCAATTTCTGGGGCGTGGTGAACGGCTCGCTGGTGGCCTTGCCCCATCTGAAGAAGCAGGGCGGCGCGCTGATCAATGTCGGCAGCGAAGTGTCGCAAGCGGTGGTCCCGCTGCAAGGCATGTACTCCGCCTCCAAGCATGCGGTGAAGGGCTTCACCGATGCCTTGCGGGTGGAAGTGGAACAGATCGACCACGCGCCGGTTTCCATCACCTTGATCGAGCCGGGCGCGGTGGACACGCCTTTTCCGCAGCACGCCAAGAACTACATGACGCACGAACCGAAGCTGCCGGCCCCGCAGCTCGATCCGCGCCAGGTGGCTGAAGCGATCCTGGATGCCGCCACCAAACCGACGCGCGAGGTCAAGGTCGGCATGCGCAGCAAGCTCGATACGGCAATGCACAATCTGTTGCCCGGCCTGGCCGAAAGAATGGAAGCCAGGCTGGCCAATCGTCAGCAATACGATGAAGCGCCGCGCGATCCGGACGGCGCCTTGTATCGTCCCGGCGGCACCGGCGAAATCCGCGGCGCCGGCGGCCGGCTGAACCACTGAGAGCGCGCAGGCCGTGGATACATTTCGATGCACGAATCGACAGCCCAACGTCAGGATGACCGTTCATCCTTCATTCATCGGCAGGTGGGGGAGGTGAGTCATGGAACCGCAATTTGCAATCGATCGCAAACGCTGGGTGTTCGACGACTATGTCGTGTATGCCAATGACCGCTGTCTTGCGGAAGAAATTCATTCGCAGGTTCGAACCGAATCCCGCGTGCGGGCCTTGTTCGGCATCGCCGAGACGTCGGCCGGAACCGGCTACTGGGTCAGGATCGTCAAGCGGGATGCCTGAGGGCGAGTAGGGCGTCCATCCTTGAGGCGGCTCAAGCCAGCGGCGCCGGCGCATCAATACGATGCAGGCATGGTACGCGCCACACAGTCCCACTCCACACGCGCGCGCAAGGTCGCGCCAGCCGGCGACAAGGCACAAGCCCCGACGCCGCGCGAACTGGTGCGCAGCCTGGGCGGCCGCTGGTCGCTGCAACTGGGCATCAAGCTCGACAGCGAGCGGCCGCAGGAATTGTTCAAGTGGTTTCTGGCGGCGCTTCTTTTGGGCGCGCGCATTTCCGAACGCCTGGCGCTGCAGACCTGGCAGACCTTGACCGAGGCCGGCTTGAACTCAGCGCGCGCCATCCTCGAAGCCGACCGTGACCGGGTGGTGAACCTGCTCGACCGCGGCGGTTATGCGCGCTACGACTTCAAGACCGCCGACAAACTGCATGCAGCCAGCGCGGCGCTGCAGCAGCACTATGGCGGCGACCTGCGCAAGCTGCGCGACGGCGCCGACAGTGAAGAGGCACTGGAAGGCGCGCTGTGCCAACTGGCCAGCGGCATCGGCCCGGTGACCGCCTCGATATTTCTGCGCGAACTGCGTGGCATATGGCCCCACGCGCAACCCTTGCCCAGCCAGAAAGTGGTGCTGGCCGCGCGCAGCCTGGGCTATATCGACAGCGGGCGCGCCAACCCGGCCCAGGTGCTGGAGCAGTTGCAAGCCGTCTGGCGCAAAAGCGGTGGCAAAGCCGCCAACTTCGCCGACTTCGAAGCGGCATTGATGCGCTATCAACTGGGCGCGGGAAAGAAAGCGCGACGGTCTTCCCGGCCCATGCGCGCCGACAAGAACTAATGCCGAAATCCATGCGCCGGTTCGCGGCAAGAGCGCGCCAATCAAATCAAGCCTGAGACAGATCAGTGTCGTCCGTATCGCGGGTGGTTGAGCGCTTTGCGATGCCGCAGAATGAGTGGTCAGGCATTCTGGACTTGGAGGCAAAGCATGGAAGCCAGTGGATCGCGCTCGACTGCTTCAGGCATGGAGCCGGGCAAGAAGACCATGAAAGCGGCGGTTTTTGTCCAGCCCGGAAAGATCATCCTGGACGAGAAACCCATTCCCACCATCGGACCAGGCGATGCCCTGGTCAAGATCACCACCACCACCATCTGCGGCACCGATATTCACATCCTCAAAGGCGAGCATGTGGTGAAGCCGGGCACCATCATCGGCCATGAGCCGGTGGGCGTGATTGCCGCGCTCGGACCGGGCGTGACCGGCTATGAAGTCGGGCAACGCGTCATCATCGGCGCCATCACGCCCTGCGGCCAATGCGAAACCTGTCTGGATGGACACTGGTCGCAATGCACCGGCCACGCCATGGGCGGCTGGCGCTTCGGCAATACCATCGACGGTTGCCAGGCCGAATACCTGCGCGTGCCGTTTGCCATGGCCAACCTCACCCCGGTGCCGGCGCATTTGTCGGATGAAGAAGTGCTGATGTGTCCAGACATCATGAGCACCGGTTTCAGTGGCGCGGAAAGCGCCAACATCAAGATCGGCGACAGCGTGGTGGTGTTCGCGCAGGGACCGATCGGCTTGTGCGCAACGGCCGGCGCGCGCCTGAAGGGCGCCAGCAAGATCATCGCCGTGGACGGCGTGCCGGAGCGCCTGCAAATGGCCAAGCGCCTGGGCGCGGACGAGGTGATCAATTTCCGCCAGACCGATCCGGTGCAGGAAATCATGCGCCTGACCGATGGCCGCGGCGTGGACGTGGCGATCGAAGCGCTGGGCACGCAGGGCACCTTCGAGTCCTGCCTGCGGGTATTGAAGCCGGCGGGAACGCTGTCGAGCCTGGGCGTGTATGCCGGCAAGCTGGCCTTGCCGGCGGACGCCTTCGCCGCCGGCCTGGGCGACCACAAGATCGTGACCACGCTGTGCCCCGGCGGCAAGGAGCGCATGCGTCGCTTGCTGAATATCGTCGGCTCCGAGCGCCTGGACTTGAAGCCGATGGTGACGCATCGCTTCAAGCTGGATGAAATTGAAAAGGCCTATGAGCTGTTCGGCAACCAGCGCGATGGCGTGTTGAAGGTGGCGATTACGCCCTAGCCTGGCGTTTGCCGCGAAGTGTTGAATCCGGTTTTCTTAATCTGGATTATGCTTCGCGCGGGAAGTGCGTTTTACCGGGAGACATGTGTTGTGTCTGCTGCTAGTATGGCGCCCCATGGGCCTCGGGAAAACAACGCAAAGATTTGCCGCATGGATCGCTTGTCTGGCGATCCTCCTGGCCGCTTTTGCGCCTTCCGTTTCCCATGCCTGGACCCTTGCGCAAAGCGCAAACGCGGCGCAGATGGAAATCTGCTCGGTCATGGGCGTGGCCCATGAGAAGGCGCCTGATGGCGCCGATCCGGCCTCCGCTTCGAAATCCGCGCCCACTTCGCATCTGGAACACTGCCCCTTCTGCGCCGGCCATGGTGTGATGCCGGCCATGGCGCCCAGCGCGGGCTTTGGTCTTCCCGTCCCCGAAATGTCTTCGGGCTTTCCCTTCCTGTACTACCAGGCACCGCATCGGCTGTTTGTGTGGTCCAGCGCGCATTCGCGCGCGCCGCCCTTTGTCGTCTGATTGCTGACTGGCGCCGCCAGCGGCGCATGCAATGCAAAGCAATGCAAGGCCTTGGCCAACGCCGCTCGCCTTGCGTCCAGAAATCCGACGACAAGAAAATGAAATCCGCACTCAAGCCGATTACGGCATCCCTGCTGGCCGCCATATACATGGGCGCCTTCTGTCAGGCTGCCAATGCGCAGCAAACCAATGCACAGGAAGCCAGCGATGGCCCTATCAAAACCCTGGGCACAGTCACCGTCAATTCCGGACCGCCGTCCTCCTTGCCCTCGGAAATTCCCACCACCATGGAAGGGGTGAGCGGGGAAGAGGTGGCTACCCGCATCAATGCCACCGACAGCGGCGACGCCCTGAAATATCTCCCCAGCCTGCTGGTGCGCAAGCGCTATATCGGCGATTACAACCACGCCATCCTCTCCAGCCGCGCCTCGGGCACCGGCAACAGTGCGCGCTCTGCCGTGTATGCCGATGGCATCCTGCTGTCCAACTTCCTGGGAAACGGCGTCGGCGGACTGAGCTTTCCGCCGCGCTGGGGCATGGTGACGCCGGAAGAGATTGAACGGGTGGATGTCATGTACGGCCCGTTCTCGGCCGCCTATCCCGGCAATTCGGTGGGCGCGGTGGTGGATTACGTCACGCGCATGCCGACCAAATTCGAAGGGCATGCCAAGGCCGGCTACGTGTCGCAGCCCTTCAGCCTGTACAACACCAATACCACTTTCAATTCCTGGCAGAGCAGCGCTTCCCTGGGCAACAGGAATGGCGACTGGTCCTGGTTCGTCAACGTCAACCACACCGACAGCCAGGGCCAGCCCCTGACTTTTCCGACCCGCCTCTTGAGCAATGGCGTGGCCGGTGCCGGCGGCACGCCCGTGACGGGTGCGGTGCTGGACCGCAATCCGAACAATGCCCCGATCTATGTGCTGGGCACCGGCACCCAGTACCACACGATCCAGGATCACGCCAAAGTCAAAGTGGCCTATGACCTGACCTCCACCGTGCGCGCCACCTACCTGTTCGGCATCTGGCAGAACCAGTCCGAAGGCAGGCCGGTGTCTTACCTGCGCGACGCCGCCGGGCAGCCGGTGTACAGCGGGCCGATCAACATCAACGGCAGCGCCTTCACCGGCAGCCAGGCCTTGAGCGGCGCCGATTTCCCGCTCACCAATGAAAGCCTGACGCACACCATGCACGGCTTCTCCGTCAAGAGCCACACCAAGGGCGTGTGGGACTGGGAAGCCGCCGCCAGCCTGTACCAATACAAGAAGGACAGCAAGCGCCAGAACGCTGCCAGCAACAGCTTGCCGACCGCCTTGGCGGGCGGCCCGGGCACGATTGCCGATGGCAGCGGCACCGGCTGGAACACGCTGGCCTTGAAAGGCATCTGGCGCCCAACCGGCATAAGCGGCCCGCACATCGTCGATTTCGGCGTGCAGCAGGACCGCTACACCCTGAACTACCTGACCTCCAACATCGCCGGCAACTGGATCAGCGATGGCGGCGGCAGCCTGGCCAATCAAGTCGGCGGCGACACCATGCTGCGCAGCCTGTATGCGCAAGACAGCTGGACTTTCCATCCGCGCTGGAAAACCGTGCTCGGCGCGCGTTTCGAAAACTGGACCGCGAGCAATGGCTTCACCAGTTTCGGCGTCGGCAATCCGGCCAATGCCGCCTATCCGAAGCGTGAAGAGAACTTCATCTCGCCCAAGGCCGCGCTGTCCTGGCAATGGCGCCAGGACACCGTGTTGAAGGCCTCGCTCGGGCGCGCCGTGCGCATGCCGACGGTGGCCGAGCTGTATGGCGCCACCTCCACCACCAACTCGCAGTTCATCAACGATCCCAACCTGAGGCCGGAAACCTCATGGACTTCGGAACTGACGGCGGAGAAGACATTCAGCAAGAGCGTGTTGCGCCTGACCTTCTTTTCCGAGAACACCCACGATTCCCTGTATTCGCAGACGCTGTTCGATCCGCTGGCCAACAAGAACATCACCCGCGTGCAGAACGTCGGCCGCATCCAGACCAATGGCCTGGAGACCGCTTGGAACGGCTACGATGTATTCAAGCGCGGGCTGGATCTTTCGGGCAGCATCACCTACACCGATTCAGTCATCAAGGACAATGCCGGCTTTGTGGCGGTGCCGGGCGATACCATCGGCAAGCAGCAGCCGAATATCCCCAAGTGGCGCGCCAGCGCCCTGGCCAGCTATCGCTTCGATGAGCACTGGACCGGCTCGCTCGGCGCGCGCTACAGCGGCACCCAATACCGGACCTTGAACAACAGCGATGTCAACGGCTATACCTACATGGGCGTCAGCCGGTTCTTCGTGATGGACTTGCGCCTGCAATACAAGGTGGCGCGCCAGTGGACCGCCTCCTTCGGCATCGACAACCTGAACAACTACCAGTACTGGAACTTCCATCCCTATCCGCAGCGCAGCTATTTTGCGGAGCTGAAGTTCGATATGTGAGGCGCGTTGCGATGCGTGGGCTGAGCCGAAGCGCTCAAGCCGTAAAGCGATAGCCCACGCCGGTTTCGGTCAGGATGTGGCGCGGTTGCGCCGGGTCTTGCTCGATCTTCTTCCGGATGAATGCCACGTAGGAGCGCACGTAGTGGCTGTCTTCCGCGTGGGCGCTGCCCCATACGGTCTTGAGCAACTGCTGGTTGGTCAAGACCCGATCCGGATTGCTGGCCAGGAAAGCCAGCAGGCGATATTCAATCGGCGTCAGGTGCACCGCCTTGCCATCGCGCTCGACGATGCGGCGCTCCAGATCGAGGGTGACGGTACCGAACCTGATGATGTGTTCCCCGCCCGATCCCCGCAGGCGACGGCGAATCTGCGCTCTCACTCGGGCCAACAATTCGTCAGCGCCGAAAGGCTTGGTCAGGTAATCGTCGGCGCCCATGTCCAGGGCCTGTACCTTGTCCTGCTCCGCCGTCCGGGCCGACAGCACAATCACCGGCACCTCGGACCAGCTGCGCAAATCGCGGATGAAGTCGGTGCCGTTGCCATCCGGCAGACCGAGATCGAGCACGATCACATCGGGCACCCGGCTGTGGGCTTCCCCGAGCGCGCGGCGCAAGGTCTCGGCCTCGTGCACTTCGTAGCCTTGCGCTTCAAGCGACATGCGGACAAAACGGCGGATCTGGGGTTCGTCCTCCACCACCAGGATTCTGGGCGAGGGGTTGCTCACTTGTTTGCCTCCGCATCAATGCTTGGGTCTTCGGCCGCCAGCGCAGGGGGCTGGCCAAGGGGCAGCAACAGGGTGAAGCGCGCGCCGCCTTCGGGCCGGTTCTCTGCCTTGATAGCGCCGCCATGCGCCTGCATGATCGAGCGGCAGATCGCCAGGCCGAGGCCGACTCCGGGCGTGGCGCTCTCCGTCTGGCCGCGCGCGAATTTCTCGAAGATGGCCTCTTCCATGCCGGCCGGCAGGCCGGGGCCATTGTCCTGCACCCAGATCTTGACTTCGGTGTCCTTGGCCCGCGCCCGGATTTCTATCCGGCTCGCTGTGCCGGCATACTTGGCCGCGTTTTCGAGCAGGTTGCACAGCACCCGTTCAATCAGCGCCTGGTCGAATTCGAGCAGGGGCAAGTCCGGCGGCAGCGTGACGTTCACCGCATGCCCGCCCAGTTGCGCCGCGCAAGCCTTGATGGCGCAACCGATCACTTCCTCCACCGGTTGCCATTGCCGGTTCAATTTCACGGTGCCGGATTGCAGCCGCGCCATGTCCAGCAAATTGTTGACCAGCGAGTTCAGGCGCATGGCCTCGTCCTTCAGCAAAGCGGCGATCTCGGTTTGCTGGCGGGTCGGCGGCGGCTCGGTATAGCGGAAAGATTCGGCCAGGCCGGCGACCGCCGCCAGCGGCGTGCGCAGGTCATGCGAAATGGCCGACAGCAGCGAATTGCGCAGCCGTTCCGATTCCATCTGCACTGTCGTGGATTGCGCCACCTCGACGTAGTGGACGCGCTCGATCGAAATGGCGATCAGGCGGGCGAAGGTATCCAGCAAGCGGCTTTGCTCGGGCGACATGGTCCTGGCCGCCAGCTCGGGTTGCAGCGCCAGCACGCCGCGCGCGCGCATCGGCGCCTTGAGCGGAAGATACAGGACAGCGCTGCCGGGCAGGGTGTCGGTGCCCCAGCCGGCCTCGCTGGCGTGCTCGAAGGCCCAATGGGCGATATTGGGGTCGGCCGTGCAATGGAATTCCGGATTGCCGGTCACTTCCTGCAACTGGTCGGCATCGTCGGCAATGAAGATGCTGGCGCGCGCCTTGAACTCGGTCATGGCAAAGCGCTGGCTGATCTCGGCAATTTGCTCAAGCATCAGCGCGGCCGACAGTTCGCGCGACATTTCATACAGGGCGCGCACCCGGTTCTCGCGACTGCTGGCCACATTGGCCTGGTATTTGAGGCCGGTGGTCAGGTGCGCCGTCAGCAGGCCCACGCCCAGCATGACGCCAAAGGTGAGGATGTATTGCGCATCGCTGACGGCGAAGGTGTAGCGCGGCGGCACGTAGAAAAAGTCGAACGCGGCCACATTCAGGAAAGTCGCCATCACCGAAGGGCCGAATCCATAACGCGAGGCGACGATCACCACCGCCAGCAGGAACACCATGGCGATGTTGGTCAGGTCGAAGAAGGTGTGCAAGGGCGCGGCCAGCAAGGCGGCAATGGCGCTGATCAGGGCGCTCTTGGCATAGGCCTGCCATGAGGCGCGATGCTCGAGGGACTGGAACTGTTCCACCACCGTTGGCCGTGCCGGGCCGGCCGCGTTTTCTTGCGAAGCCTGGATCAAGTCGATGTCCGGCGCCTTGACCGCCAGTTCCTGGGCGAAGGAACGCTGCCAGGCCCAGCGCTTGCGCTGCGGCCGGCCGACGATCAGCTTGGTGAGATTGTGCTTGCGGGCATAGATGGCGGCTTCGGCGGCGGCGTCGTTGCCGGACAAGACCGCCGTTTCGGCGCCGAGCTTGGAGGCCAGCTTCAGGTTTTCCATCACCTCGCGGCGAGCGCCGGCGGGCAGGTGTTCCAGTTCCGGCGTTTCCACGTAGACCGCATGCCAGTCGGCATTCATTTGCGAAGCCATGCGCGCGGCATTGCGCGCCACCCGCGCGCCGCGCTCGCCGGGGCCCACGCAAGCCAGCAGCGCTTGCCGGGTTTGCCAGACCGGCGCCACCGACTGTTCGCGCCGGTATTGGCGCACTTGGGTATCGACCCGGTCGGCGGTGCGGCGCAAGGCCAGTTCGCGCAGGGCGATCAGGTTGCCCTTGCGGAAAAAGTTCTGGATCGCGCGCTCGGCCTGGTTGCCGAGATAGACCTTGCCTTCCTTCAGGCGCTGCAGCAGTTCATCGGGCGGCAGGTCGACGATCACCACTTCATCGGCCATGTCGAACACGCGGTCGGGCAAGGTCTCCCACACCTTGATGCCGGTGATGCCGCTGATGATGTCGTTCAGCGTTTCCAGATGCTGGACATTGACCGTGGTGTAGACATCGATGCCGGCCGCCAGCAATTCCTCGATGTCCTGCCAGCGTTTCGGGTGGCGTGAGCCCGGCACATTGGAGTGCGCCAACTCGTCCACCAGGATCAACTGCGGCTTGCGTGCCAGCGCGCCGTCGAGATCAAACTCCCTGAGCTGTTTGTCCCGATACGAGATTTCCTTCAGGGGCAGCGCTGGCAGCCCCTCCAGCAAGGCTTCGGTTTCCTTGCGGCCATGGGTCTCGACGATGCCGACCAGCACCTCGATGCCCTGGGCGGCCTGGGCCCGCGCCGCATTCAGCATGGCGTAGGTCTTGCCGACGCCGGCAGACGCGCCGAAAAAAATCTTGAGCCGGCCGCGCGCGGCGCGGGCCTGCTCGGCATTGATCATGTCCAGCAGCTGTTCCGGACTGGGCCGCTCGTTGGTCATGATGCGTCCTTGTGCAAGAGTGCCGCAAGATGTGCCGGGATTTTCATTGCCTGTTTTACTCTCGGTTCCTTGAGCTTGTATTGAGCGTGCTTCGAACCCGTGCCGCGTGGTTCACCGGCGCCGCATCAGCGCGCGGCGTCCAGGTCCAGGTTCAGCTTCAGCACGTTGACTCGCGCTTCGCCGAACAATCCCAGTTGCCGTCCTTGCGTGTTGCGTTCCACCAGTTGCCGCACCGTCTCCGGCGGCAGTTGGCGCACGCGGGCCACGCGCTCGAGCTGGTATTGGGCAGCGGCGGGACTGATGTGCGGGTCCAGCCCGCTGGCCGAGGCCGTGACGAGATCGACCGGCACCGGCTTGCTGTTCCCCGGATCGGCGTCATGCAAGGCCGCCACGCGCGCCTTGACCGCATCCATCAGCGCCGGATTTGACGGTCCCTGGTTGGAGCCGGAGGAGGCGCTGGCGTTGTACGGCTGCGGCGAGGTGGCCGAAGGGCGGCCCCAGAAGTATTTGGGTTCGGCAAAGTTCTGGCCGATCAGGCTGGAGCCGACAGCCTTGCCATCCTTGATGATCAAGCTGCCGGCCGCCTGCTCGGGGAAGGCCAACTTCCCTATGCCGGTTGTCAGCAGCGGATACACCACGCCGCTTGCCAGCGACAGCGCGACGAATACGGTGATGGAGGGACGAATCAGGTTCATGGCAACTCCTTTCAGGCCAGGTGGAACAGGACCAGCAGCGTGTCGATCAGCTTGATGCCGACGAAGGGCGCGATCAGGCCGCCCAGGCCGTAGACCAGCAGATTGCGCCGCAACAGCATGGCCGCGCCCAGCGCCCGGTACCGCACGCCCTTCAAGGCCAGCGGGATGAGGAACATGATGATCAGGGCGTTGAAGATCACCGCCGACAGGATGGCCGAGTTCGGCGTGGCCAGCCCCATCACGTTCAGCGCGCCCAGCTGCGGATAGGTGGTGACGAAGGCCGCCGGAATGATGGCGAAATACTTGGCGACGTCGTTGGCAATCGAAAAGGTGGTGAGCGAGCCGCGCGTCATCAGCATCTGCTTGCCGGTTTCCACCACCTCGATCAGCTTGGTCGGATTGGAATCGAGGTCGACCATGTTGCCGGCTTCCTTGGCGGCCTGGGTGCCGGTATTCATGGCCACCGCTACGTCGGCCTGGGCCAGGGCAGGGGCGTCGTTGGTGCCGTCGCCGGTCATCGCCACCAGCCGGCCTTCGGCCTGGTGCTGGCGGATCAGGGCCAGCTTGGCTTCGGGCGTGGCTTCGGCCAGGAAATCGTCGACCCCGGCTTCGGCGGCAATTGCCGCTGCCGTCAGGCGATTGTCGCCGGTGATCATGATGGTGCGGATGCCCATGCGGCGCAATTCGGCAAAGCGTTCCTTGATGCCGCCCTTGACGACATCCTTGAGTTCCACCACACCCAGCACCCGATCGTCCTGCGCCACCACCAGCGGCGTGCTGCCTTTGCGGGCAACCGTGTCAACCGTGGCCTGGACCGAAGCGGGGAACGTGCCGCCGCAGCTTTCCACATGCTTGCGGATGGCGTCCGCCGCACCCTTGCGGATGCGTACCATGTCCAGCGTGCCGAGGCGGGCGCCGGCGATGGCCAGTTCTGCCTGCTGGGCGGCACTGCCATGGCTTTGCGCCGGCGAACTTTCCTGCGCTGCGCCCGGCATGGCGCCGCGATGCAGATCGACCCCGCTCATGCGGGTCTGGGCCGAGAAATGCTGGAAGTGCGCCTCCAGCGAATGAATGTCGCGTTCGCGCAGGTTGAATTTCTGCTTGGCCAGCACCACCACGCTGCGGCCTTCGGGCGTTTCATCGGCCAGCGACGCCAGTTGCGCGGCGTTGGCCAGCTCGCGTTCGTTCACGCCCTCGGCCGGAATGAAGGCCGCCGCCTGGCGGTTGCCCAGGGTGATGGTGCCGGTCTTGTCCATCAGCAGGATGTCGACGTCGCCCGCCGCTTCCACCGCGCGGCCGGAGGTGGCGATGACATTGGCCTGCATCATGCGGCTCATGCCGGCCACGCCGATGGCCGACAGCAAGCCGGCAATGGTGGTGGGAATCAGGCACACCAGGAGCGCAATCAGCACCGTCACGCTGACCGGCGCGCCGGATCGGGTGACCGCAACCGAGAACATCGAGAACGGCAGCATGGTCACCGTCACGCCGAGGAAGACGATGGTCAGGGCCACCAGCAGAATGGTCAATGCAATTTCGTTCGGGGTCTTCTGGCGCTTGGCGCTTTCCACCATCGCTATCATGCGGTCGACGAAGGTTTCGCCGGGGTTGACCGTGACCCGGATCACCAGCCAGTCGGAAAGCACGCGGGTGCCGCCGGTCACGGCCGAGAAGTCGCCGCCGGATTCGCGGATGACCGGCGCCGATTCGCCCGTTATGGCGGACTCGTCGACCGAAGCGACGCCGTCCACCACCTCGCCATCGGCCGGAATGATCTCGCCGGCATTGACGATCACGAACATTCCGCGGCGCAGATCGGTGGAGGGCACCGGCAGCCGCTTGGCGTCATAGTGCGGCGCATCGAGTTTCATGGCAAAGGTATCGCGCTTCAGGGTGCGCAGGGAGGCCGCCTGCGCCTTGCTGCGCCCTTCGGCCAGGGCTTCCGCGAAGTTGGCAAACAGGACGGTGAACCACAGCCAGAGCGCAATGGCGAGGATGAAAGCGGCCGGCGCTTCGCCGTTTCCGCCCAGGGCCTGGATCCAGAGCAGGGTGGTGAGGATGCTGCCGACATACACTACGAACATCACCGGATTGCGCCATTGCACGGCCGGGGTCAATTTTTTGAAGGAGTCGATGATCGCGGGCTTCACCAGCACCGGGTCGAACATGGTCAATTTTTTTCGAGACATGATTTTTTCTCCCGGCTCAGCGCGGCATCAGCGTCAAGTGCTCCACCACCGGACCCAGGGCCAGCGCGGGGACATAGTTCAGGGCGCCCACCAGCAACACGGTACCGATCAACAGCACCACGAACAGCGGGCCATGCGTGGGCATGGTTCCGGCGCTGGTGGCAATGCGCTTTTTGGCGGCCAGCGAGCCGGCCAGTGCCAGCACCGGCACGATTACGCCGAAGCGGCCGAACCACATGGCGATGGCCAGCATGAAGTTGTAGAAAGGCGTGTTGGCCGACAGCCCGGCGAAGGCGCTGCCATTGTTGTTGGCGGCCGAAGTGAAGGCGTACAGGATTTCGGAAAAGCCGTGGGTGCCGGGGTTGGCTACGCCAGCCACGCCCGGTGCCACGCTGACGGCAATGGCAGTGCCGCCCAATACCAGCAGGGGAGTCACCAGGATGGCGATGGACACCATCTTCATGTCGAACGCTTCGATCTTCTTGCCGATGTATTCGGGCGTGCGGCCGATCATCAGGCCGGCGATGAATACCGCCATGATGGCAAATACCAGCATGCCGTACAGGCCGGAACCGACGCCCCCGAACACCACTTCGCCCAGCATCATGTTCCACAGCGGCACGAAGCCGCCCATGGGCATGAAGGAGTCGTGCATGGCATTCACGGCGCCGCAGGAAGCCAGCGTGGTGATGACCGCGAACAGGCTGGAGTCGGTGATCCCGAAGCGGGTTTCCTTGCCTTCCATGTTGCTGCTGTTGAGCACGCCGAGCTTGTCGATTAGGGGATTGGCTTGAGATTCGAAGTGGGTGGCAACCACCACCATCACAATGAAGAGGATCGTCATGGTCGCCAGCACCGCCCATCCCTGCCGCTCATCCCCGACCATGCGTCCGAAGCTCAGGCACAGCGCCGCCGGAATCAGGAAGATCGCCAGCATGTGCGCCAGGTTGGACAGCGCAGTCGGGTTTTCGAAGGGATGTGCCGCGTTGGCATTGAAGAAGCCGCCGCCATTGGTGCCCAGCTGCTTGATCGCTTCCTGCGATGCCACCGGGCCCATGGGCAGGGTCTGGGTTTGCGTGCTGGCGGCTTGCGTGACTGCATTGCCTTTCTCATCCTTGAGCGGCTGTCCGGCCTGATCGAGCCTGGGCTGGTCGTAGTGGGTGGCTTGCAGCGTGCTCACATCCTTGTAGGCGTCGAAGTTCTGGATCACGCCCTGGCTCATCAGGAAGCATGCGTACACCAGCGAAATCGGCAGCAGGACATAGAGCGTGATGCGGGTGAGGTCGACCCAGGCGTTGCCTATGGTATTTGCCGTGTGCCGGGCAAAGCCGCGGATCAGCGCGATCACGACCGCGATGCCGGTGGCGGCGGAGAGGAAGTTCTGCACCGCCAGCCCCAGCATCTGGGTCAGGTAGGACATGGTGGACTCGCCGCTGTACCCCTGCCAGTTGGTATTGGAGACAAAGCTGACCGCGGTATTGAAGGATGAGTCCGGCGTGACCGCGCCCATGGCGGCCGGATTCAGCGGCAGGAAAGCCTGCAGGCGCTGCAGCGCATACACGGCCACGAAACCGAGAAGATTGAAGAAGAGAATGGCGATGGCGTAGTGCAGCCAGTTCATTTCGTCTTCGCGTTTTACGCCGGCCGCGCGATAGACCAGCGATTCAAGCGGCGCGCCGATACGCAGCGCCAGGCCGGGCCGGCCTTCCATCACATTGGCGATGTAGCGCCCCAGAGGCCTGGCCGCCAGCAGGAGCAGCACCAGGTAAATCAACAGAAGAATCCAGGCGTGCGCATTCATGAGAAGTTCTCCGGCTTGAGCAGCGCTGCGATCAGGTAGACCAGGAGGCCCAGCGCCGCCAGGGCGCTGATGAAATAGAGGCCGATCATTGCGCGCCCCCCATCAGGCGGGCGCAGCCCCAGGCCAGCCCGAGCGCCAGGGCAAACATGCCGGCGAAGGCGGCGGCATACAGGAAGTCCATGTGTGTTCTCCAGCGAAATGACTGGATGCCATGGTAGAAAAACGGCTGTAAAAATCCTGTTGAAATTGGCGGCGCGTGTGTGGAAAACCTATGGAAAGTGCCGCGCGGCAGCACTGCGCGGCGGGCAGACGGCGGTGGTTCGGGGGTATAAGGTCCGGCTAGGACTTGCGCGCCAGTTCGACGAATCCCCGCACATAGTCGGTATCGATGTCGGACACGCGCGCCCCTAAAAAGATCTGCTTGGCGATGCCCTTGCTTCCAAGCTGTACCGGCACCAGATCCATTTTGTTCGCGTAGTCTTGCGCCAGCCAGCGCGGCAGCGCCGCCACGCCGCGGCCGCCAGCCACCATCTGCAGCATGATGTCGGTCGTTTCTATGGTCTTGTGGCGCATCGGCCGCACGCCCGCTGGCAACAGGAATTGCGTGAAGATATCCAGCCGGTCAATGTCCACCGGATAAGTGATCAAGGTCTCCTGCGCCAGCTCCTGCGGCTTGATGAATTTCTTGCCGGCCAGCGCATGGCCGCTTGCCACCACCAGCACTTGCTCATAGTCGAAGACCGGCTCGAAATGCAGGCCGGACCTGAACAGCGGATCGGGCGTCACCAGCAGATCGATCTCATGGGCAAACAGGGCGCCGATGCCGCCGAACTGGAATTTCTGCTTGACGTCCACATCCACATCCGGCCAGGCCGCCAGGTAAGGCGAGACCACCCGCAACAGCCATTGATAGCAGGGATGGCACTCCATGCCGATGCGCAGCGTGCCGCGCTGGCCGCGCGCGAACTGCAGCATGCGTTCCTCCGCCAGCTTGAGCTGCGGCAGCACGCGGCCGGCCAGGGCCAGCAGATACGCGCCGGCCTGGGTCAGGCGCAGGCTGCGTCCCTCGCGCAGCCAGACCGCGCTGCCCAGTTGCTGTTCCAGCTTGCGCATGGTGTGGCTCAGGGCCGATTGCGTCAGGCACAGCACGTCGGCCGCCGCGGTCAGCGAGCCCTGGTTCTCGACTTCCTGGATGATCTCCAGATGAATGCGCTCCAGCATGATGGATGAGTGAAATTCATTGATCGGTGAGAAAAGACCATTTTACGTCATGGTCTGGGCGGCCTAGCATGAGCGCCTCTCTCTTCGATACCCGACCTGCTCATGATCACCACCCACAATCTCGGCTTTCCCCGCATCGGCGCCCGGCGCGAACTGAAAACCGCCCTCGAAGCGTATTGGAAGGGCGAGACCTCGCGCGCCGCGCTGCAAGCGGTGGGCGCCCAATTGCGCCGCCGGCACTGGCAAGACCAATCCGGACTCGACTGGGTGCCGGTCGGCGATTTCAGCTTTTACGACCAGGTGCTGGACATGAGCTTCACCCTGGGCAATCTGCCGGCACGCCTGCGCGGCTACCATGGCGATACCCTGGACAATTACTTCCGCCTGGCGCGCGGCCGCTCCGCGCAATCGGCCGGCGAGCATGCCGACTGCTGCGGCGCCGTGGCGGCCGGCGCCATGACCAAGTGGTTCGACACCAACTACCACTACATCGTCCCGGAACTCGATGCCGCAAGCGTTTTCAAGCTTGATGCCTCGCGCCTGCTTGAGCAGGTTCGGGAGGCGCGCGCCCAGGGCGTCAAGGCCAAGCCGGTCATCATTGGGCCGGTCACTTATCTTGCGCTGGCGCGGACCAAGGACGACAGCGACAAGCTGGCGCTGCTGCCCAGGCTGCTGCCGGTCTATGCGCAATTGCTGGACCTGCTCGCCGCCGAAGGCGTGCAATGGATACAGATCGACGAGCCGCTGCTGGTGACCGAGCTGGACGCCGCCTGGCAGCACGCCTTCAGCGAGGCCTATCACCAGCTCAAGGGCAGCTCACTCAAGATCCTGCTCGCCACTTACTTCGGCAGGCTGCAGGAGAACAGCTATCTGGCGGCCAATCTTCCGGTGGCGGGTTTGCATATCGATGCCGTCAACGGCCGCGACGAAGCGCAGCAACTGCTGAACCTGATGCCGACCCATAAAGTGCTGTCGCTGGGCGTGATCGACGGCCGCAATGTGTGGAAGACCGACTTGCAAGCGCTGCTGAACTGGCTGGAGCCGATCGCGCAGCAGCTGGGGGATCGCCTGTGGCTGGCGCCTTCCTGCTCGCTATTGCACGTGCCGGTGGACTTGAACAGCGAACAGAAGCTGGATGCGGACATCCGCGCCTGGCTGGCTTTCGCCGTGCAAAAGCTGGATGAGCTGAAGATCGTGGCGCGCGCGCTGCGGCATGGGCGGCCGGAGGTTGCGGCGGAACTGGCGGCCAATGCGCGTGCCGTCGCCGCGCGCCGCGCTTCGCCGCGTGTGATGAATCCCGCCGTCAGGGCCGCCATGGCCGGCATCGATGCCAGCCTGGGCCAGCGCCAGAGCCAGTTCGAGCAGCGCAGCGCGCTGCAGGCGACGCTGCTGCAATTGCCGCTGTATCCAACCACCACCATCGGCTCTTTTCCGCAGACGGAAGAAATTCGCCGCGCCCGCAGCCAGTTCAAGGCCGGCCTGCTGGATGAAGACCGATATCGCCAGGCCATGCGCGCCGAAATCGCGCGCAGCGTGCGCGAGCAGGAACAACTTGGACTGGACGTGCTGGTCCACGGCGAAGCCGAACGCAATGACATGGTGGAGTACTTTGGCCAGCAACTGGAAGGCTACGCTTTCACCGAATACGGCTGGGTGCAGTCCTACGGTTCGCGCTGCGTCAAACCGCCGCTGCTGTACGGGGATATCAGCCGGCCGCAGGCAATGACGGTGCAGTGGGCGGCCTATGCCCAATCGCTGAGCGCAAAGCCGGTGAAGGGCATGCTGACGGGGCCGGTCACCATGCTCAACTGGTCCTTCGTTCGCGACGATCAGCCGCGCGCGCAAACCTGCCGCCAACTGGCGCTGGCGATCCGGCAGGAAGTGCTGGACCTGGAGCGCGCCGGATTGGCGATCATCCAGATCGACGAAGCCGCGCTGCGCGAAGGCTTGCCGCTGCGCCGCTCCGAGTGGAAACACTACCTCGATTGGGCGGTGCAAGCCTTTCGCCTGGCCGCCAACGGCGTGCGGGATGAAACCCAGATCCACACCCACATGTGCTATTCGGAGTTCAAGGACATCATGGCGGCCATTGCGCAGATGGATGCCGACGTCATCACCATCGAAACCGCCAGGTCGGACATGGAATTGCTGGACGCCTTCAAGCATTTCCAATACCCGAACCAGATCGGCCCCGGGGTGTACGACATCCATTCGCCCAACATTCCCACGGAGGCCGCGATCGTGGCCCTGATGCGCAAGGCGGCGCTGCGCATTCCAGCCGAGCGCCTGTGGATCAATCCGGACTGCGGCCTGAAAACACGCCAGTGGCCGGAAGTAATTCCCGCCTTGCGCAACATGGTGGCCGCGGCGACGTCGCTGCGGCGCGCGCAGGCCTGAGGCCACGGCCGCAGCACGTGAAGCGTGCAAACGCGCGGCAGGCGGCATCCTCCATGGCGCCTGCCGAGCCACCTTCTGCGCGCCGGCCGCAGCTGACATACACTGCACGTTTTCCAGAGCCCAAGACCACTCGTGCAGACCGTCGAATCGGCCATCGCGCCTTCCAGGAACCACCACATCACTTTGGCCGCCCTCTGGATGGGCGGCGCCTTGCTTTCCTTCGCGGCCATGGCGGTCGCTGGCCGGCAGTTGTCGGGCCAGATGTCCACCTTCCAGATCCTGTTCTGGCGCAGCCTGTGCGGCCTGGTGGTGGTCAGCCTGCTGTTGGCGCGTTATGGCTGGCACAAGCTGGGCACGCAGCGCTTCGGCTTGCACCTGCTGCGCAATGTGGCCAATTTCGGCGGCCAGTTCGGCTGGTTCTACGGCATCGGCTTCATCCCGCTGGCGGAAGTCTTTGCCATCGAATTCACGGCGCCGGTATGGACTTCATTGCTGGCCGTGTTTTTCCTGGGCGAGAAGCTGACCTGGCCGCGCCGGGTGGCGGTGGTACTGGGCATGGCGGGCGTGCTGATCATCGTCAAGCCAGGCAGCGACATCATGCATCCGGCGGCGCTGGCCGTGCTGCTGGGTGCCATGGGCTATAGCATTGCCCACATGACGACCAAGAAGCTGGCTGCCACCGACGCGCCGCTCACCATCCTGTTCTACATGATGCTGATCCAGTTGCCGCTGGGCCTGCTGCCATCGCTCACCCATTGGACCGCGCCGACCCTGGCCATGCTGCCGGCGCTGGCCGTGATCGGGCTCACCGGCCTGTCGTCCCATTACTGCTTCACGCGCGCCCTGAAGCTGGCCGACGCTTCGGTGGTGGTGCCGATCGACCTGCTGCGCCTGCCCCTGATTGCCGTGGTGGGCGCCATCCTGTACGGTGAAAGCCTGAGCTTGTCGCTGGCCATTGGCGCCAGCCTGATCTTGAGCGGCAACCTGTTCAGCCTGTTGATGGAAAGGCGGCGCCAGGCCAGCAAGCAGGCCTGAGAAAACGCGGCCCGCATCCTGGCAGGGCCGTTTGCGCTGGAACACTGTCGAACAGTTTTCTTGAGGCCAACGCCGCGTCTTGCCAAAGTGCCGGGAGCGCATTCCCTGGCTTCATGGTCGAAGCTGAACCAGCGGGCGTGATACCTGCTTTCTTCAGTGCAATCGGGTAGCTCACTTCCGCATCTTCTATCACCCAGGAAAGCCAATGGGCCGCTTGGAAAGCGCGAGCGTCGAACAGTCGACCCGGCTTCAGGAGAGTGAAGCCAAGCTCAGGGCCATGGTGGAGGCGACGCCTCACATGGTGTGGTCTTCCACGGCCGAAGGGCGGGGCGATTATTTCAATGCGCAAATGCTGGCTTTTACCGGCAAGCGCCATGAAGACTTGGCTGGAAGCGCATGGGCCGAGCTGGTCGATCCGCAGGACCGCGAGCGCGTGCTTCAGATCTGGACCCGTTGCCTGGAACAGGGCACGCCGCTGTCGATCGAATTCCGCTTTCGCCATCACAGCGGGCAGTATCGCTGGGTGCTCGGCAAAGGCGCGCCGGTGCTGGATGCCGAAGGCCGGATCAGCCGCTGGATGGGCACCAATACCGACATCCACGAACAAAAGACGGCCCACGCCAGGCTGCAGGAAAGCGAGCAGCGTTTTCGCTCCCTGGTGCATGCGACGTCGCAGGCGGTCTGGTACGCGGATGCGGACGGCTGCGTCCTGCCCGACTCGCTGTCCTCGCGCGCCGTGACCGGGCTCAGCGAAGAGGAAGGGCGCAATGCCGACTGGGTCAAGCTGCTCCATCCGGACGACCGGCAGCGCGCGGTTGAAGGCTGGCGCCGCGCCTGCCTTGAGGGAAGCTACTACGAGAACGAACTGCGCATCCGGCACGTCGACGGACACTACCGCTGGATCAGCGTACGCGCAGTGCCGGTGCGGCACGAAGACGGTTCGGTGCGGGAATGGATAGGCACCCACACCGACATCACCGAGCAGAAGGAAACCGAACTCGCGCTGCGTGAGGCGCGCCGGCGGGTGCAGGGCATTCTGAATTCCGCCGACATCGGCACCTGGGTGTACGACCTCTCCACCAACCTGGTCCATGGCGATGCCAATGCGACGCGCCTGTTCGGCGTTCCGGAAAACCCGGCAGGGGTGGACGCCGAAGCGTATTTCGGCAAGCTCCATCCGGACGATGTGCCGCCGGCCCGCGAGCGGGTGGCCAATGCCATCGGCAAGGGTGAGCCCTACCAGGAAATTTATCGGGTGCGCGCCGCCGATGGCGGCTGGCGCTTCCTGCACCTGCGCGGGGCGGTGGAATTTGCCGAGGATGGAACCCCGCTTTCCATGCAGGGCGTGGCGTTGGATGTGACGGCGCAGCGCCTGATGGAAGAGCAGCTCGGCCAGCGCGAAGCGCGCTACAAGGCGTTGTTCGACACCATCGAAGAGGGCTTCTACATCATCGAGCTGATCTACGACAAGGGCGGCGCCGTGACGGACTTCCGGTTCATCGAAGCCAATCCGGCGGCGGGCCGGCTGAACGGCTTGCATGACGTGGTCGGCAAGACCGTGCGCGAAGTATTTTCCGAGCCCACGCTGTCCTGGCTCAAGATCTATGACCAGGTGGCCAGCACCGGCCGCTCCACCCGCTTCATGGACTACTCGGCGGGACTGGGCCGCTGGTACGACATCTCCGTGACGCGCATCGGTGGCGCCGGCAGCCGGCAAGTGGCGCTGCTTTTCAGCGACATTACCGAATCCAAGCACAAGGAAGAAGAGCTGGCGCGTATGGCTTCCGACCTGGCCGTGGCCAACCGCAGGCAGGGCGAATTCCTGGCCGTGCTGGCGCACGAACTGTGCAATCCGCTGGCGCCGATTCGCAGCGGACTGGAACTGATCGATCTCGGCACGCTGCCGGCCGAACGCATCCGCGAGGTGCACACGATCATGCGCCGGCAGCTGGATCATCTGGTGCATCTGGTGGACGAGCTGCTGGATGTGGCGCGCATCAACAGCGGAAAGATCGAACTCAAATGCGCGCATGAACACCTCCAGGACATCATCAAGCAAGCGATCGATGCCAGCCGTCCGGCGTTGCAGGAAAGGCGGCATGCCCTGGTGATCGATGTGGAGACCAAGCCGATCTGGGTATTCGCCGACCGCAACCGCGTGGCCCAGATCCTGAGCAACCTGCTGATCAACGCTTCCAAGTACACCCCCGAGCGCGGCCGCATCGAATTGCGCTTGCGGCAGGAGAACACCATGGCGCTCATCGCCGTGAGCGACAACGGCATCGGCATCGCCCCGGAAGACCATGCGCGGCTGTTTGAAATGTTCTCGCAGTCCGGGCGTGGCCTTGCAAAGTCGCAGGGGGGATTGGGCATCGGCCTGAACCTGGCCAAAAGGCTGACGGAAAAGCATGGCGGCAGCCTGTTGGCGGAGAGTGCCGGCGTCGGGCGCGGCAGCACATTTACGGTGCGCCTGCCGGTGGTCGGGCCGCGTGTGCCAGAGGATGCGGCACCGGTCGAAGCGGCGGAGGCGCGCGCGCAACAAAGCGGCTTGCGCATTCTGCTGGCGGAAGACAACCGCGATACTTCCTACGTGCTGCAGGCGCTTTTGCAGGCGAGCGGCAATGAAGTGGAAGTTGCCCACGACGGCCGCGAAGCGCTGGAGCTGGCGCTGCGCAGAAAGCCCGATCTGGCGCTGCTCGATCTGGGCATGCCGGAGATGACCGGCTTTGAAGTGGCGCAGGCGATCCGCCAACGCAGCGAGCTGTCCAGCGTGGTGCTGGCGGCACTGACCGGATGGGGCGCGGCCGAGGACAGGGAACGCTCACGCAATGCCGGCTTCGATTTTCACCTCACCAAGCCGGTGACGATAGAGGCGCTGGAGGAACTGTTTTCGAAAGTGAAGACGATTATGGAGTCGTGAAAGCGCGGCCGTGAAAATGCGGCCGCGAAGCGGCTGCGGTCCGGGCCATGGGCTATTGCGCTGCATTCTCCTCGCGCGCGACGGCGACCGGCGTGCGCGAGGCCTCATTCAATCCCGTCGTCAGCTTGAGCATCAGTTTCATCAACTGCGCCTGTTCCTTGGGCGTCAAGGGTGACAGCAGCCGTTGCGACATGTCATGCACCGGCTTTTCTGCGCTGCGCAGCAGCCGTTTTCCCTCGGGCGTGACGCGCAGGGCGCGATCGCGCCGATTGTCAGGCATCTGCTCGCTGCTCAACAAGCCGCGTTCGACCAGACTCTGGACCACCTTGCCCACGGTCACCCGGTCGAAGCCCAGGCTGCGCGCCAGTTCGGCATGACTGGCGTTGGGGCGGGCGTTGGCGGCGAACAGGATCGAGTGCTGCGGCGGCGTCAGGCCGAGCGGGGCGCAGGCTTCCACGAACAGGCTGACCGCAATCTGGTGCGCGCGGCGAAACAACACGCCGGGTCGCTCATGCAGGGCGCCGATTCCCTTGCTGTCTTCCACCTGCTTCGATTTCGCTGCTTGCTTCATCCTCAATCCTCCGCCCAGCTTGCTTGACACTCAAAAGCTTCTAGCTTAACGTAAGCCTCAAGAATGTAAGTACACTTACAAAAACCTGAATGATCGGGCCGGCAGAATTTCGCCGCTCTGTCAGGGCAGGGAGAGGAAGGAGACACATGCGTTCCACATGGCATTGCCTGGTACGACTTCTTTCGGTTGCGGCCATTCTTTGCGCATCCTGTGCCGGCGCGCTCGCCGCCGACGAGGCGGCATTTCCCTCCAAGCCGATACACATGGTCGTGCCCACTTCCGGCGGCACGGTCGACCTGATTGCGCGCTATGTCGCGCCCAAGCTCAGCGAGGCGTGGAAACAGCCGGTCGTGGTGGAGACCAAGGCCGGCGCATCCGGCAATATCGCCGCGGCGGCGGTGGCCAAGGCACCCGGCGACGGCTATACGATACTGGCCGGCTACAACCCGCTGGTCATCAGCTCCTTCCTGGTGAAGAACCTGCCGTATGACTTGTCGGAGTTGACGCCGATCACGCTGGCCGTCTCTTCGCCGCAGGTGCTGGCGGTGCGCGCCGATTTGCCGGTGGCCAATCTGCAGGAGTTTGTGGCGCTGGCCAAAAGCCGGCAAGGCGGGCTCAACTACGCCTCCATTTCCGCCGGCAGCGCTTCGCACCTGACGATGGAATTGTTCAAGACCCGGGCCGGCATCGAGTTGAAGCACATTCCCTACAAGGGCGCCGCGCCGGCGATGACAGACCTGCTGGGTGGCACGGTGGACGCCGGCTTCTTCGCCGCCGCCAATGTGATCAACTACGTCAAGGCCGGCCGCTTGAAGGCGCTGGCGGTCACGGGCAGCAAGCGCCTGCGCTCGCTGCCCAATGTGCCGGCCATGTCGGAGGCGGGCTATCCGAAGTTCGACGCCACGATCTGGATCGGTTTTCTTGCGCCTGCCAGCACGCCCGCCGCGATCGTCGACAAATACAACCAGGAGATCGTGCGCATCCTGCGTTCGCCCGATGTGCGCAGCAAGGTGGAAGCGGCGGATTTTGAAGTCGAGGCCAGCACACCGGCCGCGTTTGCCAAGTTCATTCGCGGCGAGATCGACACCTGGGAAAACGTGGCCCGCCAAGCCAACATCCGGCTCGACTGAGCCGCAACGCAGCAAGCAACGAAGCAAGCGAGGAAGCGCGATGCACAAAGGCCATCTTCCCCCATCACTGCCGTCCACCCATTTCCTGGACAACCGCATCTTCACCGACGAGCAGATCTTCGCCGAAGAGCAGGCCCGCATCCTGGGCAAGAGCTGGCAGTTCGTGTGCCATGAAAGCGAAGTGCCGGCGCCCGGCAGCTTTCGCTGCACCAGCATCGCCGCCAAGCCGGTGATCGTGGTGCGCGGGGAAGACAATCAGGTGCGCGGCTTCTACAACGCCTGCCGCCATCGCGGCGCGGAAGTGGTGCGCGAAGAATCGGGCTGCGCCAGTTCCTTCACCTGCTTCTACCATCATTGGAACTATGGCCTGGATGGCAGCCTGAAGGCGGTTTCCAAACCGGCCGGCTACGAGCGGGTCGGGCTGGACAAATCCACGCTGGGACTGGTGCCGGTGCGCACCGAAGTCTTCGCCGGTCTGGTCTTCATGAACCTGGATGAGGATTGCGAAGCGCTGGCGGATTTCCTGGGCGAGATCGTGCATGGTTTTCTGAAGCCGCTGTCCACCGTTCCGCTCGAGCTGATCAACTTCAACAAGACCGTGGTGGCCTGCAACTGGAAGCTGTGGCAGGACAATAACAGCGAGCGCTATCACAGCATGCTGCACGCCATCAATCGCAAGACCCAGCCCTGGGTCTTGGGCCGCACCAGCCCGATGAAGCTGCGCATCCATCCGCGCGGCCACAGCGGCTACTGGTCCGATGGCGATGCCACCGTGGCCTACGAGCGCGGCGGCTATGACCAGATCACCGGCGGCACCTTGCCCGGCTTGCAGGACAACGAGATGCGGGTGATGAACCTGTTCCCAGACCTGATGATCAACATCCGCTCCAACGTCGTGCGGCTGGACCGCATGGTGCCGCTGGATGCGGGGCACACGCTGATTGAATGGCGCGGCCTTGGCGTGGTGGGCGATACGCCGGAGCTGCGCGAGATACGCATGCGTCACCACAATATGTTCTGGGGCCCGGCCGGCCGTAACTTGCCGGAAGATTTGATCGCGGTGGAATCCCAATACCGCGCCATGCGTTCTGACGTAGTCCGCTACAGCATCCTGGCGCGCGAAGAAGACCTCAACCCGACCGACGACGCCAACTTGCGCGCCTACTACGCCGAATGGGGCCGGCTGATGGGACGCGATCCCGCCTTTCCCTATGGCCGGACCAATGAGGAGGCAGCCTCGTGAGCCAGGACATTGCATTGAAGGATCAGTTGCAGATCCAGGCGTTGATATTGCGGTCGGCGCGTTTGCTGGACGCTGAAGACCTGGCGGGCTGGCAGAGCCTGTTCGATTCCAGCGCCGTGTACGAAATCACGGCCTACAGCACCGAGATGCGCAAGACGCTGAGCTGGTGGAAGACCGATATGCCGGCGCTTGCCAAGCTGCTGGCCGAGGTGCGCGAGCATGTGCGCGATCCGGCGCGCAGGCTGCACGTCGTTTCCGCGGATGTCGCCGGCATCGCGGGCGACACTGCCACGGCCGACTCTGCGTTTGCCATATACCGGACCCTGACCACGGGTGAGTCTTCCCTGTATGCGGTGGGGCGGTACAAGGACCGGCTGACGCGCCAGGCGTCAGGGCAGTGGGCGCTGCTGGAGCGGGTGGTGGAGTTGGATACGCGGGTGCTGGAGGCGTTTACGCATTTGCCGCTTTGACTGCCGCCGCTCAACAGCCGTATCGCTTCTTCCCATTCACTATTTGATAGTGACCGCCGCGCGGACCAGTGAGGCAGGTTGAATCAGGCTGGCCATCGGCGTGCTCGGTACTGCTGTGCCGGAACTCCCAGGGCGGAATCGGCGCCTTGTCGGCCCACAGCCCGCGTCGCGCACTTTTCGCCGCGAGCTGCAACGCGGGCAATGTCGAGTCCTGGTTATATCGGTCGTACACCCAGACCATTCCCCGCTCGACCTGAGCACGGTTCGCCTCGACGCCGGCACAGGTCACGACTGCCACTGTCCGGCCATATCTATCGACTGTCTGCGCCTTGTAGGTCGCATCCTTGCCCCAGCACAGGTCGGATAGCGACTGTTTTGCGCGCTGGCCGAATGCCTGCGCTTTTTCGGGCGCGTCAATATTGGCCAGCCGGATTTTCAGGGGCTGGCGGTCAACCAGCAGGGTAAGCGTGTCGCCGTCGGCGATGCCGATGATCTTGTGAGCGAATACCGGAGCTGTGCAGATCAGAAGTGCGATGGCAAGCGGGATGTGTTTCATCCCGCGATCTTACATCGCCCGAATCTCCATTAATAGAACATTGGCCGCTACTCGGAATGCCACCCCGAGATCAGAATCGACCCGGCAGCCCGAGCTTCGCCCGGGCTTCGGCAGGGGTGGCAGGGCGGGCGCCATGTTGCGCGCACATTTCGGCGGCGATTCTCACCAGTTCCGCATTGCCCGATGCGAGCTTGTCACGGCTGACGCGGATGTTGTCTTCCAGCCCGGTGCGTACGGCGTCACCCTTGCGCTGCAGTACCCATTCGATGACCTCGCGCTGGTGCCGGCCAATGCCGGCCGCGGTCCAGGTGGCTTTGGGCGCAAGCCGCCGGAGTTCTCCCAGCAGAAGATCCAGCAGATGCTCCTCGACCGGTAGCGCATTCTTGATGCCCATGACGAATTGCACGTGGGGCCGCTCGTTGATCAAGCCTTCATCGATCAGGCGCTTCATGCCGTAGAGATGCGAAAGGTCGAAGATTTCGATCTCGGGCAGGATGCCGTTTTCTTTCATGGTGGCCGCAAGCTGATCCACCAGCGTCGGCGCATTCTCATAAATGATGCTCGGGAAATTCACGCTGCCTGTCGCCAGTGACGCCATGTCCGGCTTGTGATGCAGCGGAGCGCCGCGCGCATTCTGGTCGCGCCCGCGCCCGCCCGTGGAAAATTGCACGATCATGCCAGGGCAGTGCTTGCGTACGCCTTCCTGCACGGCCGCGAACAGCGCAGGATCGGAGGACGAGCTCTCGTCCGGATTGCGCACATGGATATGCACCAGCGTCGCCCCCGCTTCATAAGCTTCATGCGTGGACTCGATTTGCTCGGATACGGTGACCGGAACAGCGGGATTGTCTTTCTTGCGCGGAACTGAACCGGTAATGGCGACGGCGATGATGACGGGATTCATGGCATGCGTCCGGGAGTGGGCTGGTAGAACCGTATGGTAAATACCGTTCCGGAAGCGCTCGTTGCGCTTGAGCAGGATATCGGACTTCAGCGCCCTTCTGGTGCCCGAGACCGGAATCGAACCGGTACGCCCCCTCTCGGGTAAGCGGCGGATTTTAAGTCCGCTGTGTCTACCAATTTCACCACTCGGGCATAGGAGCCTGCGCGGCAGAAGGCGGCGGCTGCAACCGGCGAGAAAACGGTCCATTTTGCCGCTCCCTCCGGCGCTCAGGGGGCCCCCCTGAGCTTGTCGGGACCGACAAACTGCCCTCGTTTTTCGCCGGTTTCGCTTCGCCGCCTTCTGCCGCGCAGGCTCCTGTGGACGGAGCTGAATTCCGCCCGGCAAGCAAGGGCGCGATTCTATCATGCGGCCCTGTGCCAGACGGGGTCCAGATCGACAAAACTCCCTCTGGAGTTCAAGTCCCGCGCGCAACGCATTGCGCCGTGGCACACTGCTGCCTTTTCCGGTCTCACCCGCAACGCTTCGCACCGCCATGGCGCTCAAATCCACCATCTACAAAGCCAATCTGCAAATCGCCGACATGGACCGCGGCTACTACGCCGACCATTCCCTCACCATCGCCCGCCATCCTTCTGAAACCGACGAAAGGATGATGATCCGCGTCCTCGCCTTCGCCTGCCAGGCCGCGGAAAACCTGGCCTTCGGCCGTGGATTGTCGGATGAGGACGAGCCCGACATCTGGCGGCGCGATCTCACCGGCGCCATCGAGCAGTGGATAGAAGTCGGCCAGCCGGACGAACGGCGCCTGCTCAAGGCCAGCGGCCGCGCTGCGCAGGTGGTGGTCTATGCCTACAGCAACAGCTGCGACATCTGGTGGAAGGGCCTGGAAAACAAACTGACCCGGGCCCGCAACCTGGAGGTCTGGAAGATCCCCGCCGAAGAAAGCGCCGCGCTCGCCGCATTGGCCGAACGCAGCATGCAACTGCAGGTGACGGTGCAGGAAGGCGAGCTGTGGGTCGGCAATGGCGAGAAGGTGGTTCACCTCACGCCGCAGCGCCTGAAACAGGCCAACTGAATCCAGCCGAATCGCCCCGCCGCAAGAAAAGGGCGCGGCGCCGCCTGCGCCCCGCCTCCGCGCCGCCGCGCGAGCGCTGTATAATCGCCCGACGAACGGTCGTGCTATTCCACAAGCGAGAGGGGACGAATGGATCTCGAATACAGCGCAGAAGACCTGGCTTTCCGCGATCAGGCGCGGGCATTCATCAATGCCAATCTGCCGCCTGACCTGAAGCACAAGGTCCTCAATCACAAACGCCTCTCCAAGGACGATTACGTGCGCTGGCACAAGATCGTCAACCAGCAGGGCTGGGTCGGCGCCAACTGGCCGGTGGAATACGGCGGCACCGGCTGGAATGCCGTGCAGCGCCATATCTGGGATGACGAATGCGCGCGCGCCGGTACGCCTCCCATCCTGCCCTTCGGCGTCAACATGGTGGCGCCGGTCATCATGGCCTTCGGCAATGAGGCGCAAAAGCGCCATTACCTGCCGCGCATCCTGGCCTGTGACGACTGGTGGTGCCAGGGTTACTCCGAACCGGGCTCGGGTTCCGACCTGGCCTCGCTCAAGACCCGCGCCGAGCGCCAGGGCGACCACTACATCGTCAACGGCCAGAAGACCTGGACCACGCTCGGCCAATATGCCGACATGATCTTTTGCCTGGTGCGCACCGACCCCAATGTGCGCAAGCAGGAAGGCATTTCCTTCCTGCTGATCGACATGAAGTCGCCCGGCATCACCGTGCGCCCGATCATCATGCTGGATGAAGAACACGAAGTGAACGAAGTGTTCTTCGATAACGTCAAGGTGCCGGTCGAGAACCTGATCGGCGAAGAGAACAAGGGCTGGACCTACGCCAAATACCTGCTCGGCCATGAACGCACCGGCATCGCCGCCGTCGGCCGCTCGCGCCGCGAACTGCAGTTTCTGAAGCGCCTGGCCAATACCCACATGAAGCATGGCCGGCCCATCATTGAGGATCCGGTTTTCGCGGCCAAGGTGGCTTCGCTGGAAATCGAATTGATGGCGCTGGAAATCACGGTGTTGAAGGTGGTGTCGGCCGAAGGCACGCGCCGCGGCCCGGGGCCGGAAGCTTCCATGCTCAAGATCAAGGGCACCGAAATCCAGCAAGGCCTGACCGAATTGATGGTGGAGGCGGTCGGCCCGATGGCTTTGCCTTTCGATCGCAACTACCTGGAAGGCAAAACCGAGCATGCCATCACCGGCGACGACGATGCCGCGCCGGTGGCCGGTTACTACTTCAATTTCCGCAAGACCTCCATCTATGGCGGGTCCAACGAAATCCAGAAAAACATCATCAGCCAGATGATCCTGGGACTGTGAGCCGAACATGGACTTCAACCTGAGCCAAGAGCAAAAGCAGTTTGCCGACTCCTTGCGGCGCTGGGCGGAAAAGGATTATGCCTTCGAGGCCCGCAACAAGATCATCCACTCCAACACCGGCACTTCAAGCGAAGTGTGGGAAAAGCTGGTGGAGCTGGGCGTGACCGCCTTGCCGGTGCCGGAAGCCCAGGGCGGCTTCTCCGGCAGCGCGGTGGACATGATGGTGGTGATGCAGGAGATGGGTCGCGCGCTGCTGGTGGAACCGTATTTCGCCACCGTAATGGGCGCGCGCTTCCTGCGCCTGGCGGGCGGCCGCGAAACCCTGCTGGAGAAGGTGGCGGCCGGCGAACTCAAGCTGGCTTCGGCGCTGTATGAAGTGCAGTCACGCTACGACCTTGCCGACATCAAGACCACAGCCGTGAAAGGTCCCAGCTGCTATATCCTCAACGGCGCAAAGTCAGTGGTGGTGCATGGCGGCCAGGCCGAAATGCTGCTGGTATCGGCCTTGCTCGATAACGAGCCGGCGCTGTTCCTGGTGAGGGCGGACGCGCGTGGCGTACTGGTGCGTGACTACCGGGCCATCGATGGCCAGCGCGCGGCCGACATCGACTTCCACGAGGTGGAAGTCGATACCGGCAATCTGCTCGGACGCGGCCTGGACCTGATCGAAGCCGGCGTCGACTACGGCATCGCGCTGCTGTGCGCCGAAGCGGTAGGCGCGATGGACGCCTTGAATGCCGCCACGCTGGAGTACCTCAAGACCCGCCAGCAATTCGGCGTGCCAATCGGTAAATTCCAGGCGCTGCAGCATCGCATGGCAGACATGATGATCCATGCCGAGCAGGCGCGTTCCATGGCAACGTTGGTGGCGGTGCATGTCGATTCGGCCAATGCCACCTGGCGCATGCGCTACGCCAGCGCCGCCAAGGCGCGCATTGGCCAGGCCGCGCGCTTCATCGGCCAGCAGGCGGTGCAACTGCACGGCGGCATGGGCGTCACCGATGAACTGCCGGCGTCACACTACTTCAAGCGCCTGACCATGATCGAACTGTCGCTGGGCGATACCGATCACCATCTCGCGCGTTTTGCCAGCCTGCCGGGCTTTCGCCAGGGCGAGTAAAAAATACAGGGAGATTCCATGCGCGAAATCGCGACACTTACGCAACTGAAGGAATTGGTGGGGCAGGACGTGGCCGTGTCGGACTGGGTGGAAATCTCCCAGCAACGCGTGCAGCAATTTGCCGACGCCACCGGCGACCACCAATGGATCCATCTCGATGTGGAGCGCAGCAAGCGCGAATCGCCTTACGGCGGCACCATCGCCCACGGCTTTCTGACGCTCTCGCTGTTGCCGATGCTGATGGAGAACGCCATCCGCCTGAGCGACGTGCGCATGGGCGTGAACTACGGCCTGAACCGGGTTCGCTTCACCGCCCCGGTGCCGGTTGGCAGCCGGGTGCGGGCGCAATTGAAATTGCTGGCGGTGGAAGACATCGCCGGCGGCGCCCAAGTCACCTGGCTGGTGACCATCGAGCGCGAAGGCAGCGACAAGCCGGTGTGCGTGGCGGAGTCGGTGTCGCGGCGCTACACGTAACGATCTTCAAATTGGTTTGGCCCTTCAGCTAGCTTGCGCACCGAACGGGCACTCTGATTTCGTTACTAAGTGGCCTCTCATTCATCGCGCCGAGGCCAGGTATGTACGGGTCGAATTCCACCGAAAACTCCACCGTGAAAAGCGGTGGCCACAGACAAGCTCCAGACCAGAGCAGCAATTCAAGCGCAGTGCCAGGCGCCCCTATCGTTTCAGAGCGCAGCTTGCCTGACGATGTGCTGCTGCCAATTATCAGTCTCGCGCTCCCGCTTCCGAATGCCTCTGAAACGGCCGTCACCACGGGCAAAGCTCAGGTCTGGTATGTCAAGACCATCAGTCTGGTGAGCAGGCAGTGCCTGAATTGGGTGAAGTCAATGATGCATTCTCTGGAATGGTCGGGGCGCTTTCGCCCGTATGACAGCCAGGTCAGTGCAGCTGCGCGCCGGCTTCTCAATACGAAGCCGGATGAAAATTCGGACCAGAAAATTGCCGCTGCCCTTCAGCGCCTGGTGCAAAACAGTGTGACGATCGAGCTGAGCGAGCTGGGCGGGACGCTTGCAAAGGCGTTCCTGGAGAGCACATTCCAGACCTTTTCCTTCATGCGGCTGGAGGTGAGGTTCTCCGGCGCTTTCCCATACAACGAGGAGAACCTGGGTTTGCTGAGCGGATTTTTGCGCCGCCATGCAGACCGTCTGAATCGCCCGCCCGTAACCATCACCATGTTTGGGGGCGTCAACTGCGATATTTCAGGTCTGGCGAAAGATCTGAAAGCCTATGGCAAGGGCGAGATGAAGCTCACTATTTTTCTCGACGGCCAGGATAAACTTGAATGGCTCGACCGCGTCGTAGAGAGTCAGGCGGTTGTCAGCAGTTGGACGATCTCCGTTGGCGTGGGGATCGACGATGATTCCTTGCCGTCTCTGGGAAAAGCTCTTTTTTCTACTGAGGGATTGCGCTCATTGTCGCTGTCGTTCCCCCAGGGATTGGAGCTGAAAGATATTTTTTCCAACATGAGCCAAGCGTCGACTCTGGACAGCCTGCTTTTGTACATCGGTGCCGATGCCGCGACTGATCTCTCAGGATTGCCCGCACTGATTGCAAGTCTGCCGAAGCTGGCTTTCTTGCGGCTCCGCATAACGGGCGACTTTCCGCTTGAACCGCTCAAGCAGGCGCTCGAGCAGACTCAACTGAACCATCCGGCGCTCAAGACAATTGAGTACCTTAAATAGTAGTAATCGCTACAGCGCCTGGGGAATTTGATGTGGGCGCATCAGGTCGGGCTTTGCAGCCCGACCCGCGCAGAAGCTTCACTTCATCGGCGAGCAAGCCAGCGGCACCAACAGCGCGTTCTCCTGGCTCAGCCAGCGATTCCTGCCACCGGGCGGCGGCCAAGTGCCCTTGGCCACTTCACCGGCGCGGATGCGCAGCCTTTCCTCGTACGAGGGATACACCCACAGGTGAATGAATTTGGTGGCGTGCCCACCCACCGAATACATCACCAGGGGCGCGGGCGATATTTCCACCCGCTTCAACAGGGGCGGCGTCCAGGTGGCGATCAATTCATCCAGCATGCCGGGGCGGTACACATAGGTGCGCATCTCGTGGATGGCGCCATGCGCGCCGGCAGCCGGCGCCGGCATCCCCGGCAGCAGGCGATAGGTTTCCACCTTGTAGCCCGCCAGCAGCGGCAGCACCGCATCGAGCCAGTTGCCGCCGCCCGGTTTCACTTCATTGGCCTGGCCGCCATCGGGATAGCGGCGCAGCACCAGCACATCATTGATCTGGCCGACTTCGCTCACCCAGGCCGCCACCAGTTCGGCGGGGACTTTGGCGGCAGCGGCATTGACGGCATCGATCACTTCCTTCAGGCGCGCCGGCGCGGAAGTGAGGGTGCTCAGTTCGTAAATCATGCAGGCTCCTTCTCGGTTTGAACCTGCGCAGTATAGCCGTCCCGCTCATCGGGCTTGGCCGGGCCGAGGTCGTCAAACCATTGGTACAGCGCCGGCAGCACCACCAGGGTCAACAGCGTGGACGTGATCAGGCCGCCGATCACCACCACCGCCAGCGGACGCTGCACTTCCGAACCCGGGCCATCGGAGAACAGGAAAGGAATCAAGCCCAGCATGGCAACGGTGGCCGTCATCATCACTGGCCGGAAACGCAGCAGCGCACCCAGCTGCGCGGCTTCGGCCAGCGCCACGCCTTCCTGGCGCAGCTTGCGGATGGTGGACACCAGCACCACGCCATTGAGCACCGCGATGCCCCACAGCGCAATGAAGCCCACCGAGGCCGGCACCGACAGGTACTCGCGCGCCACGAACAGGCCGACCACGCCGCCGATCGAGGCCATCGGCAGCACCATGATGATCAACATCGCCATGCGCAGCGAGCCGAACAGCAGGAACAGCAGGAAGAAGATGGCGCCGATGGTGATCGGCACGATCAGAGCCAGATGGCCGAGGGCGCGTTCCATGTTCTGGAACTGGCCGCCCCATTCCAGGCTGTAACCCTCGGGCATCTTCACCGTCTGCTCAACCTTCTGCCGCAGCTCGGCGACGAAGCCGCCCAGGTCGCGATTCTTCACATTGATGCCCACCACGATGCGGCGCCGCGCCGATTCGCGCGAGATCTGCGCCGGGCCGTCTTCCACCGTGATGTGGGCCACGCTCGACAAAGGCACTTGCAGGCCGCGCGGCGTGGTGAGCAGCAGGTCGTGAATCGCATCGATGTTGTTGCGGAATTTCTCGGGCAGGCGCACCACGGCGTTGTAACGGCGCGTGCCTTCGTAGATTTCAGTCGCGGCACGCCCGCCGACTGCGGTCTCCAGCATCTCGTGCACATCGGCCACGTTCAATCCCAGGCGAGCAATCGCCTGGCGGTCGATGTCGATGGAAAGATACTGCTGACCCGACACGCGCTCGATGCGAAAGTCCCAGGCGCCTTGCACGCCCTGTGCCACGCGCTCGATCTCCTCGGCTTTTTTCTTCAGCACGGCCAGATCGTCGCCAAAGACTTTCACCGCCACGTCGGAGCGCACGCCGGTCACCATTTCATCCACGCGATCCGAAATCGGTTGTGCCATCACGACTTGCACGCCGGGCAGGGCCATCAATTTTTTGCGGATTTCTCCGGCGATGGTTTCCTGGTCCCAGCCGTCCGGCCATTCGTCGCGCGGCTTCAGGCTGACGATGGGCGTGGATTCATTCTGGCCCTGCGGGTCGGCGGGCGACTCGCCCCGGCCCACGCCGGACACCGCCGACTTCACGCCTGGCACGGTCATCACCAGACGCATCGCTTCCTGTTCCATGCGGATCGATTCTTCCAGCGAGATATTGGGCACGCGGTTGATGCCGGGGACGATCGAGCCTTCCTGCATTTCCGGGATGAAGGCGGTGCCGAGGAAGGGCACCAGCGCCAGGGAAACGAGGAAGGCGGCAAAGGCGGCGAGGAAAGTCTTTTTCGGCGCCGCCAGTGCCCGCATCAGCACCGGTTTGTACGGCTTTTTCATGGCCGCGATCAGCCGCGTTTCATGCTCGGCGTGGGCATCATGTTCTGCTGCGGGCGGGCGGCTTTTCAGCAACCACGAGGAAAGCACGGGCGTGAGTGTGAGCGCCAGCAGAAGCGAGATGAACAGCGCAATGGCAATTGTGTAAGCCAGCGGCGCAAACATCTTGCCTTCCATGCCCGACAAGGTCATCAGCGGCAGAAACACCAGGATGATGATGCCGATACCGAAAATCACGGGCGTGGCCACCTCCATCACGGCAGCCAGTATCACGCGTGACCGGCTCTTGCCATGGTTGTTGCGGCCCAGATGCGCATAGGCGTTTTCCACCACCACGGCGGGTCCGTCCACCATCAGGCCAATGGCAATCGCAAGACCGCCCAAAGACATCAGGTTGGCCGACAAGCCGTAACGGTTCATCACCATGAAGGTCAGCAGCGGGGTCAACACCAGCGTGGCCACCACCGCAAGGGAAGAGCGCACGTCTCCGAGGAACAGGAACAGCACGATGACCACCAGGATCACGCCCTCGATCAGCACCTTGACCACGGTTTTGAGCGCTTCGTCCACCAGTTCCGAGCGGTCGTAATACGGCACGATCTTCAAGCCCTCGGGAAGCATGCCGCGCGCATTGATCTCCGCCACCCGGGTCTGGATGCGCGATACCACTTCCTTGGCATTGCCTCCGCGCAGCATCATGACGATGCCGCCCACGGCTTCGGTGACGCCGTTCTTCACCACCGCGCCCTGGCGCACTTCATGGCCCAGAGTCACTTCGGCGACGTCGCGTATGGTGACCGGTACCGCATCGATTTCTTTCAATACGATGCTGTTGATGTCTTCCAGATCGCGAATCAGGCCTACGCCGCGTATCAGGTATTGTTCGGCATGCTGGGGCAGCACGCCGCCGCCGGAGTTGGCATTGTTCAGTTCCAGCGCCCGCGTCACCTGCTGCAATGACAGGCCGTAGTGACGCAATCTCTCGGGGTTCACCAGCACCTGGTACTGCTTCACGTAGCCGCCTTGCGAATTGATCTCGGCCACGCCGGGAATCGAGCGCAACAGCGGCCTGACTACCCAGTCCTGGATATTGCGGCGGCGGGTCAATTCATCGGCACTGAGCTTGCGCTGTCCATCGTCGCTGCGCTCCAGCGTGTATTGATACACCTCGCCCAGGCCGGTGGATACCGGCCCCAGCACCGGCACCGCGCCGGAAGGCAGCTTCGGCCCGATCTCGATCAGCCGCTCCATCACCAGTTGACGCGCGAAATAGACATCGGTCTGGTCGGTGAAGACGAGCGTGATCAGCGACAGCCCCGCCTTGTTGAGCGAGCGGATTTCCGTCATGGCAGGCAGGCCGGTCATGCCCACTTCAATCGGCGCGGTGACCAGTCTTTCCACTTCTTCGGGGGAGCGGCCAGGCGCTTCGGTGGCCACCTGCACCTGCACATTGGTCACGTCGGGAAAGGCGTCCACCGAAAGCTTTTGCGTGGCGCGCAAGCCGAAGGCCAGCGCCACCACCGCCAGCACAATCACCACCAGGCGCTGGTTGAGCGCCGCGCGTACCAGGGATTCGATCACTTGTCGTCACCCGCCAGCGCGCGTTTGCGCTCGTTGTTCAGGTGGAAGGATCCCTCGGTGACAATGCGCTCGCCTTCCTTGAGACCGGCTTCCACCGGCCGCAAACCATCATGCTCGGCGAGCAGTTTCACTTTCACCAGGCGGAACTGGTTGGCCCCGGCTTCCTTGAGCACATGGTCTTCGCCGTTCTCGCGCACCACGCTGGCGCTTGGCACCACCAGGCGCTTCACCGGCTGCGAGCGGATCACCATGGTGGCCAGCATCTCGGGCTTGAGATGACGATCGCGGTTGTCCACTTCGGTACGCACGGTGACGGTGCGGTTTTCCGGGTTGACGGTGTCGCCCACATACACCAGCTTGCCTTCGAAGTTCGCATTGCGCAGTGCCGGTACCTGCACCGATACCGATTGCCCGGTCTTGATGCCGGCAATCTGCTGCTCGGGCACCTGGGCCACGGCCCAGACGCGAGACAGGTCCGCCACTGTAAACATGGCGTCGGCCGGCTGCACCACCTGGCCCTGGGCCACGCGGCGTTCCACCACCACGCCGTCTGCAGTGGCAATGACTTGTGAAGTGGAGTTGATGACGCCGGAAGAACCGAGTGCTGCCAGCGCGCGCCGCCCCATGCCTTGCACCCGCAACTGGTCCGCGGCGGCGCGCATTTCGGCTTGCGCAATGGCCAGTTCGCTTTCGCGTTTTTGCAGTTCCGCGCTGCCGATCACGTCTGCCGCCAACAGCAGGCGGGCACGTTCCACATTGCGGGTATGCAGTTCCACCTGGGCCCGCGTGCGCAGCCAGGCAAGCTGCGAGTTGCCGAGTTCCGTGCTGTGCAGTTGCGCCAGGCGATCGCCGGCTTTTACGGTTTCGCCGAGATGGGCGTTGAGTTCGGTCACGCGGCCGGTCACGGCGGCGCCGATGCGGGCCACCCGCTGTTCGTCAAAGTCGATGCGGCCGGCAATGCGCTCGGCATTGCTCACTTCCGCCATGCTTGCCGGCTCTATCTTCAGATGCTTGCGCATGTCTTCGCCGGCGGTCACCAGCATGGGGTCTGGCGGCGTGCCGGCGGGGGCGCTGGCCTGGGCCGATTCCACGCCGGGTTTGCAGGCGCCAAGCGACAAGGCAAGGCTGGCCGCCAGCAACAGGCGTGAAGCGCAAGGGAGGAGGGAAGTGGCAGTCATGGGCTTTGCAGTCTTTCGATCTCAATCAGGGCCGCGCGCAAGTCAAAGCGGGCGGCGATCAATTCATTGCGTGCAACGCGATACACCCGCTGGGCATCGAGGTAGTCCAGGATGCCGCGCTCGCCGTAGCGATAGGCCGCTTCCGCCACTCTCAGTGCCGCTTCGGCCTGCCGCAAAATGCCCGACTCGAGCGCGGTGACCTGGTTGCGGCTGATCTCCACCTGGCGGTAGGCCGCTTCCAGCGCCAGTTTCAGGTTCAGTTCACGCTCTTGCGCTTGCAGTTGGGCGCGCTTCAATTCGGCGGCGGCTTCTCCGACCGGACCGACGCGCCGGTCCAGTATCGGAATGGAAAGCACCACGCCCACGCGCTGGCTGCGCACTTCAGGGTCCTGGTCCAGCCCCGCTTTGAGCGCCACGGTGGGCAGGCGCGCGCTTTTTTCCAGCGACAGTTGCGAGCGCGCGCGCTGGGAGAGGGCGCGGTCGCGCAGCAATTCGGGATTGGATTGCAAGGCCAGTTGCTGCAGCTGCGCCAGCGGCGGCAGTTCCGGCGGCGTGTCGGTGGGCGGCAAAACTTCCAGCGCAGAAGGCAAGTCCGCGCCCACTGCCTGGCGCAGGATATTGGCGGCCAGTTGCAGACGCAGGCGCGCACCTTGCACCAGCTTCTGCGCGTTGAGCGATTCCGCATCCGCCTTGATCAGCTCATAGCGCGGTGCCTCGCCGGTGCCGACCCGCAGCGCCACTTTTTCCTGGATCTGGCTGGAGGTGACCATGTCCTGCTCGGCCGCATCCAGCTCCGCCTGGCGCCGTACCAGTTCGTAGTAGCGCAGCTTCACCTTGCGTATCAGCTCGCGCTCATCGGCCTGCACTTGGGCTTGTTCGGCATCCAGCGCGGAACGGGCCGCACCGATGCGCGCCTGGCGCAGCGGCGGCAGGTCCAGGCGCTGCGTGAGCGTGATGCTCTGGGTGTCGCCGGGCACCCCGTTCGGAGTGCGCGCGCGTTGCGGACCGGCCATGAACTCGATTTCCGGATTGTGCAGCGCACCTGCCGTGCGCACACCTGCTTGAGCGCGTTCCAACTGGGCGCGCGAAGCGGCCAGTCCGCGGTTCTGCTGCAGGGCCAGTTCGATCAGCCGGGGCAGGGTATACAAGCCGCCGCCCAGATGCTGGACCGGCGTTTGGACGGAATTCGTGGCCGGAGCCGAGGACAAGCCCGCGCCTGCTTCGGCCCGAACCGGGGAAATGGCAACCATACCCAGCAGCATCAGGGCTGCGGTCGCGGCCCGCGGACGGCGGAGCAGCGAGCTTTGCTTGAAACTTGGCATTCGCTTTGCGGAAGTGAAGTAGCGCCCATCATAGTCGCAGCGCAACATCGATGAAAGCGAATTTGGATGGAATCTAGATTCGTAAAAACCGAAGTTGACAAAAACCTGACACGGGCGCAGGCCTGCTGGGACGGCAACTTTGCCCCTCTCAAAGAGGTCTTAAATTGAGTGACCACGCCAGGAGGGAACGATGCTGCGCAGCCTGAAAGCACTCGATGGATTCAAGATCGCCGCCACCGACGGCGAGCTGGGCCATGTGCGCGATATTTATTTCGACGACCAGAAATGGACCGTGCGTTATTTCGAGGTCGATACCGGCGGCTGGCTGTCCGGGCGTATGGTCTTGCTGTCGCCCGCCGTGGTCGCCGGGCTCGACTGGGACGAGGAATTGCTGCGGGTGAACCTGACCCGCGAGCAGGTGCAAAACAGTCCGGGCCAGGACAGCGCCTTGCCGGTATCGCGCCAGCACGAGATGGCGCTCTCGCGTTACTACGGCACGCCGTTTTATTGGCAGGGACCTTTCCTGTGGGGCTATACCGGTTTTCCCAGCCTGGTCGATCCGATTCCCTGGGACCCCAGCACCGACCAGCTTGCCGGCCAGCCGGTGGATGAAGAACCGGCCGAGGGCGATCCACATCTGCGCACCAAGGATGAAGTGGTGGGCTACCAGATCGAAGCGCAGGATGGTCCGATCGGCCACGTGGAGGATTTGCTGTTCCGGCTGAACGACTGGCATATCGCCCGCGTGGTGGTCGCCACCCGCGACTGGCTGCCGGGCCGCCACGTCTTGATCGCACCCGAAGCCATCACCGATGTCAGTTGGGAAGAAAAGTCGGTGCTCGTCTCTGCCACCCGCGCCGAGATTGAAGGCAGTCCCGAGTACGACAGCCGGCGACCGCCGGCGGACGACGAGCCGGCGCTGCTCACTCCGACTCAGCCGCCAAGTCCGCCTCCGGGGGAAGGGCGCAACATGCCGTTCTGAATCCCATGCGTTAAGGTTCGGCCAAGACGGCGGCGCGAAGCTCATGAAATAATCGCATCTTTCCTTTGCGTCCCGTCCACATGAACTTCGTCCCCAAGAAACTGGGCCAGCTGTTGCTGGTCGTTTTCAGTCTTGCCTGCGGCCTGTTGGCCAGCACGGCCCAGGCCGCGCCGCTGAAGATCGGTTTGGCGGCCGAGGTTTCGACCCTCGATCCGCACTATCTCAACATCGCACCCAACGTCGCCTTCTCCAGTCACCTGTTCGATGCGCTGGTGCATACGGATCAGGATGGCAAGCTGGTGCCGGGCCTGGCCACCTCATGGAAGCCGGTCGATGCCACCACCTGGGAACTGAAGCTGCGCTCCGGCGTGAAGTTTCATGACGGCAGTGAATTCACGGCGGAAGACGCGGTGTTTTCGCTGGACCGGCCGGCGCAGTTGAAGAACAGTCCCGGCCCCTTCACCAGCTACACCCGCCAGATCGTCGGCAAGCAGGTGGTGGACGCGCACACCCTGCGCCTGAAGACCGCCACGCCCTACGGACCGCTGCCGCTGGACCTGTCCACCATCTTCATCGTCTCCAAAAAGGCGGCGGCCAAGGCCAGCACCGAAGACTTCAACAGCGGGAAAGCGCTGATCGGCACCGGCCCCTTCAAGTTCGTCAGCTACAAGCCGGGCGACAGCATCGAAGTCACGCGCAATGACAACTACTGGGGACCGAAGCCGGCTTTCGACAAAGTCACCTTCCGCATGATCACCAATGACGCCTCGCGCCTGGCGGCCTTGCTGGCGGGCGACGTCGATGCGATCGAGAACGTGCCCACCGCCGACCTGTCGCGCCTGAAGTCGCAAGGCAAGTTCACGCTGGCGCAGCGCACCTCCTGGCGCACCATCTTCTGGCACATGGACCAGTCCAGCCAGAGCGCGCGCTACATCACCGACAAGTCCGGCAAGCCGCTGCCCAACAATCCGCTGAAAGACCCCCGCGTGCGCGAGGCCCTGTCCAAGGCCATCAACCGCCAGGCGCTGACGGATCGCATCATGGAAGGACTGGCGGTGCCGGCTTCGAATATCGTTTCGCCCGGCATCCTCGGCTACAACGCCAGCCTCAAGCCGGACGCCTATGACGTCGAAGGCGCAAAGAAGCTGCTGGCCCAGGCGGGTTATCCCAACGGTTTTGCCATTACCCTGCACGGACCCAAGAACCGCTACATCAACGATGAAAAAGTGGTGCAGGCGGTGGCCCAGTTCTTCACCCGCGTCGGCGTGCAAGCCAAGGTCGAAACCTTGCCGCTGTCGGTTTACTTCGCGCGCGCGCGCAGCGGCGAATTCAGCATGGCCCTGCTCGGCTGGGGCACGCTGGCCGCCGATTTCGGCTTGCGCACCCTGGTCGGCACGCCCAACCCCGATACCGGCTGGGGCAGCTGGAACTGGGGCAAGTACAGCAACAAGACGGTGGATGAATTGGTGGCTTCCGCCCTTGGCTCGGTGGACCAGGCCAAGCGCACCGATTTCGCCAGCCAGGCAATGGCCGCGGCCATGAAAGACCGTGCCGTGATTCCCCTGCATCACCAGACCGCCACCTGGGCCATGCGGCGCGGCTTGAAGTACACGCCGCGCATCGACGAATTCACCTTCGCCCAGCAGTTCTCTCCCGAGTGAGAGGGCTGCCGTGACGATTCAAGGATAAGCCCTTGCCTGCCTTCATCCTGCGCCGCCTGCTGCAAAGCGTGCTGGTGCTGCTGGCCATGTCGCTCTTGGTGTTTGCCGGCATCCACGCCGTGGGTAATCCGATCGATGTGCTGATCAGCCCGGACGCCAACCAGGCCGAACGCGCGCGCATCGTCGCCGCCTTCGGGCTCGATCAGCCGCTGTGGAAGCAATACCTGCTGTTCATCGGCAATGCACTGCACGGCGACCTCGGCCGTTCCTACGTCTTTGCCACGCCAGCACTGGCCCTGATCCTGGAGCGTCTGCCGGCCACGCTGGAACTGGCGCTGTGCGCGATGTTGATTGCCATCGTGCTCGGCTTGCCGCTGGGCTTGCTGGCCGGCTTGAAGCCGAAAAGCTTTGCCAGCCGCGCGGTGATGACGCTTTCGCTGTTCGGTTTTTCGCTACCCACCTTCTGGGTCGGACTGTTGCTGATCATGGTGTTTGCCGTGCAGCTGGGCTGGCTGCCTTCCACCGGGCGCGGCGCCACGGTGGAGTTGTTGGGCGTGCCGGTGAGTTTTCTCACCTGGGATGGCTTGAAGCATCTGTTGCTGCCCTCGCTGAACCTGGCCCTGTTCAATATCGCGCTGGTGATTCGCTTGACGCGCGCCGGCACGCAAGAGGCACTGCTGCAGGACTATGTGCGCTTTGCGCGCGCGAAGGGTTTGTCCAATCGCCGCATCGTCGGCGTGCATGTGCTGAAGAACATCCTGATTCCCATCGTGACCGTGGTGGCCTTGCAGTTCGGCTCGCTGGTGGCCTTTGCCATCGTCACCGAATCCATCTTCGCCTGGCCCGGCATGGGCAAGCTCATCATCGATTCCATGCGCGTGCTGGATCGGCCAGTGATCGTGGCTTACCTGATGCTGGTGCTGGCGCTGTTCGTGCTGTTGAACCTGCTGGTGGACATCTTGTATTCGCTGCTCGATCCGCGCGTGCGGCTGGCGGGAGGGCGTGCATGAGTTCGCTTCCGCTCAACGCCGTGGCTGCATCCGCGCCGTGGCGGATTTTCATGCGCGAGTTCTTCGCCAGCAAACTGGCCGCGGCTGGCGCCGCGCTGCTCTTGCTGATGGTGCTGGCCGCGCTGCTGGCCCCCTGGCTGGCGCCGCAGAATCCCTACGACCTGGCGCAACTGGATGTGCTGGATTCGCGCCTGCCGCCCGGCTCCGTCAGCGGCGATGGCCACATTCACTATCTGCTCGGGACCGACGAGCAGGGCCGCGATCTGTACTCCGCCATCCTGTATGGCTTGCGCATATCCATCTGGGTGGGCGTGGCCAGCACGGCAATTGCCTTGGCCATCGGCCTGCTGCTGGGTTTGCTGGCCGGCTATGCGGGCGGCCGCACCGACGCCCTCATCATGCGCCTGGCCGATATCCAGCTTTCTTTCCCGGCGATCCTGGTGGCATTGGTGCTGCTGGTGCTGCTGGGGCCGGGCATCTCCAAGATCATCATCGCGCTGGTCACGGTGCAGTGGGCCACCTACGCCCGCACCGCGCGCGGAGCGGCGCTGGTGGAACGCAATCGCGAATACATGGAAGCGGCGGTCATGCTGGGCCTTTCGCCGGCCCGCATCGTGCTGCGCCATCTCTTGCCCAATTGCCTGTCGCCGCTGGTGGTGGTGGCAGCCCTGCAGGTGGGTTCGGCCATTTCGCTGGAAGCGACCCTGTCTTTCCTCGGACTGGGCCTGCCCGTGACCGAGCCTTCGCTGGGCCTTCTGATTGCCAATGGCTTTCAATACCTGATGTCGGGCAAGCTGTGGATCAGCCTGTTTCCCGGCTTGACCCTGATGCTGCTGGTGGTGGCGATCAACCTGGTGGCGGACCGCTTGCGCGATGTGCTCAATCCGCGTCTGTCGGGAGTGCTGGCATGAGCGCGCCGCTGTCGCCACTGCTGCAAGTTGAGGATTTGCGCGTGCAATTCGACACCCGCGGCGGGCCGGTGCAGGCGGTGGACGGTGTGTCCTTCTCGATCGCGCCGGGCGCAGTGCTTGGTCTCGTGGGCGAATCCGGCTCCGGCAAATCGATGACGGCCAATGCCATCATGCGCCTGGTGGATGCGCCGGGAAAAATCGCTGGCGGCCGCATCCTGTTCAAGGAGCGCGATCTATTGGCGCTGCCGGAAGAAGAGATGCGCAGCCTGCGCGGCAACCGCATCGCCATGGTGTTCCAGGACCCGATGATGAGCTTGAATCCGGTGCTCACCATCGCCACCCAAATGACGGAATCGATTCATGCCCATCGGCGCGTTGCGCGCAAGGCGGCGCTGGATGAAGCGCAAGCGGCGCTGGACAAGGTCGGCATCGCCAATGCCGGCAAGCGCCTGCACGATTATCCGCACCAGTTTTCCGGCGGCATGCGGCAAAGGGTGGCGATTGCCATCGCCATGCTGAATCGCCCTGAACTCATCATCTGCGACGAACCGACCACGGCGCTGGACGTGACCACGCAGGCGCAAATCCTGGGCGAGATGCAAAGCCTGTGCAGCCAATCCGGCACGGCCCTGCTGTGGATCACGCATGACCTGGCGGTGGTGGCCGGCCTGGCGGACGAGATCTGCGTGATGCGGCGCGGCGCCATCGTCGAGCAGGGCAGCGTGGCGGCGGTGCTGGAGTCGCCGCGCCATCCCTACACCCGGCAACTGCTGCGGGCGGTGCCGTCCCGCCATCGACCGGGCGAGCGTCTTTCCACGCCGGTGGGCGAGGAGGGCGGCCATGTCTGAGCTCTTGCTGGAACTGCGCGGCGTCAGCAAGCGCTTCGGCGCGCGCGGCCTGTTCGCGCGCGGAGAGGACGCGCTGCTGGCGGTGAACGATGTCTCGCTTGCGATTGCGCGCGGCGAAGTGCTGGGACTGGTAGGCGAATCCGGTAGCGGCAAATCGACGCTGGCGCGACTGGCGGTTGGCCTGCTGCCCATGAGTGAGGGCCAGAGACTGTGGAAGGGCCAGGACCTGGATGCCTTGCCCACGCCGGAAAAGCGGCGCCGGCAACTGGCGATGCAGATGGTGTTCCAGGACCCGTATGCCTCGCTCAATCCGCGCATGAAGGTCATCGACTTGCTGGGCGAAGCGCCGCGCGTGCACGGCCGCATCACCCGCAAGGAGCAGCCGGAACTGGTGGCGCAACTGCTGCGCCAGGTGGGACTGTCGGCCGACATGATGCAGCGCTATCCGCATCAGTTTTCCGGCGGCCAGCGCGCGCGCCTGGGCATCGCCCGCGCCTTGGCCCTGCAACCCGAGCTGCTGGTGTGCGACGAATCGGTGGCGGCGCTGGATGTGTCGATCCAGGCCCAGGTGCTGGATTTGCTGATGGACCTGCGGCGCGAGCTTTCCCTGACCTGTCTGTTCATCAGCCATGACCTGGCCGTGGTGCGCCATGTGTCGGACCGGGTGGCGGTGATGAAGACAGGGCAGATTGTCGAACTGGCGCAGGGCAGCGCGCTGTTTGAGCATCCCGCCCATCCCTACACGCGCATGTTGCTGGCCAGCGCCCCGCGCCTGGAAGCGAAGAAAATGGATTACCGCCGGTTTGCGCAATAACACGCTTGCTGCTACGGGTATTCGCCATCGCGCTTGAAGTTCTGCTACTGTCTTCCTACCCACGCATTTGAAGCAGGCAGATTGCGATGAATGGCGCGCTGGCGGGTTTCCGCATTGACGGCGTTACCAAGCTGATTCGCCTTCACGGTGAACGCGGCTGCGGGCAAATTCTGGCCGAACTCCTGCAATACCTGCGATTCGTGCGCTGCGAGCGCCTGCGCGCCTACGCGAAAACCACAATGCTGGTGGCCGAGTCCGACGGACCTTTCCTGTCGCCCTCGGTGCGCGCCTGGAGCGAAGCCTTCCTTGAAGATTACCTCGGAGAATCCTGCCGGGTGCTGACCTGGTCGGATGTCTTCACGGTACTGTCCGATTTCGAAGCCTGGCACGCCGGCTTTCCCTTCCTGCCCGATCCCGCCATCGACAGCTGCGGCGATATTTCCTGGGGCTTCCTGATCAACCTCGACGCCGACGAGCTGCAGATCTACATCAACCGCCATGCGCGCTTCGCCTGGCGCGACATGGCGGCGCAGGCGCCGTTCTGCGCAATTGCCATTGCCGGCGCGCGCAAGCTGTCAGAAAGCGATGCGGCCGCCCTGAATGAGGTGCTGCATTTCCATTCGTATTCCGATGGACTGGACCCGGTGCTGCCGACCTCCAATGCGCTCTCGCAGACTTTTCCCGGACCGGGCTGCTGGACTTCGCAATTCAGGTCGGCCAACAACCGCATCCGGCTCTTGTTGCGGCGCGAAGAACTGGAAGTGGAAGTGGGCCTGCTGGGCGAGCTCAAGCCCGACGATTCGCGCTGCGGCGCCTTTTTGCGCAGCGTCATCCAGCCCGAGGTGCTGGGCCTGGGCCGCGCCATCTACGGCTCGGAGATCACCCTCACCGAAGCGGCGCGCATCGCGCGGCGCATGGCCGAACTGCCGTTTGCGCCCGAAGACCGCGGCTTGCCCTTGCTCGACCTGGGGCTGCGCCATTCATCCGGATTTGCATTGCCGCTGGGCCGCGCCTATTTCGATGAACTGAAAGCCTGCATGGTGGCGGCCGGCTTGAGCCAGCAGGGCTGGCGCTTCCTGATCCGGCAAAGCGCGCCGGTGCTGCGCTGCCTGCTGGGTCACTTCCGCCTGTCGGCTTACCGGGTGCGCGAATTCAGCTACTTCATCAACCTGCTGGCCAGCGCCTTGCAGTGCGAGGCGCTGACGCTGCAGCGTTGCGAGCCGGCCTTGCGCGGCGTGCAACGCATCCTTGAGCGCGGCGCGCGCAGATCGGGCCCGGTGCGCGAAGAGAACGCCAGGATCTACCTGCGCTGCATCATGCGCGCTGCGATGAGCGTCGAGCAGGAAGCCAATCTCACGCACGAGGCGCAACAGGTTTCCGATTTCCTCCATGACCAACTGGCGCCGCTGCCGGGCCGGCAAAGCTGGCAGTCGCTGTGCCGGCGTTCGGACCGCTGGCACCGCGAAGCCCTGACGCAGATTTCTCCCGAACGCGACCTGCACTGGACCGCGCTGCTGCCGAACTGGCAGTGCAGCGGCTATGAAGTGCTGGAACTGGACAGCGGCGCGCGGCTGCTGCAGGAAGGCCTGGAGCAAAAGCACTGCGTGGGCAGCTATGCCGACGCCTGCGCCAGCGGCACCTGCCGGATTTTTTCCGTGCGCCTGCGTGGCAAGCGGCTGGCCACCATCGAATTGCGGCGCGAGCTCGGCGGCAAGTGGAGCCTGGGACAAGTGCGCAGCAAGGCCAATGGCGCCGTCAAGGACGCGGCCTTGCTGAGGCTGGCGCGCAAACTGGTGGCCGCATATGTCAGCGCGGCGGGGCGTGGCGCGGACCTGGCGAATGGGCAAGCGCTGTCCGATGCGGCCGCGCATTGCGGGCCCTTGGCCGGTTTGAAACAAGCAGGTCGCTGATCTTCGGTTGCGGATTCGATGGTCGCGGATTCGATGGTCGCGAATTTGATGCTCGCGAATTTAATGCTCGATTCGATAGGTGGGTTGACAGGGAGCAGGCTGGCACAGCTTCGCTCCGCGGGGAGGCTCTCATGCGCTGTCTTGCTTGCGGCTCGGCGATTTCCAATGACCAGCGGCCCTGTTGGCACTGTCACCGCGACACCTTGCCTTCCCAGCAGGCGCTGGACGCGTGCCTGGTGCTGCTGCTGATTGCGGCATGCGTCGGCTATTTCCTTGAAGACCGCGTGCTGGCGCTGATCTGCCTGGGAGTGCTTGCGCTGTGCGCAGTGCTGGTGGTGCGCATCAAGCGTTTGCAATGCTTGCGCGACCCGCGCGTGCTGGACCGGCGTTCGCTGCCGGCCGAGAACCAGCCCTAGAAGTTCTGGCGTGCCGATGCCGGGCGCTGGTTCACCAGCACCCGGCAGACTGGTGCGGAACGGCCGCCACAGCGGCCGCCACATCGGCCACTACACCGCTTTGCGCGCGTGCAAGTCCTTGATCTGCTGCTCGCTATAGCCCAGACCCGCCAACACTTCATCTGTGTGTTGCCCCAACAGCGGCGAGGACGTGATCTCCGGTTTGAGCGCCGAGAACTTGATCGGGCTGCCCACAGTGAAGTACGAGCCGCGCACCGGGTGTTGCACTTCCACGATGGAGCCCGATTTGCGCAGCGATTCATCCCGCAGCAGCTCTTTCATGGACAGTACCGGCGCGCACGGAATATCGTGGGCGCGGAACAGGTTGACCGCCTCGAACTTGGTCTTGTCCTTGATGAAGTCTTCGATGGTGGCGAAGATTTCGGTGATGTGCGGCTGGCGCGCCTTGGGCGTGGTGTAGGCGGGATCGGTCTTCCACTCGGGCTTGCCGAGTGCATCGCAGATCGGCGCCCAGGCATGGTCTTGCACCGTGAAATAGATGTAGGAGTTGGGATCGGTTTCCCAGCCCTTGCACTTCAGGATCCATCCCGGTTGGCCGCCGCCACCGGCATTGCCGCCGCGCGGCACGGCGCCATCCTTGAAGTACTCCATTTCATGCGGATACTGCGGGTACTCTTCCAGGTAGCCCATGCGCTCCAGGCGCTGCTGGTCGCGCATTTTCACGCGGCACAGGTTCAAGACCGCGTCCTGCATCGCCACTGCCACCTTCTGGCCCTTGCCGGTCTGCATGCGGCCGATATAGGCGGTCAGGATGCCTATCGCCAGGTGCATGCCGGTGTTGGAATCGCCCAGCGCGGCGGCGGAAATGGTGGGCTCGGAGTTTTCTCCTTTCCACCAGCCGGTGGTGGAGGCGGCGCCGCCGGCACATTGGGCGACGTTCTCGTAGACCTTCAGATCCTCATAATGGTGACCCTCGGAAAAACCCTTGACCGAGGCCAGGATCATCTTCGGATTCAACTGCTGGATTCTTTCCCAGGAAAATCCCATGCGGTCCAGCGCGCCCGGGCCGAACTTTTCCACCATGCCATCCGATACCTTGATCAGCTTCTCCAGCACTTCCTTGCCTTCCGGCGTTTTCGTATCGAGCGTGAGGGAACGCTTGTTACTGTTGAGCATGGTGAAGTACAGGGCATCGGCATCCGGAATGTCCCGCAACTGATTGCGGGTGACATCGCCCGCACCCGGCCTTTCCACTTTGATGACGTCGGCGCCGAACCACGCGAGCATCTGGGTACAGGCAGGGCCTGCTTGGACGTGGGTGAAGTCAATGATACGTAGCCCTTCGAGAGGCTTGTTCATGCGCAGCTCCTTGTTCCAGTTGGGATGATTGTGTGGTTGGCTGTTTATGTTCCGGCATGCGGGGGCAGGCTGGAGTCCTGTTGTCGATGGCAGCGCCCAAAGGCACTTCAAATGAGTGTAGCTCGGGAAATAGACAATGTTTTCGCTGATCGGTTGCGATGAAACAAGGAACGCTTAATTAAGCGGCGAAGTGTTTCCCAAGGGGCAGGAAGATTCCTCGCGCTTTTTGCAGATCGCCACTTCGAATGCAACAGTCTTGCAGATTCCACAAACTGGCGGCCCGCAGGAATTGAGCATTCTCACCCGGAAATTTTGCCACTTCATCAACATGTGCCTTCCGACCTTTTATTTGGGAGTGAAGACCGATGTTGCCGAGGCGAGAGGGCTTACGCATTGCCGCATTCGTACTTGCGATGTTTGCCGCCGGTTGCGGCGGCGGCTCCACCGACGGGGGCCTCCAGTCCACGCTTTTGTCGGGCAGCGACAGTACCCAGCAGGAGATATTGCCGCTCAAGGTCAACTGCCGGATCCTGACTCAATGCCTGGATCTGAACCAGGCCTCGGTATCCAGCTTCAAGGGCGGAAAAAAAGCGGCCGCGTCCTACACCTTTGACGATGGCTATCCCTCCAGCTTTGCGATTGCCGATATGTTCGAGGCGCGCGGCTTGCGGGCATCCTTCTACATCATTGCCGGCGCGGTGGCGGATGACCAATGGGCAAGCTGGCAGGACCTGCTGGCGCGCGGACATGAGATCGGCAATCACTCCATGACCCATACAATTGATTTGGGCATGCCGGACCTGACCCCGGATCAGCTCAACACGGAAATCGTGCAGTCGCAAAAGCTCCTGGCCGACAAGCTGGGCAGCAAGCCGCTCGTCTTCGCCTTCCCCTGGCATTCATCCACACCGCAGGCGCGCGCGCTGGCCTTGCAGACCCACATCGCCATCCGCACCCCGACCGATGACTTGCCCTTCACCTTGGCTTTCTTCGACCTGAACCATGGCACGCCCGAAGACACCATGGCGACCGTGAACCAGCAATTGGCCGACATGGTGGACCAGGGCGGTTGGTATGTGGCGGCCGGCCATGGCATAGACGGCGACGGCTGGAGCCCGGTCAGCAGTCAATTCCTGAACGACCATCTGGATTACGCGCAGGGCTTCGGCGACGATCTCTGGATCGACACCTTCGTCAACGTCGCCCGCTATCAAGTCTGCCGCAAGCAGGCGGCGCTGCAGGTCGATTTCAGTTCCAGTTCCCAGGTGCGGCTCAGCCTGAACGGCAACTTCGACCCCGCCTGCACCGAGCCCTTGACGGTGCAGATTCCAACGCTGGCCTCCGGCATCTCCGGCGTGGTGGTGCGCGACGCCAGCGGCACGCAACTGCCGGTCCGGAAAACCGCCGGCATCTGGATGGTCGATGTCTTGCCGGGGCAGACGGTGAGCGTGGTGGCCAAGTAGCAAGCAAGCTTTGGCCAGCGAGGAGCGCGAGCTTCCAGGGACGATGAAGCCGTGCTGCGGGTGGCGGAGCCGCATGGGCGCGTGCTAGCATTCGCGTGTTCATGCTTTCCCCGGTCCCACGCCTGCCACGGATACTCATGGGGCGCCTCGCACACTTCGTCAAACTCGGTTTCCTGACCGTCCTGATCGCGATCCATTGCCTGGGTCCGCTGTTGCACGCCCATATGGGAACGCCGCTGCAGGGCGGCTTCCATCTTGACGTGCCAGTCATGGGACTGTCCAAGGTCCTGCAGGACGAAGCTTCCGGTGCACAGGAAGTCTCGGCACCGCATGGCGAGCCGTTTTCGGTTGAAGTCGAAAAAGGCGTCAAGCGCGCCAGCCATGCGCTGGATATCGATCCGGCCTTGATCGAAAGCTGGCTGGCTTTGTGTGCAATGCTCCTGGTGCTGGGCGCATGCCTGTCATGGCCCTTGCCGCGTGGCTTCACCGCGCAGCTTCAAAAATGGCGCAGCGGCAACCGGCCGCCGCCCGCGCAAGCCCCTCCGCTTTATTCCTGACTGATCCGACCGCAGCCATGCGGTCCGTTCGCGCGCTTGCCACCAGCCGGCGCGTGATCCTCATTCGATTTCACTGGAGTCAGGAATGTTTTTCCGTCGTTGTTTGGCGCTTGTCGCAATCGCCGCGTCCGCGCTCGCATGTCTCACCCCGGCCCAGGCACGCACGCTGGCCTTGAACCCCACCCAGGCGCAGGCGCTTGGCGTGCGCTTTGCCGCCGCCGAAAACGCCGCCAGGCTGGAAGCGGGTGTCAGCGCCCGCGTGGTATTGCGCCCCGATGCGCAATATGTGGTGGCCGCGCCTTATCCCGGCATGGTGTCGCAGGTGCTGGTGGCCATCGGCCAGCCGGTGAAGAAGGGCCAGGCCCTGGCCAGCTTTACCAGTGCGCAACTGTATGAATCCAGCCGCGCCCTGAGCGCAGCGCGTTCGCAGGCGGAGCTGGCGCAACTGGCCTTGAAACGCGATCGACAATTGCATGCGGACGGCATCATCGCCGCCAGCCGCTGGGAAAGCACACAGGCGCACGCGCGCGAAGCCGCGGCCATGCTGCATGCGCGCCAGGCTGAGCTGGCCTCCGCCGGCCTGGTACTGAACGCCAACGGCGAAGCGCGCATGGTGGCCGGGCGCGACGGCCTGGTCTCCGAAATTCATGCTGTACCGGGCACGCGGGTGGAAGCTGCGGCACCCTTGTTCAAGATTGTCGATCCGAGCGCGCTCGAGCTTGACCTGCTGGTCGGCCGCGATCTGCCGCCCATCCGTGGCGGCGAACGGGTCGAGGTGCGGCAGCGCGGTGCCAGCGGCAAGGTGGTCGGCGTGGTGCCGGCCGGCGACGGCACCGGGGCGCTGCGCGTGCGCGCCACGCTGGCGCAACGCGGCAGTTTGCAGGCCGGCGAAAACGTAGCCGCCATCATCCATCTGGCCGCCGACACCGGTGGCGAGGCCATTCCAAGGCTGCGGGTACCGGTGACGGCGCTGGCCTGGGTGCAAGGCAAGGCCGGCGTGTTTGTCGAAGTGCAGGGCGGCGTGGCCTGGCAAGCGGTCATGGTCGAATCCAGCGATGACGCCTATGCCACCGTGCGCGGCGCCTTGCCGGCCAATGCCAAAGTGGCGGTCGCCGGCCTGGGTGCACTCAAAGGCCTGCTGGCAGGAGCGCAATGATGGTGGGGCGCATTGTTGAAGCCGCGCTGCGCCAGCGCTTGCTGGTGTTGATCGCGGCGGCGGCGCTGGCACTGGCCGGCGCCCTGGCCTATATGCATCTTCCGATCGATGCTTTTCCCGATATCGCGCCGACCCAGGTCAAGGTCATCCTCAAGATTCCTGGCATGACGCCGGAAGAAGTGGAGCAGCGGGTCACCACGCCGGTTGAACAGGAACTGCTGGGCATTCCGCACAAGACCATCGTGCGCTCGGTGTCGAAATACGGCATCAGCGACGTTACCCTCGATTTCGAAGAAGGCGTCGATCCCTACTGGGCGCGGCAGCAGGTGACGGAGCGCCTGGCCGGCCTGATGCGCGACCTGCCGGACAACGCAGTGGGCGGCCTGGCCCCCATCACCACGCCTTTGGGCGAGATGTTCATGTTCACCGTCGATGGCGACGCCCATACGCTGGCTGAGCGCCGGCAAGTGCTGGACTGGGTGATCCGGCCGGCGCTGCGCACCGTGCCCGGCGTGGCCGACGTCAATGCGCTGGGCGGCGAAGTGCGCAGCTATGAAGTGATTCCCGATCCGGCGCGCCTGCGCGCGCGCGGCGTGACGCTGGAGCAGTTGCGCCAGGCACTGGAGAGCAACAACCGCAACGATGGCGCCGGCCGCGTCGAACAGCATGACGAAACCTGGGTGGTGCGGGTGGAAGGCGGCGTGCGCGGGCTGGACGATTTGCGCCGCATCGTGGTGGTTTCCGACAAGGGCCGCGCGCCGGTGGCGGTGGCCGACGTCGCCAGCGTGCGCCTGGGCGCCACCACGCGCAACGGCGCGGTATCCATGGACGGCAAGGGCGAGGCGGTGCAGGGCCTGGTGCTGGCGCTGCGCGGCGCCGATGCGTCGCAAGTGGTCAAGCAAGTGCAGGCCAAGCTGGACGAACTGGCGCCGCGCCTGCCCAAGGGCATGAGCACCCGCGTGTTCTACGACCGTGGCGCGCTGGTGACGCGCGCCGCCAATACCGTGGTCAAGGCGCTGGTGGAAGCCAGCCTGCTGGTGATCGTGACGCTGTACCTGTTTTTGGGCGGACTGCGCGCCGCATTGGTGGTGGCGGCGACCTTGCCGCTGTCCATCCTCGCCACCTTCCTGATGATGCGCTACGCCGGGCTCACCGCCAACCTGATGAGCCTGGGCGGCCTGGCCATTGCGCTGGGCATGCTGGTGGACGCGGCGGTGGTGGTGGTGGAAAACGTCGAATCGGCCCTGGCGCGCGCGCATGCTGAACAGACGCACGCCGACCTGCGACCGGCCATCATTCGCCAGGCCGTGGGCAATGTGGCGGCGCCGATGTTGGCCGGCGTATCCATCATCGCCATCGTGTTCCTGCCCTTGCTGACGCTGCAGGGACTGGAAGGCAAGCTGTTTGCGCCGGTGGCGCTGACCATCGTGCTGGCCCTGGCCGCCTCGGTGGTGATCGCCTTCACCGTGGTGCCGGCTTTGTCTTCCTTGCTGCTGCGCGCGCATGGTGACGAAGCGCCGTGGCTGATGCGCTGGATTGCCGCCCGCTTCGAGCGGCTGCAAGCTTTCAGCCAGCGCCGCGCCAAGCTGGTGTTCAGCCTGGCCGGCGCCGCATTGCTGCTGGCCGTTGCGCTCTACGCTTCGGTCGGCAAGACCTTCATGCCGACCATGGATGAGGGCGACCTCATCGTGCAGTTGCAGAGCGCGCCTTCGATTTCGCTCAACGCATCGCTGGACATGAACCGCCGGGTGCAGGCCGCGCTGCTGGCGGAGGTGCCGGAGATCCGCTCCATCGTGGCCCGCATCGGCTCCGACGAACTGGGCCTGGACCCGATGGGCCTGAACGAGACCGACGTCTTCCTGGTGCTGAAACCCAAGTCCGAATGGCGCGGATCGAAGGAAGACATTGCGGTCGCGATCCGCAAGGTGATGGAGCGTTTTCCCGGCCTGATCTACAGCTTCACGCAGCCCATCGAAATGCGGGTTGCCGAGATGACCACCGGCACCCGCGGCGACGTTGCGATCAAGGTCTTCGGCAACGATCTGCACGCCATCAACCAGGCGGCCAGCGACATTGCCGAGCAGATGCGCAAGGTGCCGGGCGCGGCCGAGGTGATTGCCGCGGCCAGTGAAGGCGTGCAATACCTGACGCTGGCGGTGGACCGTGCCGCCGTCGGCAAGGCCGGGCTCTCGGGCGACGCCTTGCAAGCCTTGCTGCGGGCGCAGGTGGAAGGCGAACGCGTCGGCATCGTACCCGAGGGCGTGGTGCGCACGCCGCTGATCCTGCGCGGCAGCGATGACTTGCGCCAGACGCCCGAGCGCTTCCTGAGCCTGACGGTGACGGCGCCCGACGGCACGAGCTGGCCGCTGACTTCGCTGGCCGAAGTGCGGCGCCTGGATGGCCCGGTGCGCATCAACCATGAAAACGGCGCGCGCTTTGCCATCGTCCAGGTGAATGTGGACGGGCGCGACCTGACCGGCTTTGTCGCCGACGCCCAGGCGGCGGTGGCCAGGTTGCCGAACCTGCCCAAGGACTTGCGCGTGGTCTGGGGCGGCCAGTTCGAAAACCAGCAGCGCGCCGCCGCCCGCTTGGGCCTGGTGGTGCCGCTGGCGCTGGGCGCCATTTTCCTGTTGCTGATGCTGACCTTCGGCTCGATGCGCCAGGCGCTGCTGGTGATCGGCAACATTCCCTTTGCGCTGGTGGGCGGGATCGCCGCCTTGCGCATCTCCGGGCAGTACCTGTCGGTGCCGGCTTCGGTCGGCTTCATCGCCTTGCTGGGGATTGCGGTGCTCAATGGCGTGGTGCTGGTGTCGCACTTCAACGCCTTGCTGAGCGAGGGACTGGACCTGGCGCAAGCGGTGCGGCGCGGCGTGCATGACCGCCTGCGTCCGGTGCTGATGACCGCCTGCATCACGGCGCTGGGCATGATTCCGCTGCTGCTGGCCAGCGGTCCCGGGTCGGAAATACAGCGCCCGCTGGCGATCGTGGTGTCCGGCGGCCTGGTGAGCTCCACCGCCTTGACCTTGCTGCTGCTGCCGCTGCTGTTTGAACGCTACGGAATTTCAAAGCAAGCCAGGCAGGCGCAGACGCAAATCGCAGCAGGAGGGCAGGGACAATGAACAAGATCGATATGAAACTGCGCCTGGGCTTTCTGGCATGCGTCCTGGGCTGCGCATCCGCGGCCTGGGCGCAATCCGAGGTCGCGCCATCGAAGGTCGCACCGTCGGAGCTCGCACCATCGGAGCAAGACTATCTGCCCAGCGCGGCAGCAGTGCGCGCCACGCTGGATGCATCGCCCGCGGTGGCAGCCGCGCGCGCCATGCGTGAAAGCGCCACGGCGCGCGCCGAGGGCATACGCGCCGGCAGCGCCGAATACGTCGTGCGTGCCATCCGCCAGAACCGCTTTGTGCGCGAGCCTTCCGATAATTTTGCGGAAGGCCAGCTTGCCATCGAACGCCCGCTGCGCCTGTGGGGCAAGTCCGATGCCGATGCGGCCCTGGCCGAGGCCACGCTGAATCAAAGCGAGATTGCCCTGGATGACGCCGAGCATGAAACCGCGCGCCAGATGCTGGCGCTGTGGTTCAAGCTGCTGCGCACACGCCAGGCCAGCGCCGCCGTGGCGCGCAGCGCAAGCCTGGCGGGAGAACTGGTAGCCCTGACCGGCAAGCGCGTGCGCGCCGGCGATGCCGCCCCGATGGACCTGGAAATCGCGCAGGCCGAAGAGGCCCGCGCGCGCGCCGCGCTGGCCGGCGCCCGCACGGCGCAGGACGCGGCCCAAGCCGAATTGCGGGCGCGCTTTCCGGCGCTGGGCCTTCCCGGCGAAGCGCAGTCCTTGCTGGCCCTGCCGGCGGCGCCCGGCAATGGCGTCGACAGCAGCACGCGCACGCGCTTCCTGCAAGCCAATCACGCCTTGCGACTGGCGCTGGCGGACGAGGCGATTGCCCAACGCAGCGCGCGCCGCAGCGATCTGGAGCGCAAGCCGGATCCGACCGTGGGCGCTTTCGTGATCGTTGAACGCGGCGGCGCCGAGCGCATTGCCGGCCTGTCGGTCTCGATGCCGCTCGGCTCGGTGCATCGCCGCTCCGCCGCCGCCGCGGCCGCGGCCGACGCCCAGGCCAGTGCGCGCCGCCGTGCCCTGGTGGAGCAGACGGTGGGCGCCGAGTTCGATGTGCTGGTGCGCACGGTGACTGGACTTGACCAGGCCGCGCGCGCCCATCAAGCGGCCTTGGCGCTGGACCAAAGCGCGGCCGACCGCGCCGGGCGCGCCTATGCGGCCGGCGAGATCAGCATTGGCCAATTGCTGGTGGTGCGCAGGGGCTTGAGCGAGACCAGCCTGGCGACCTATGCGGCGTTGGTCGATGCGCTGGAGGCGCGCGAAAAATTGCGCCTGGAGTTGCACCAAGGCTCGCGCTTCGAGTCGCATTGAGCGCGGTTTGCGTATACTTTCCGGACACGCGATTGGATCGAAGAAGTGATGAACCAGGACACCAGAACCTATCCCCTGCACGCGGCGGCCGGCCGTGGCGATGTGTCGGCCTGCGAGGAATTGCTGCAGCAGGGCGCCGCGCCCAATGAGTTATCTCCCGAAGGCCGCACGCCGCTGCATCATGCGGTGGAGGCTAAGGACTTCGCCGCCTGCGAATGCCTGCTGCGGGCCGGCGCATTGTTTTCCTATGCGCCCGAAAAGCGGGAAGCCGGCTACCTCACGCCGTTTCAATATGCCCTGGAGCTGAACTGGCGCGAGGGTGTGAAGTTCTTCCTGAGCACGCAAGGCGGGGATCCTTGCGCGGCGCGGATCTGGCAGAGGAGCTAGAGCGGCAGGGCGTTGCCCCGGCCCCAGTCATTCAACCAATCAGGCCGCCCCAGCCAGTGT
>JAEVZY010000310.1 GCA_023392035.1 Pseudomonadota bacterium | reverse complement strand
GGCTTCAGCCGGACCCGCCGCCGGCTGCATGCAATCCGTGGGGCCAGGCTGAAGCCAGCTCCCCCCTGCCGCAGAGGTCCGGATTCAGCCTGCCCCGCCGCCAGCAGACCCAACTCGGCACGCCCCCGCTTTTGCTACACTGCCTGCCGTTTTCCTTCCTTCCTCGCCGCCACTACGGAGCCTGATCCCCTTGAAAGCCCTGCCTGCCGCCTGGCTTACGCGTGGCCTGCTGGCCCGTTTGCTGCTGCCCCTGGCCTGGCTGTTCGGCCTGTTGTCCGCGCTGCGCCGCGCTTTGTACCGGGCCGGTATTCTCCACAGCGCCAGCCTGCCGCTGCCGGTGATCGTGGTGGGCAATATCTTCATCGGCGGCACCGGCAAGACGCCGCTGGTGATCTGGCTGGCGCGCATGCTGGCGGCCGCCGGCTTTCATCCGGGCGTGGTCTCGCGCGGCTATGGCGCCAGCCGCGATGCGGTGGAGGAAGTGACTGCCGACAGCCCGCCCGCATTGGCCGGCGACGAGCCGGTGCTGATCGCCCAGCGTGCGCTGTGCCCGGTGGTGGTGGGACGTGACCGGGTGGCGGCGGCGCGCCGCCTGATGCAGGCCCATCCGCAAGTCGATGTGCTGTTGTCCGATGACGGCTTGCAGCATTACCGTTTGCCGCGTCAATTGGAGCTGGTGGTGTTCGATGGCCGCGGCGTCGGCAACGGCTACCTGTTGCCGGCCGGTCCCTTGCGCGAGCCGGCCACCCGCCCGCGCGACTTCACCATCATCAACGGCGCCGATGCGGCCCCGGGGGTGCCGGGTCCGGCGTTCCAGATGCGACTGGAACCGGGCAACGCCTGGCAACTGGCCGATCCCGCGCTGCGCCGGCCGCTGGCGCCCTTGTGCGCCGGCAAGCAGGTGCTGGCCGCGGCCGGCATCGGCAACCCGGCGCGCTTCTTCGGCATGCTGGATCAGATCGGCCTGCAATTCGATGCGCTGGCGCTGCCCGACCATCACGATTTTTCCGGCAATCCATTTGCCGGAAATGCCGCCGAAGTCATCCTGATCACCGAGAAGGATGCAGTAAAATGCCGGCTCAACCCTGAACTGAAAAACGATACAAGGCTGTGGGTGGTGCCGGTCAGCGCCGCGCTCGACCCGACCCTGGCTGAACGTATCCTGGAGAGACTTCGTGGATCACCGCCTGCTTGATATCCTGGTTTGCCCGATCTGCAAACGTCCGCTCGATTACGACAAGAAAGCGCAGGAACTGATCTGCCAGCCGGACAAGCTGGCTTTTCCGATCCGTGACGGCATTCCCATCATGTGGCCGGACGAAGCGCGCGATCTGCAAGCCGCGCGCCTGGATACGCCCGACACCGACCGCCCCGCCTGATGGCTTTCACGGTCATCATTCCGGCGCGGCTGGCTTCCACCCGCCTGCCCAATAAACCCCTGGCCGACATCGGTGGCAAACCGATGGTGGTGCGGGTGGCCGAGCGCGCCGCGCTGTCCGGCGCCGCGCGCGTGCTGGTGGCAACCGACCATGCCGACATCGCCGCCGCCTGCCGCGAACACGGCGTGCAGGTGCAGATGACGCGCGCCGATCATCCTTCCGGCACCGACCGCATTGCCGAAGCGGCGCGGGCACTGGGCCTGGCGGCCAACGAAACCGTGGTCAATGTGCAGGGCGACGAGCCCTTGCTCGACCCGGCCCTGATCGCCGCCACCGCCGCCCTGGTGTCGGCCGCGCAGCCGATGGCGACCGCCGCCCATCCCATCCACGACGCGGCCGAAGTCTTCAACCCGAATGTGGTGAAGGTGGTGCTGGATGCCGCCTCGCGCGCGCTGTATTTTTCACGCGCGCCGATTCCCTGGTATCGCGATGCGTATGCCGTCAGCCGCGAGCAGTTGCCCAGCGCGCATGGTGTGCTGCGCCATATCGGCCTGTACGCCTTCACCATGGATTTCCTGCAGGCCTATCCCAAGTTGCCGGCCTCACCGCTGGAACAGGCCGAAGCGCTGGAGCAATTGCGCGTGTTGTGGCATGGCCATGCGATCGCCGTGCACGTGGTGCCAAGCGCGCCGCAGGCGGGTGTGGACACGCCGGAAGACCTGGAAAGGGTGCGCCGCATCATTGCCCAGCAGGCCTGAAAAGGCGGCTTCGGGGTGAATCTGTGGTAAGTTTCGTGCAATCTCCATGTGCTAAAAGGCAGCATAGCCTTGCGCCACCCCGAGCGCTGACCCCCGGGCGGCAGGCGCCGACACAAGAATTCAACACAATCTAGGAAACACCATGCGGCTCATCCTTCTAGGAGCGCCGGGCGCCGGAAAGGGCACCCAGGCGAACTTCATCAAGGACAAATTCAATATTCCCCAGATCTCCACCGGCGACATGTTGCGTGCCGCGGTCAAGGCCGGCACCCCGCTCGGCCTGGCCGCCAAGAAAGTCATGGATGCGGGCGGACTGGTTTCGGACGACATCATCATTGGGCTGGTGAAAGACAGGCTGCAGCAGGACGATTGCAAGGGCGGTTATCTGTTTGACGGTTTTCCGCGCACCATTCCGCAGGCCGAAGCCATGAAGGAAGCCGGCGTGGCGATCGACTACGTGCTGGAAATCGACGTGCCCGACAGCGAAATCATCGAGCGCATGAGCGGCCGTCGCGTGCATCCGGCTTCCGGCCGCACCTATCACGTGCGCTTCAATCCGCCCAAGGCCGAAGGCCGCGATGACCTGACCGGCGAAGAGCTGATCCAGCGCGACGACGACCGCGAAGACGTGGTGAAGAAGCGCCTGCAGGTCTACCACGACCAGACCGAAGTGCTGGTCAACTATTACGATGACTGGGCGCAGTCCGGACAACCCGGTGCGCCGAAATATCGCAAGATTTCCGGCGTGGGTCCGGTGGAAGAAATCCGCGACCGCGCTTTCAAGGCATTGACCGAATAGTGGTAAAGAAAGCGGACTTCCAAGTCCGCTTTTTTGTTTGCTCCATCTCCGAACAGATCGATAGCCGCTGGCTCAAACCGGCGGCCGGCAACAGAAGTTGTATTGCAGGTAGCGGTTGGGCGAGGCGTCGCAGAGCGCCGTGGCCGGCCGAGCAGCTGTACTCACACTGTGTAGTCGAAAAAGGAGGAGTCGATATGGCAGCAGCAGGTCTGTGGTTGGCCGTTGGATGCGGCTTGATCGCCGTCATCTACGGTCTGATGTCACGCAGCTGGATCCTCAGGCAGGATGCCGGCAATCCCCGCATGCAGGCAATCGCGGTCGCCATCCAGCAGGGTGCGGCGGCCTATCTGGCGCGGCAATATCGCACCATTGCGATTGTCGGCGTCATCCTGTTCATCGTCATCGGCCTGGTGCCGGGCCTGGGCTGGACCACGGCCATGGGCTTCTTGATCGGCGCGGTTCTCTCCGGTGCTTGTGGCTTCATCGGCATGAATGTCTCGGTGCGTGCCAATGTGCGTACCGCGCAGGCTGCAAACACCGGGATGAACGAGGCGCTCGACGTCGCCTTTCGCGGCGGCGCCATCACCGGGATGCTGGTGGTGGGCCTGGGCCTGTTGGGCGTGACCCTGTTCTACTGGGTGTTGAACGCCAGCGCGCCGCTTGGCGCCGGCCATACCGTGAGCGCGCATGATGTGATCAAGCCCATGATCGGCCTGGCCTTCGGCGCTTCGCTGATCTCCATCTTCGCCCGTCTTGGCGGCGGCATCTTCACCAAGGGCGCCGATGTCGGCGCCGCCCTGGTGGGCAAGGTCGAAGCCGGCATTCCCGAAGACGATCCGCGCAACCCGGCGGTGATCGCCGACAACGTGGGCGATAACGTCGGCGACTGCGCCGGCATGGCGGCCGACCTGTTCGAGACCTACGTGGTGACGCTGATCGCCACCATGCTCTTGGGCACGCTGATGATCAAGGGCGCGGAAACCCAGGCTGCGATCTATCCCCTCTTGCTGGGTGGCGTATCGATCATCGCTTCCATCATCGGCTGCGCCATGGTCAAGGCCACGCCGGGCTAGAAGATCATGTCGGCCCTGTACAAGGGGTTGTGGTGGGCGGCGGGTCTTTCCCTGATCGGCTTCGCGGCGGTCACCTGGACCGTGATGCCGGCTGAAATGCGGGTTCCCATGATGGGTTCGGCCGTGGTCGGCATCGTCCTCACCGGCCTGATGGTCTACATCACCGAGTACTACACCGGCACCGAATTCAAACCGGTGCAGCATGTGGCGCAAGCCTCCACCACCGGCCATGGCACCAACATCATCGCCGGCCTGGGCGTGTCGATGAAATCCACCGCCTGGCCGGTGCTGGCCGTGTGCGCCGCGATCATCGTCAGTTATGCGCTGGGCGGCCTGTACGGCATTGCTGTTGCGGCCACCTCCATGCTGTCGATGGCGGGCATCATCGTCGCCCTGGACGCCTATGGCCCGGTGACCGACATCGCCGGCGGCATCGCCGAAATGTCGGGCATGGCGGAGTCGGTGCGCGCCATTACCGATCCCCTGGATGCGGTGGGCAATACCACCAAGGCCGTCACCAAGGGCTATGCCATCGGTTCCGCCGGCCTGGCGGCGCTGGTGCTGTTCGCCGACTACACCCATGCGCTGGAAGCGGTGGGCCAGAGCGTGCGCTTCGACCTGTCCGAGCCGCGCGTGATCGTCGGCCTCTTCATCGGCGGCCTGATTCCCTACCTGTTCGGCGCCATGGCGATGGAAGCGGTGGGACGCGCCGCCGGCGCGGTGGTGGTCGAAGTGCGGCGCCAGTTTCGCGACATCAAGGGCATCATGGACGGCAGCGGCAAGCCGGAGTACGACAAGGCGGTGGACATGCTCACTTCCGCCGCCATCAAGGAAATGGTGGTGCCGTCCCTGCTGCCGGTGGCGGTGCCGATCCTGGTCGGCCTGATCCTCGGCCCGGCCGCCTTGGGCGGGGTGCTGATGGGCGCCATCATCACCGGCATCTTCGTGGCGATTTCCATGACCACCGGCGGCGGTGCCTGGGACAACGCCAAGAAATACATTGAAGACGGCCACCACGGCGGCAAGGGTTCCGAAGCGCACAAGGCCGCCGTCACTGGCGACACTGTGGGCGATCCCTACAAGGA
>JAEVZY010000297.1 GCA_023392035.1 Pseudomonadota bacterium | reverse complement strand
CAGCAAGACCTGGGGGGCGGGCGCCAGCGCGCGCGCAATGGCCACGCGCTGCTTCTGTCCGCCGGAAAGCTGGGCGGGATAGCTGTCGCGCTTGTCGTCCAGGCCAACCAGCGCCAGGCATTCGTGCACGCGCGTTTCGATTTCCGCTTTGCTGCGTCGGCCGTGCAGTTGCAAGGGAAAGGCGACGTTGTCGAATACGGTGGCGTTTTGCAGCAGATTGAACTGCTGGAAAATCATGCCGATGTTCTGACGCGTTTCGCGCAGCGCCTGCTTGGACAGGGTGGTGAGATCGCGCCCGCCGACCTGCACATGGCCTGCGTCCGGACGCTCCAGCAGATTGATCAGGCGCAGCAAGGTGGACTTGCCGGCGCCGCTCTTGCCGATCAGGCCGAAGATCTGGCCGGCGGCGATGTCGAGCGACACCGAGCGTACCGCTTCGAAGCTACCCCCGTCAGGCAGCAGAAAAGTCTTGCTGACTGCATCAAGCCGGATCAGCGGAGATATAGAGGAACTCATGGATGATGGAACGCGGCCACGTGGCTTGTGAACCCGGGCTTTTTGGAATAGGCGAGAGTGTGCATGGAAACCCCGGGCAAGGGAAAGAAACAATTTTCATATGGCAATGCCTTGGGGTTGTGTAGCTTAAACCATCTGGCATCATGGTGCCTTTGCTCTGCTGCCCATGACCGCAATCGACATCTTCTGCCGCGTGATCGACAACTATGGCGACATGGGTGTTTGTTGGCGGCTCGCGCGTCAACTCAAGCATGAGCATGGCTGCCAGGTGCGGCTATGGATGGACGACTTGCCTGCGATGCGTCGCATGCTTCCAGAAATTGTTTTGGTTGAGGCGCAGGAAGTGCAGGGGGTGCAACTGTGCTGGTGGCGGGAAGACTTCCCTGCGATCGACGCCTCCGACATTCCGGATCTGGTGATTGAGGGCTTCGGCTGCAAACTGCCCGACAGCTATCTGCAGGGGATGGCGGGGCGCCAACCGGCGCCGGCCTGGATCAATCTCGAATACCTCTCTGCCGAAGAGTGGGTGGAAGGCTGTCATGGTCTGCCTTCGCGCCATCCGCAATTGGGATTGACCAAGCATTTCTTTTTTCCCGGCTTCACGGCCGCAACCGGCGGCTTGATCGCCGAGCGTGGTCTGCAAGCGGCGCGGCGCGCATTCACTGCGCACGCCCAGCAAGCGTTTTTGCAAAGCCTGAACGTACAGCGCAGTGCGCAGCAGCGCTTGCTGAATCTATTTTGCTACCCGCATGCGCCGCTGGAGCAGCTGTTCGATGTGTTGGCCGGCGAGCCGCAGGCAACGCTGCTGCTGGTGGCGGAGGGCGTGGCGGGCGATGCGATATCGGCTTTCCTGGGCGGGCCGGCGCTGGCCGGCGCGCGCGCCAGCCGCGGGGCGCTGACGGTGCAAGTGCTGCCTTTCCTGTCCCAGGACGACTACGACCGCCTGTTGTGGTGCGGCGATTTCAATTTCGTGCGCGGCGAAGATTCTTTCGTCCGCGCGCAATGGGCCGAATTGCCCTTCCTGTGGCACATCTACCCGCAGGAAGAGGCAGCGCACCTGGTCAAGCTGGATGCTTTTCTCGAGCGCTATTGCGTCGGCTTGCCGACCGAATTGGCCGCCGCCCTGAAAGCCCTGATGCGCGGCTGGAATACCGGCGAAATCCCCATCCCGGCCTGGCAAGCCTTGTGGAATGAAGAAGCGCACCCCATCCTTTTGGCGCATGCCCGGGGCTGGGCCGATGCGCTGTATGGCTTGGGCGATCTGGCCTCCAAGCTGCTTCGGTTCGCCACAGAAAGCTGTTAGAATTCAGGGCTTTATTCGATCTGCCGCGGGATACTTGCCTGCTGCATCGTCATCAAGCCGTCGGAGCAGCCCGACGGATTTCCATACTGACTTTTGCTTTTAGCCATATGAAAACCGCACAAGAAATCCGCGTGGGCAACGTTGTCCTGGTCGACAACCAGCCGATGGTCGTGGTCAAGACCGAGTTCACCAAATCCGGCCGCAATGCTTCGGTTGTGAAGATGAAAATGAAGAACATCCTCACCGAGCAAGCCGCAGAAAACGTTTATCGCAGCGACGACAAGTTCGACGTCGTCGTGCTGGAACGCAAGGAAGCCACCTATTCGTACTTCGGCGACCCGCTGTATGTCTTCATGGACGCCGACTACAACCAGTACGAAGTCGAAGGCGAGAACATGGGCGAAGCCATCAACTACCTGGAAGACGGCATGGCTTGCGAAGTGGTTTTCTACAATGACAAAGCCATCTCGGTTGAACTGCCCACCACCGTGGTGCGCGAAGTCACCTACACCGAGCCGGCCGTCAAGGGCGACACCTCGGGCAAGGTTTTGAAACCTGCCAAGATTGCCACCGGCTTCGAAGTCGCCGTGCCGCTGTTCGTTGAACAAGGCGACAAGATCGAAATCGATACCCGTACCGGCGAATACAAGTCGCGCAGCAAGTAAGCGGCTGACGCAGTAGTCGACAAAACCCCCGCAGGCCCATGGCTTGCGGGGGTTTTTTATCGGCCATTGGTCGGTTAGGCATTACTAATAATTGGTCTGCTTGCAAGGGGGGGAATGTTAAAACCGCAAACATTTTGAATTGATTCGGGGACGGCAATTCATGCAGCATCAGTTTGCGGACAAGAGCCAATTATTCTGGGCGATGCACAGCTTGTGCGCTTTGCATCGCATACCGTTTTCACCTGAGCTCGCGCGACAGCAATTCGCGCCGCCTCATACCGAATCATCCTTCCTTTACGCTGTGCAGGCTTGCGGCTTTGAGGTCGAGGCTTGCAGCGTGCGTGCGGGCATGATGCATCAAGAGCGCTTCCCGCTTCTCGTCTGGCTTTCGTCGGACGCACTCGCCAACAGCGAAGCCGAGCCGGTCGCCGCGGATGAGGCGCGAGGACCCGGCCTATGCCAGTCCAGTCCCGCGCTGGTATTGCAAGCCGATGCCACCCGCGTGTTGCTGTTGGAATCGGATGATGCGGCGCCGCGCGACATGCGTCTGGAGGAATTCGGCCTTCGCTATCTTGGCCGGGCGCTGCGCATCACGCCCAAAGCGGAACCCGCCATCGATCCCGATAGCCAAGCCCAGGCGCTCCAGGCGCGCAGATTCGGTTTTTCCTGGTTCGTGCCGGAGCTTAAAAAACATAAACGGCTGTGGCAGGAGATTGTGCTGGCTTCGTTGGTGATCCAACTGATTGGACTGGCCACGCCCTTGTTCACCCAGACCATCATCGACAAGGTGGTGGTGCACCACACCCAGAGCACATTGATCGTGATCGCCTTGGGCCTGGCGGTGTTCATGCTGTTTTCGGCGGTACTTTCCTGGTCGCGCCAATACCTCGTTCTGCACACCGGCAATCGGGTGGACGCCGCCTTGGGAGCCTTGGTGTTCGAGCGCCTGTTCAAGCTGCCGCCAAAGTATTTTCAATATCGTCCCACGGGCGTGATCGCGGCTCGCCTGCATGGGGTGGAGACGGTGCGCGAATTCATCGCCAGCGCCGCCATCACGCTTTTGCTCGACCTGCCTTTCCTGCTGGTGTTTGTGGCGGTGATGTTTTACTACAGCGTGAGCCTGACCTTGATCGTGATGGCGATATTGGGCCTGATTGTTGGCCTGAGCCTGGCAGTGGCCCCGATGTTCCAGCGCAGCCTGCAGGAGCAATTTCAACTTGCTGCGCGCAACCAGGCTTTTCTCACCGAATACGTGGCCGGGCTGGAGACGGTGAAGTCGCTGCAGCTGGAACAGCAATTGAACAGCCGATATGGCGCCTACCTGAGCAGCTATCTCAACGCCAGCTTCGGCGCCCGGCAACTGGCAAACAGCTACAACACCCTGGCCAATCTGCTGGAGCAGGTCATGACCCTGCTGATCCTGGCAATCGGCGCCTACATCGTGATGCAAGACCATGCGTTCACCATAGGCATGCTGGTGGCGTTCCAGATGTTTGCCGGCAAGGTGTCGCAGCCACTGTTGAGGTTGGTGGGGCTGTGGCAGCAATTTCAGCAGGCGCGGCTTGCAGTGGATCGCTTGGGCGACCTGATGAATGTGCCGACTGAAATTTATTCGGTGATTCCCTCCCGCGAAAGCCGACGGCGCGGTGAGATCCGTATCGAGGACATCTCTTTTCGCTATACGCCGCAGCTGCCGCTGGTCTATGAAAACCTGTCCATGGAAATCCAGCAGGGGCAGTGCATCGTCATCATGGGCGCCAGCGGCAGCGGCAAGAGCACGCTGGCCAAACTGCTGCAAGGTTTTTACCAGCCCGTGGCCGGGCGCATCCTGATCGACGGCATCGACATACGCCATCTTGCGGCCAACGAATTGCGCAGCCACTTTGGCGTGGTGCCGCAAGAGACCACGCTCTTTTCCGGCACCATCCACGACAACCTGCAGATGGCGAACCCGAATGCCAGCTTTGAAGACCTTGTCAATGCTTGCAAGCTGGCTGAAATCCATCAGGTGATCGAGGCGCTGCCTCAAGGCTACCAGACCGAAATCGGCGAGCGCGGAGCAGGGCTTTCCGGCGGCCAGAAGCAAAGAATTGCCATCGCCCGCGCCCTGCTCAAGCGACCACGCATCCTGATCTTTGATGAAGCGACCAGCGCCCTTGACGCCAGCACTGCCGAAAACTTTGCACAGACCATCAACAAGCTGAAAGGCAAGGTGAGCATGCTCTTCATTGCCCATGGCCTGCCGCGAGGGCTGCAAGTGGACGCGGTGTATTCGCTGGGACCGCAAGGCGCGCATCGTTTGGGAACCACGCCGCCGTCTGCCGCCGGCGCCGCTGGAAATACAAAGGCGCATCGACGTCCGCTGCGCGACGATGAACAACAAGGCGCATAAGGAAAGGGCAAGCTTGATGACTTCACTTCCCAACCCCAATGCGCAATCAGATTGCAGCCGGCCAACTCGAGACCTCACGAATCGTTTGCCCGAGTCCGGTCGCTGGCATGATCCCTTGCGCCTGTTGCAGACCACAGGTCCAGACCAAAGCCGTCGCATCGTTTTGTGGGCCGTATCACTCTTGACGCTGATCCTGGTGGTCTGGGCCGCCTTTGGCCAGTTGGACATTATTGCCAGCGCCGACGGCAAGCTGGTGACGCAGACCCTGGTGAAGATCGTGCAGCCGGCCGAAGCCGGCGTGATACGCGAATTGCTGGTGAAGGAAGGCGACGCTGTCAAAGCCGGCCAGGTGCTGGCGCGGCTGGACCCAACCCTGGCCCAGGCCGACCGCAGTGCCGTGGCCAATGAGCTTGCCACTCAACAAATGCAGGAGCGGCGAGTGCAGGCCGAATTGGCCGCCCAACCCATGTTGCCGCAAGCCGGCGATGACCCGCAGCGTTACGCGCAAGTGCATGCCTTGTACCTGGCTCACCGCAAAGCCTTTCTGGACAGCCTGGAGCAGGAACAAAGCCTGCTCTTGAAAGCCGAGCACGAGCATCATGCCGCTACCCAGGTGCTGGCCAAGCTGGAGCAGACTTTGCCCACCTACCAGCGCAGCGCCGAGTCTTACGCCAAGCTGGCGAAGGATGGGTTCATTGCCGGCCTGGCCGCCGAGGAAAAGCAGCGCGACGCGACAGAAAAGGCCAGGGACCTGGATGCGCAACGCGCCACCGTGGCCTCCCTGTCTGCCACTGCGGCGGCCCAGCGCAAGAAGCTTAGCCAACTGCAAAGCAGCTATCGAAGCGATCTGCAGAAAGAACTGTCGGACCTGCGCGCGCGCATGGAGCAATTGCATCCCGCCTTGGGCAAGTCGGTCTATCGCGAAGGACAAATGGAATTGCGCGCGCCGCAGGACGGGCTGATCAAGGAACTGGGCACCACCACCGTGGGCGCAGTCGTGCAACCGGGCGCGGTGGTCATGACCCTGGTGCCGCAGGGAGAGACGCTGTATGCCGACGTCAGCATCAAGAACGAGGACGTCGGCTTTGTGCAGGTCGGGCAGCGCGCGCAGATCAAGCTGGCCACCTATCCCTTTCAGCGCTACGGCATGTTGAGCGGCAAGGTGATTCACCTTGGCGCTGATGCCAGCGAAGCGCCGCGCCAAGGCACCACGACCACCACTGCCAACGGCAATGTGCAGGACAGTGTGCAGCCCATTCCTGCGGCCACCTACAAGGCGCGTATTGCACTGGACGTTCAGCGCCTGACCTCGCCACAGGGAGTTTCCTTGCCGCTGACGCCGGGCATGCAGGTGCTGGCCGAAATCAATCAGGGTCAGAGGACGGTGCTGGAGTACTTGCTGTCGCCGGTGAAGAAGGCGGTGCAGGAGGCAGGTAGGGAAAGGTGAGCGGGGAGCGAAATTCGGCTATCCGAGCCGGAATCGCATTTTCGCACTATGTAAATGAGCGCATATTCCGGTTCTGCTCCAGTAGCGGAATCGCAAAATGGTGTGCGTCCAGCGCTAGTCATGTCCGTCCCCATTCCGATCATTACGACTCTTCTGCGAACAGCTCAGCGGTCGTCTTCTCTCCAGGCTCAACATTTGCAGACCACCCGCAATTTGGGCGAGTAAGTTTCGACCATCGCGGTTGCGCCGGCAGAAGGAGAAGCGATGGCGTTCATCAATCAGTTCATTGCGCAAGCCGATGCAGAAAGATTCGGCATCGAAGAGATCAACCGGATTTTTTCGGTGAGTGCGAGGAATGCGGGCCATTGGACCATCGATCGCGAACGAAATATCTATTTGCGTTGCGTCGCAAACGGAACAGACGAATATCGCCGCCGCTCGACCTGGACGCTGTACTGGAATGGCAATCTGCTCCTGCTGGACTTGAATCTGATGGGTGGAGGCGGCAAAGGCGGCGAGCCGGGTTGGTCACACTGGAGACTGCAGCATATGAGCCTGCCGCGAGAACTCGAGCCCAAGCGCATCCAGATTCTGGCCGATTTGAAGGAAGCCTTGACCACCTATAAGGATGCAGGTGTGTACTCCACGAGTACGCGGCATGCGGTGGTTTTGGAGGTGATATGAGCTTGGAGTGCGTTAGGCGTGCTGCCGGCTCGAGGGGCGGGCGAGAGCCACAATTCCGGCCACTTGGAACTTCTATGTACTTTGCGGCGCCATCCGCCATTTTTCCTACAACAGTTGAAGACTTGCCCCAACTGCTCTGAGTAGATTCTTTCCCGTAGTGCCTTATGCCACACCAATGCCAACCAAAGCCGATGGCCTCTGAAGGCCGAGACGTATTTCCACTTTCTTAAGAGAGGTCGACCATGTTTGATCGTATGGAACCGCAATCCACTAAACTGCTGAAGCATCCCTTTGGAATGGCTGAAGGGGCGAACGGCGGACGAGAAGGCATGGCGTTCATCAACGAATATATTCCTGAGGCCGATGTGAAGAAGTATGGCATCGAGGAGATCGACAAGCGTTTCATTGTCGGTGGTACTCGTGCACGCGATTGGACCATTGATCGTGAGCGCGAAATTTACTTGCGCAACGTGGCGAATGGGCGTGAAGAGATTCGATATCAGTCCACGTGGACCCTATATTGGAAAGGGGAGTTGATTACTCTGGTACTTCACTTGCTGGGCGGGGCGGGAAAGAGAGGCGAACCGGGGTGGTCACATTGGAAGCTCCATCACATTTACATTCCTTCTTATCTTGAGGACTGCCGCGACGAAATTTTGGCCGATCTGAAGGACGCCCTAACAGCGTACAAAGACGGTGGGGTTTTCTCATCCAACACAACCTACTCGGTAACCCTGGACGTTTGACGCGAAGGGGAGACCGATATGGGCCTGACTTCCGCAGAAGCCATAGAGCTGCTTCGCGCCAACCCTGACGCATATTCCTCTCTTGATTCGCTACGTGGCCTCGCCGCCCAAGTCGATGCATCCGCAGGCGGCAAAGTCACGGTTCTTTATAGCGGAAACGTTGGTGATATCCACTCGACGCAAATCATCAACGGCATGCTGGCCAACGGGGAGGACATTCGTGTAATCGATAAGACTGAAGTAAGTAGCTTTCTTAAATCAAGGGAGTTTCTGAGTGCCGTGGCGAAGGACTTTGGAATTCCGCTTCGTGACATTCAAGATCCAAATTACCGTGGCCCCGCCAGCGACTGGCTTTACGACGCGAAGACCGGCGTCTGGGTCGATGCCTCAGGCCGCTTTATCGCTGACACCACCGGCGAAGTCAAAACCCTCACTCCATTTGCCGATCCGGGCCGCATCTACGCCCAAACGGAGCTGCCAGCCCTGCTGGAAAACCCGCGCGTAACCAGTATCAATGGCATGCCGCGCGAGGAGCTGCTTGTTCTGCGCGATCTCGTCGGTAATGACCCGGTAAAGCTACAAGGCGCGGTTGATCTCTTGTCGTGGAAGAGCACTGCCGAACTTGGCGTCGTCCAAAGCGCCGACGGCAGTCTGCAGATCAATGCGGGCAAGTTCCTCGGCAATGGCGCTGCCCAAGGCGCATCCGAACTTGCAGTTGATTTGCCCGGCATGCAGTCCGGCGCATGGCTGATGCGCGGCATGACTGAAGCGAACCAAGCCACCCTACTGGCCAGCGCCGAATATCTCTCCAAAATCGACCTCGCTGCGAACGGCTTGGCCAAGCTCGGCACCATCGCCGCCGCAGTGGATTTCCTCTTGACCGTCAACCAGGCCAATGCGGCAGTGACGGCCGGCGATACCGCAAAAGCCGGCACGCTGATGGCCGAATGGATGGCCAAGTTTGGCGCCGGCATGGCGGCTGGCGCGGTGGCGGCGGAAGTTGTGGGTTCCGCCCTGGCTCCGCTGTATCTCACCGGCCCCATCGGCGCCAGCGCCGCGGCCATCATGACGCTGTTGGCTGGATTCGGCGGTGGCATCTTGGGAAGCCTTGGGGTTGAACATCTCATCAAGGACTTGCAGTCCCTGTTCCACGATGCCGAAGTGATCCGCAGTCCTTTGGTTCTCGACCTTGACGGTGACGGAGTGGAAACGATAGGCACTTCGTCGAACATCCATTTCGACCACGATGGCAACCACTTTGGCGAGACCACCGGTTGGGTCGGCAAAGATGACGGCTTGCTGGTTTGGGATCGCAATGGAAACGGTCGCATCGACGATGGCAGCGAGCTTTTTGGCAACAACTCAAACCTTGCCGCTGGCGGCAAGGCGGCCAATGGCTTTGTTGCATTGGCCGATCTGGACA
>JAEVZY010000257.1 GCA_023392035.1 Pseudomonadota bacterium | reverse complement strand
GCCATGCCCTTGCAGGTCATGGCCGAAGGCGAGCACGATCTGACGCCGCAAATCGCGGTCGAGCAGCTGGAAGGCAAGGTCGCCGTTCCCTTCTTCGAAACCAAGCGCAGCGAGCGGCCGATCTGGTTCATGCTGAACATCGCCGGCGGTCCGCTTTCATCCATCGAATTCCCTTCGCGCCACGCCTACTCGATCAGCTGCTGGGATGCCGACACCATGAAGCCGATGGGCGATGGCAACCGCAACGGCGTGGTGGGCGAGATCTATCGGGTCAAGGCCGGATTCGCAGCCCACCTCCCGGACACCGACCTGCGCATGGTGTGCCGCGCTACCTTCATGGGGCCGGCGCGCCTGACCGCGCTGCAGTGGAACACCAGCGATTTGCAAACATCGGCCGACCGCTATCACCGCGAATCGGGCCTGCTGGACGGCGGCCTGCTGCTGCTGGCGGTGTTCGTGGCGCTGATGTCGCTCATCAATCGCCAGGGCCTGTATGTGTTGTTCGCGGTCTGGCTGGTGACCAATCTGCGGGTGGCCTCCATTTCCGCCGGCATGGATTTCCAGTGGCTGGGCCAGGAAGTGCCGGTCGACTGGCTGCCGACGCTGCGCGCCGTTACCTTCACCCTGCATGGCGTGGTCACGCTGCAGCTCTTCAACACCCTGTTCAGGCAACCGCTGGCCAACTTGCCGGTCTTCCGCTTGCCGTTGCAGGCCACGCAGTGGATGGCCTTGCCGCTCCTGATCGCCACGGTGACCCTGCCCTACAAGGCCTATCTGCCCATCATGTGGCTGGTGACGGGCCTGGGCTTGATCCTGATGAGCGGCAGCCTGCTGTTCCTGGTCATCACCATCCGTACCAGCACCGTGCTGTGGTACGCGGCCTCGCTCGGTATCACGCTGTTCTCGGCCCTGGCGGAGATCATTGCCGCCGCCGTCGGCAAGAAAGAGATTGCAACGCTGGTCAATTCGGTGACCGGCGCCATCGCCTCGTCGGTACTGACGGCGGTGGCGATTGCCGAGCAGATCCGCATCGAGCATCGCAAGCGCATGCAGATCCAGGCCAAGGTGGAAAAGACTTTCCAGGCAATGCCGGTCGGCCTGTTCTCGCTGCAGCCGGACGGCACCGGCATTTCCGCCAATCCGGCCATGTACCGCATGCTGGGTACCAATGAGGCGGGCTTTCATGAAACGCCTTGGAGCGCCTGGTTCGGCGGCGAAGTGTGGGTGCAGATGTATCGCCTGCTGCGCGAAGAGGGGCGGGTGGAAATGGAAATCGCCGGTCGTATGCCGGGACAGCGTCTGCTGGTGGCGGCCACCATCGCCAACGGCGTGATCGAAGGATCGCTGCAGGACGTGACGCGCCAGGCCACCGCCACCGAGCATCTGCGTTTCCTGGCCGATCACGATCCGCTGACCAAGATCCTGAACCGGCGCGGCGTGGAGCGCGCCTTCATCAAGGCCGCCGCCGAAACCACGCCCAATCGCTGCTTCATCCTGGCTTATCTGGACCTGGACCGCTTCAAGCTGATCAATGACCTGTTCGGCCATCCGGCCGGCGATGAAGTCTTGCGCCAGGTATGCCAGCGGGCCCAGGTGCTGCTGGTGGAAGGACAGCATTTCGGCCGCATCGGCGGCGACGAATTCGTGCTGCTGATGCCCGACACCACCGTGCAACTGGCCGAGCTGATCTGCCGCGGCGTGATCGAGAGCCTGTCGCAAACCCCGTTCCATGTGAGCGACAAGGCATTCCAGGTGCGCGGCTCGATCGGCGCCATCGAAGTCGCGCCGGGCATGGCGATCAAGGATGCGCTGTCGGCCGCCGATGCCGCCTGTCGTGCCGCCAAACGCAAGTCGGGATTCTTCATGGCCGAGCGCGAAGCCTCGGTATTCCGCGAGCACGAAGAAGAACTGACCCTGATCAGCAACTTCTCCACCGGCCGCGTGACCGAAGGCTTGTATATCGAGATGCAGCCCATCATGTCGCTGGCCAATCCCAAGGGCACGCTAAATGCCGAAGTCCTGCTGCGCATGCGCGATGCCAACGGCAAGGCTATTCCCGTGTCGCGCGTGCTGGCCGCGGCCGAGACCAGCGGCAAGACCGCCGCCATCGATCGCTGGGTGATGAACAGCACCCTGGTCTGGCTGGATGAGCATCTGGGCAAATTGGAACGCACCAAGTTCATCTGCATGAACATGTCGGGCGCCTCGCTCAACGACGATCGCTTCGTGCAGGATGCGCTCAAGCTGCTGGCCGAATATCCGCAAGCGGCCAAGCGCCTGTGCATAGAAATCACCGAAGACGTGGCGCTGCACGACCTGGAAGTCACCAGCCGCTTCATCCATGCCGTGCGCAAGCTGGGCGTGCGGGTGGCGCTGGACGATTTCGGCGCCGGCTACACCTCCTTCTCCTACCTCAAGCAATTGCGGGCGGATGTGGTGAAGATCGACGGCAGCTTCATCGTCGACATCAATGCCGATCCGGCCAATGTGACCATCGTTGAAGCCATCGTCACCCTGGCGCGCAACCTGGGCATGAAGGTGATTGCCGAATGGGCCGAAGATGCCGAGACCGTGCGCACCCTGGCCAGCATAGGCGTGGATTATGTGCAGGGCTTCGCCATTTCGCGCTCGCAGCCGCGCGAACAATTCCTGGCGGCGCAGTCGGCCGCCGACTTCATTCTGGATGCGCCCACGCGCGCCCTGGTGGAAGAGATTGCCAGCGGCAGCTTGAATCCCCTGGGCCAGTTCACCGACACCAAGGGCGGACTGCACCTGGTGCAGTAAGACTTCAGCAGCAAGACTTCAGCAGCAAGTCCGCAAGCCGCTCAGGCGGCGGCTTCGCTCATCGGGCTGGGTGCGGCGGCACTGGCTTGCGGTGCGCCCACCAAAGTGTATTTCGATTGATTGGCCTGCAGCCATTGTGTGGCCTTGGCGGCGTCATGCTGGCCGGGATGGAAATTGGGCGAGAAGTAATCGCGCCAGGGGCCGTAAATGCTGCGGAACAGCCCCTTCTTGCCGAACAGGTAGGGGATGCCGACCTTCCAGGTCTTCCATTTCCACAGGCTGCCGTCGTGATACAGGTTGCTGATGGTCTGGCGCAGCGCTTCGCTGACGAAGACATAGGTGATGCGCTTCATCCACCACACGCGGCGCTCGTGTGGTCCGCCCAGTGCGCAATACAGGTCGAACACACTGGCGCGGTGTTCAGTTTCTTCGGAGGCATGCCAGAACCACAGGGTCTTCAGGCGCTCTTCGGTATTGCCCAGTTGTTCCGGATGGTCGAACAGGTAGGTGGCCAGGATCGCCGTGAAATGCTCGGTGGCGGCCGTGGCCGCCAGCGCGTGCAAAGGTTCAACCGCTTCGATGCGAAGCATGCGCGCCGAGGCGCGCTCGGTCCATTTGTCGACCAGGCCGTGTGCGGCCAGCTTCTCATTGAACACTGAATGGATGCGGCGATGGGTCGCCTCCTGGCCGATAAAGCCCTGCAATTCCTTTTGCCAGAACGGGCGCTCGTTTTCCGGCAGGAGCGGAATGGCGCGCTTGACCGAGCGGATGAAGAAGTCTTCGCCGACCGGGAAGCCAAAGGAAAGCGCGGAAAAGAATGCGGTCTTGAATGGATCGCCATCAAGCCAGTGCCTGGGCAAGGGCGATTCGAGATCTATCAGCAGACGGCGCACGGCGAGATCGGCCATGAGGTATTCCCGGATGTTGTTGTTTTCCTCCGCGCGCATGGCGGTGTGCCGGGGCGCGGGGCGAATTGATTGTACTCGATTGCGCAGCGCGCAAACCATATTGCAGGCCTGCTTCTTCTTGCCAAGGCGACAATCGGTTATGATCGCAGCCACCGTTCCCTCGCCGCCATCTCCACCATGAGCAAAACAGTCCAGGGCGCCGTGCCCGCCGCTTCTGCCAAGCCCGCCAGGACCGCGAAGACTTCGGCGATGCCAAGCCCGGCGAAGGAAAAGAATGCAGGCAAGCCGGCTGCCAAAAAAAGCAGCGCCAAGCCGGCATCGCCATTGGTGACGGCAGCGTCGCCAGCAGACACGGCTCCGACAGGCAAGTCCGCCGCGCGTAAATCTCCCGCAAGCAAAACTCCCACGAGCAAAACTCCCACGAGCAAAACGCCCACGAGCAAAACGCCGGCAAACAAGCCCGCTTCGCCCAAGCGCAAGCAGGCGATCGAAGCCGACAAGCTGCCCCCGGCCGCGCTGGCAACGCCGGCCGTGCCCAAGGCCGGCAGCAAGCTGGAAAAGAATCTCGCCAATCGTCAGGCCGCATCGTTGACGGCCCCGGTGCGCATCTTCCAGATTTACTTCGAAGCCTGGCAAAAGGAATTGCTCGACCCGGCCTTTGCGCCCCTGAACAACGCCGGCACCGCCGGCGAAACCCTGGAGTTCGATGTGTTTGAACGGCTGGCCCGTTCCGAATACGTCAGGGGCGCCACGCTGTGGGGCGCCTTGTCCTGGCGCTTCGCCGAGAAAACCGGCATGGGCGGCAACGAGCTGATCAAGGCCATCGCCGCCGCGCCCGGCATGGATGTGTATTACTGCAATCCGCATCCGCAGAACGAAGCCTTGTTCCATAACCTGTGGACCCAGGGCGAGACTTCCCATCCGCGCTTCCTGGCCCTGGCGCGCGCCCTGTTCCAGGCGGCCGGCCTGCCGGAAGAAGAGCTGTCCAGCATCGAGGCCTCGGGCCGCTATTCCTGCGCCAATTATTTTGTGGCCTCGCCGGCCTTCTGGAGCAAGTACCTGCCTTTCGTGCGCAAGATACTCGCCACCGCCGACAAGAAGCTCTCGCCCGAGGCGCGCAAGCTGCTGCATTCGAGCCTGGCCGACCAGCGCGGCCTGCATCGCGGCGCCTCCTATGTGCCCTTCATGGTGGAACGCCTGTTTCCGCTGTTCCTGAAGACCGAAGGCCGCAACCTCAAGGCGCACAAGCTCGCCCTGCCCGAGCGCGAACGCGAGATGAATGTGCACCTGAAGCTGCTGCGCGACATGAAAGACGTGGCGCATCGCACCAAGTCGCCCTGGATGGCGGCTTGCTGGGTCAACTATCGCAACCTCTACCTCTCGCAGGTCAATGGCCGTGCCTGGTGCCAGAAATACCTGCGAGCTGTCACGCCCACCGAAATCAAGTTCGGCTGATGCAGATTGAATTCGTCTCGTCGCGGCAGTTGCAGCGGCAAGCCTTTGCCACCGACGGTGTGCTGGCGGTGCTGCCCTTCACCCAGCCGGCACAAGCGCGGCAGGCGGCGCAACTGATGTCACGCCGGGCCGAAGCGCCCGGGCTGATATTGGGCGTGTATGACGAAGACGGCGCCGGCTTCGTGGCGCTGGCCAATGCCGCCTATCGCGTGAGCCAAAGTCCATGGTTTGCCTACGTTGCACAAGATGCCTTTGCCGGACGCGGCTGGCTGCGCCTGGCCTTGGCGGCGCTGCAGGGCGGGGCCGTGCTGGCCGCTTTCAATGACGGCAAATGGCAGGGTCAGTTGGCATCCTTCGGTCTGGCGCGTCGGAGCTGGATCGACACCCTGTATCAAGGCGATTTCTTTTTTTCCGGCTACGCCCGGCATTACGCCGATGTCGAACTGACCGTGCTGGCTTTGCAGCAGCAGGGCCTGGCCTACGACCCGCATGCAGTGCTGATCGAGGCCGACTGGGAAAAAGACGGCAAGGCGGTTGACGCCAAGGACCGCGCGCTTTACCTGGCCCGGGCCAGGAACGGCTTTGGGCAGCGGGTTTCCGATTTGCAGTTGCTGGCGCGATTTGGCTAGGCCACCCTATCAGCCGGGCAGGCGCCAGTCGTAACGCACGGCGAACAGGCGCAGCAAAAAGGTCACCGCCACGCAGGCGCCCAGGCTCAATATGGGCTGCGCATTCAGCCATCCCAAAAGCAGATAAGTCCAGCAGCCGGCAAAAGCGCAGGTGGCATACAGATGGCCGCGCCGGAATACCAGCGGTATTTCATTGCAGATCACATCGCGCAGTACGCCGCCGAAAATACCGGTTATCACCCCCATCATCACGCTGACAAAGGGCGGCATGCCGAAAGCCATGGCCAACGAGGTGCCGCTGGCGGCGAATAATCCCAGGCCAAGGGCGTCGGCAAGGACAATCACCCGTTCCGACAATTCGCTCTGCAAATGGCGGGTAAATGGCGCCAGCACCAGCGCCATGACAAATACCAGCACCGGATATTCCTGGTGTTCCACCCAGGTCAGCGGCCGCCGGTCCAACAGCAGATCGCGCAGGGTGCCGCCGCCGAAAGCGGTGATGAAGGCCACCGTGAAAATCCCCACCATGTCCATTTCCTTGCGCCGCGCCTCAACAATGCCGGAAACCGCGAAGGCCAATACGCCCAGGGTTTCAACGACCTGGATCACGGTGGAAAGTGTGTGGTTGCTTATCATTCTGACTCTTTATCGTGCTGGCAATCAGCCAATATTGGCGCTGCGGGTTTTTTACAGGCTTGTTCGATTTGGCGCCGCGCTTTCAATGGCCGTGGCCGAATAAAAAATAATCGATAGAATCGGAAGTAGAATTCGATCCAGCGCAAACGGCAGCTTTGAACTTGCTGTGATATTTGCTGTGATTTTCCATTAATCGGGAGATGTGTACATGAAATCCTATAAAGAACTTCAGGCTGAAATCAAGGAGTTGCAGGACCGCGCCGAAAAGATGCGGGAAGCCGAAGTCCAGAAGGCAATCGAAGAAATCCGCCAGAAAATGGCCGAATATGGAATCAGCGTGCAAGACCTGGGCGGCGGACGTCGCGGCCGCAAAGCGGGCGCCAGCGGCGTGGTGAAACCCAAATATCGCAATCCCGAGACCGGCGACACCTGGACCGGACGCGGCAAGCCGCCGCGCTGGATCGCCGGCAAGGACAAAGAGCAGTACCTAATCAAGTAATTCTTCCGGCCCGATGGCGAGGGCGGCAGCGCTTGGGCGCCCGGCCTTCGCCGGCCAGGCCCGAGCGCGCCCCCAACGAAGCGATGCCTCTGGCCGGTTAAAATACCCCCATCCCAACACAAGCCTGCCGGCCAAAAACCGGGCGGGTGTCCCTCTTGGACCTGGTTATCATCATCGGCCTGATCCTGCTCAATGGCTTGTTTGCCATGTCGGAGCTGGCCCTGGTTTCCGCCCGTCGCCTGCGGCTTGAGCGCCTGGCCGAAAGCGGCAGCAGCGGCGCGCGCACCGCGCTGCAACTGTCGGACAGCCCCAGCCATTTCCTGTCCACGGTCCAGGTCGGCATTACCGTGATCGGCATTTTCAACGGTGCCATCGGTGAGGCCTCGCTGGTGGCGCGGCTGTCGCCGCACCTCTCCGATCTGCCCTGGATCGGCCCCTATGCGCGCGAAATCGCGCTGGCCGTGGTGGTGCTGGGCATCACTTTCGCGTCCATCATTTTTGGCGAACTGGTGCCCAAGCGCATTGCCTTGCTGTATCCGGAAACGGTGGCCACGCTGATGGCGCCGCCGATGCAATGGCTGTCGCGCATCATGTCGCCCTTCGTGCGGGTGCTGTCCTTCGCCTCCGACTTCATCATGCGTCTGTTGAATCTGCATGGCACGCGCGACCAGCAAGTGACCGAGGAAGAAATCACCGGCATGCTGCGCGAAGGCACCCAGGCCGGCCTGTTCGAAAAGACCGAACACGATGTGGTGACGCGGGCGCTGCGGCTGGACGACCTGCGCCTGGGCGCGCTGATGACGCCGCGCGCCGACGTCGACTTCATCGACCTTGAACTGCCCATCGAAGAGATGCTGGGGCGCATTGCCGAAAGCCCGTTCAACCGCTTTCCGGTGTGCCGCGGCGGCATGGACAATTTGCTGGGCATCGTGCATGCCGGCGACCTGTTCGAGCAGGCCATCCGCAACAATCAACTGGCGGGCATCGATATTGCGGCCGTCACCAAACCGCCCCTGTACGTGCCGGAATCGCTGTCGGGCATGGACCTGCTGGAGACGCTCAAGAAGCATCGCGCCGAGATCGCGCTGGTGGTGGACGAGTATGGCGAAATCGAGGGCATGGTCACCCTGTCGGACGTGATGAGCGCGCTGGTCGGCGACGTCAGCGTGGTGGACGAAGAACAGGAAGCCGACGCCGTCCAGCGCGAGGACGGTTCCTGGCTGATCGACGGCGGAGTGTCGCTGGACCGTTTCCGCGACTTGCTGCAGACCGAGGTCCGCTTTCCCGAAGAATCCAGCGGCGGCTATCACACCCTGGCGGGTTTCGTGCTCAACCAGTTGCGGCGCATACCGAATGTGTCCGAGCACTTCGAGTGGGAGCACTTCCGCTTCGAAGTGGTGGACATGGACCGCAACCGTATCGACCGGCTGCTGGTCACCCCGCTGCAGGCGCCGGAAAAGCCCCCGGAAGAGTCTTGAGCTGCCGGAAGTAGGTTTGCGCAAAAGCAAGTCCAGGCACATCAGGGTCGTTGACAGAACAAAGCGGGGCGTAGAATTCGCTATGTCCCTGGAGCGCAGTCGCCCGTGAAAAGCAAACCAACATCCTCGACGCCAAGCCTTTCGGAGTTGCAAAGATTCGATTCGTTTGTCACGCATGTCACCGATTACGCCATCTATCTGCTGACGCCGGAAGGGCGGGTCAGCTCGTGGAATGCGGGTGCGCAGCGCTTCAAGGGCTATACGGCCGATGAAATCATCGGACAGCACTTTTCACTTTTCTATGTTCCGGAAGACCGCGCCTCGGGCAAGCCGGCGCGCGCCCTGAACATTGCGCTGCACGAAGGAAAGTACGAGGAAGAAGGCTGGCGTCAACGCAAGGACGGCACGCGCTTCTGGGCCAGCGTGGTGATCGATCCGATCCGCAATGACAATGGCGACCTGGTCGGTTTCGCCAAGGTGACGCGCGATATCACCGAGCGCAAGGAAGCCGCCGAAGCACTGCAAAAAGCCAAGGAAGCCTTGTTCCAGGCGCACAAGCTGGAAGCGATAGGCAAGCTCACCGGCGGCATCGCGCATGATTTCAACAATCTGATAGGCGTCATCGTCTCGGGCCTGGAACTGTTCGCCGACAAGATCAATACGCCGGCCGAAGAAAAGATCTTCGAGAGCATGCAAAGGGCCGCCAGTCGCGCCACTACGCTGACCCAGCAGTTGCTGACCTTTGCCCGGCGTCAGCCCTTGAAGCGCGATCGTTTCAACGTCAACCGCGTCATTCTTTCCTTCGAGGCGGTGCTGCGCCGCGCCACCGGTCCGCGCGTGAATTTCGAGCTCGACCTGGCCGAAAGCCTGCCGGATGTGCTGATCGACTCCACCCAATTCGAAGCGGCCATGCTCAATCTGGTCGGCAATGCCCAGGACGCGATGATCCGCGATGGCATGATCGAAGACGGCCGCCTGCGCATCGCCACTTCCATTGTCTGCCTGGAAGAGGGGCAGGTCGGCAAGCTGGCCGCCGGCAAGTATGTACGCGTGAGCGTGATCGACAACGGCAGCGGCATGACGCCGGAGGTGGTCGCACGTGCCGTGGAACCCTTCTTCACCACCAAGCCGGTGGGCAAGGGCACCGGCCTGGGCTTGTCGCAGGTGTATGGCCTGATCCAGCAGTCCGACGGCGATGTGCAGATCGAATCGGCCGTCGGCCGCGGCACCTCGATCAACATGTTCCTGCCGGCGCTGCCTGAAACGCTCGTTAGCGCGGCTGCGCCAAAGGCGGCGATGGAGAAGGACAAGGAGAAGGCGCTGGTGGTGGATGACCAGCCCGATGTGCTCAGCATGGCGGTGGAGTTGTTCCGCTACATGGGCTATGAAGTGTTTGCCGCCAACAATGGCGAGGATGCGCTGGATATTCTCAAGCGCACTCCCGATATCGATGTCCTGTTCACCGATGTCGTGATGCCCGGCATGAGCGGCATTGAATTGTCCAAGCGCTCGCGCGAAATCGCGCCCGCCATCAAGATCCTGCTGACCTCGGGCTATCCCAACCCGGCGCTGCAGGGCCGTGAATGGACGTCGGAACATCCCTTCCTGTCCAAGCCCTACCGGCTGCCGGAGATCATGAAGGCCTTGCGGACTGCGGGCTAGGCAAGGCCAGCAGCGCACCCAGGGTAATCACGCAGAAGACGGCGCCGGCCAGGAAGGTGGCGCCCGCTCCGAAGCGGTCCCACAGCAGGCCCGCCAGCACGCTGGCCAGCAGCATGGCCACGCCGCTCACCAGATTGAACATGCCGAAGGCGGTGCCGCGCAGCTCCATCGGCGCGCTGTCGGCCACCATGGTGGCCAGCAGGCCCTGGGTCATGCCCATGTGCACGCCCCACAGGGCCACGCCCAGCAGCATGCCCGACCAATGGCTGGAGACGGCCAGGACCAGATCGGCCGCCACCAGCACCAGCAGGCCGCCGGCCAGCAGCTTGCGATGCGACACGCGGTCCGACAGCGCGCCGAAAGGCCAGGCTGTGGCCGAATACACCAGGTTCATCGCTACCATCACCAGCGGCACCAGAGCCAGCGCAATGCCGGAAGCCTGGGCCTTGAGCACCAGGAAGGCTTCCGAAAAACGCGCCAGGGCAAATACGGCGCCCACTGCCACCACCCACCAGTAATTTGCCGGCAAGCGGGCCAGGCTGGCGCGACTGATGGGATTGCGGCGGCGGCGCGGGTGGTCCGTAGCGGGTTCATGAATGCCGGCCCAGAGCAGAATCACCGCCATGGCGCCCGGTATCACGGCCACCCAGAACACGGCGCGAAAATCGTTGGCCCACAGGAGCATGAGTCCGGCCGCCAGCAGCGGGCCGAGAAAGGCGCCTACCGTGTCCAGGGTCTGGCGCAAGCCGTAGGCGGCGCCACGAATCGCCGGCGGTGCCAGGTCGGCCACC
>JAEVZY010000206.1 GCA_023392035.1 Pseudomonadota bacterium | reverse complement strand
GCCTTGGGTGCTGCGCCCGGGCCGGCGGCCGCGGCCGAAGCCTGGGCATCGACCTTGAACACCTGCACCAACTGCGCCAGCCGCGCCGCCTGTTCCTGCATCGATTCGGCAGCGGCAGCGGCCTGTTCCACCAGCGCCGCGTTTTGCTGCGTCACCTGGTCCATCTGCACCACGGCCTGATTGACCTGGTGGATGCCGGTGCTTTGTTCTTCGCTGGCGTCGCTGATTTCAGCCATCAGGTCGGCCAGGCGCTGCACGCTTTGCACCACGTCGCCAATCGCGCTGCCGGCTTCGCCCACCAGGCGGTTGCCTTCATCCACGCGGCTGGTGGAGTCGCCGATCAAGGCCTTGATTTCGCGGGCGGCGGTGGCGCTGCGTTGCGCCAGGTTGCGCACCTCGGTGGCCACCACCGCGAAACCGCGGCCCTGCTCACCGGCACGCGCCGCTTCCACCGCCGCGTTGAGTGCCAAGATATTGGTCTGGAAAGCGATGCCGTCGATGACGCCAATGATGTCGGCGATCTTCTTCGAGGAGGCGTCGATGGCGCCCATGGTGTCGATCACGCGCGCCACCACATCGCCGCCGCGCCGCGCCGCTTGCGTGGTGTCGGCTGCCAGCTGATTGGCCTGGCGCGCATTGTCGGCGTTGTGCTTCACCGTGGCCGCCAGTTGCTCCATGGACGACGCGGTTTCTTCCAGCGAAGCCGCCTGCTGTTCGGTGCGCGAAGACAGATCCATGTTGCCGCAGGCGATTTCGCGGGCGGAAATCGAGATTGTCTCGGCGCCCGACTTGGCCTGGGCCACCGTGCTTTGCAGGCGCAGGCTCATTTCATGCAAGGCCTTGAGCAGGGCGCCGGTCTCGTCGCGCGACTGCGCGGCGATGCGCGCCGTGAGATCGCCGCCGGCCACCTGCTGCGCCAGGCCGACCGCCTGCCCCAGCGGACGCACGATGCCGCGCGTGAGCCACACCGAAAGCACGCCGCCCAGCAGCAAGGCCAGGGCGGTGATGCCGATCAAGGATTGGCGGCCGCTTTCCTGGGCCGCGAGCAGGGTCGAAGCGCGGCTGTCGATCATGGATTTTTCATGGTCCAGCACCGATCGTATGCTGGCGACATACGCATCCATGGCCGGCCGCATCCGGGTACTGACCGTCTGCGCCGCCTGCGCGGACTGGCCGGCCGCTTCCAGCCGCGCCACCTCCTCGCGTGCGGCGAGATAGTCGGCGCGCAGCCCGGCCACTTGCGCGAACAGCACTTTTTCTTCCTCGCTTGGGTTGGCTTCCAACTGCTTCTGCAGCGCCGAGATGCGCGCGCTGCCGGCCTTGATCTCGGCCTTCATCTGGCCTTGGTCATCGGCCGCGCTCAGCTTGGTCAGGGCAAGCGTGCGGACGGCGTTATTGGAGGTTTCGTTCAACCAGGCGGCGGCAATCCTTTCCTTGGCCAAGGCATTGCGCACGATGTACTCGGTGGCGCTGGCGCCTTGCTGCATACGCCACACGCCAATCGCGGCGGTGACCAGCATCAGCAGCAAGACCACCGAAAATCCCGCCGCCAGACGGGCCCCGATCTTCATGTTGTTCATAGCAATCCTGTCTCCTGTTCTCTAATCCTGTGCGGGAAGGAATACCAGAACCTCTTGGTGAGGCTTTTCTTGATGTGATGGTCTTCAAGCCATCTGCATGGAAATCTGCTTGCTGGAACGCAGCAGCGCCGCCACGTCCAGGATCAGGGAAACGCCGCCATCGCCGAGGATGGTGGCGCCGGAAATTCCGGCCACCTTGCGGTAGTTGGATTCCAGGTTCTTCACCACCACCTGCTGCTGGCCCATCAATTCATCGATGAACAGCGCCGCCCGCCGACCGTCCGATTCCAGGATGATGACGATGCCCTGGCAGGGGTCGGCGCAGCGCGGCGTGACGTTGAACAGGGCATGCAGCGGGATCAGGGGCAGATAATCTCCGCGCACCTTGATCAGCGTGCCCTCACCCGCCACGTGCTTGACCTGGTCCGGCTGCGGTTGCAGCGATTCGATCACGCAGGACAGCGGCAGGATGTAGATTTCGTCGCCGACCCGGATCGACATGCCGTCCAGGATCGCCAGCGTCAGCGGCAGCGAGATCGAAATGGTGGTGCCGGTGCCCTTGACCGAGCGGATGTCGATGAAGCCGCCCATGTTGCTGATGTTGCGCCGGACCACGTCCATGCCGACGCCGCGGCCGGAGACATCGGTCACCACTTCGGCGGTCGAGAAGCCGGGCGCGAAGATCAGTTTCCAGACTTCTTCATCGGGCATGCTGTCGGACACCGGCATGTCTTGTTCACGCGCTTTTTTCAGGATGCGTTCGCGCGACAGGCCGGCACCGTCGTCGCTGACTTCGATCACGATATTGCCGCTCTGGTGCGCGGCCGACAGGGTCAGCGTGCCGGTTTCGGGCTTGCCGGCGGCCAGTCGCGCTTGCGGCGTTTCCAGGCCGTGGTCGACGCTGTTGCGCACCAGGTGATTGAGCGGATCGATGATGCGTTCGATCAGGCCCTTGTCCAGCTCGGTGGCCGCGCCATGGGTGACGAAGTCGACTTTCTTGCCCAGCTTGCCGGCCAGGTCGCGCACCATGCGCGGAAAAC
>JAEVZY010000173.1 GCA_023392035.1 Pseudomonadota bacterium | reverse complement strand
CAGCTCGGGGTTCACCAGCTGCAGGCCGGGCTGGAACAGCTCGGCGCGGATGCCCAGGGCCAGCACACCGCCGCTCATGAGCATGATGAAGGAGAACCACAGGTACAAGGTACCGATGTCCTTGTGGTTGGTGGCATACAGCCAACGCCGCCAGCCATGCGGATGGTCGTGGGCGTGGTCGTGCGAATGATCGTGCGAGTGATCAACTACAGTGGTGCTCATCTGCTTCGCTCCTGGATTCGATTACTTCTTCGCAGCCACGACTTCGGCGGGCTGGACGAGGTTCTCCTGGGCCTTGTTCGACCAGGTATTGCGGGTATAGGTAATGACGGCGGCGAGGTCGGTGTCGGACAGCACCCCTTTCCATGCCGGCATCGCATTGCGGCCATTGAGCACCACTTTCAGCTGGCCATCCTTGGGACCGAGGACAACCGGGTCACCGTCCAGGGCCGGGAAAGCGCCGGGCACGCCCTTGCCGTTGGCCTGGTGGCAGGCCACGCAGTTGGCGGCATAAACTTTTTCGCCGCGCTGGACCAGCTCGGCCACGGTCCAGGTCTTGTTGGGATCGTCGGCGGCAGCGGCCATTTCCTTCTGCTTGCCGGCCACCCATTTCTTGTAGTCTTCGTCCGAAACCACATTGACCACGATCGGCATGAAGGCGTGGTCCTTGCCGCACAGCTCAACGCAGTTGCCGCGGTAGGTGCCGACCTTGTCGGCCTTGAACCAGGCGTCGCGCACGAAGCCCGGAATGGCATCCTGCTTGACGCCGAAGGCCGGCACGGTCCAGGAGTGGATGACGTCGTTGGCGGTGGTCACGATGCGCACCTTGCGATTGACCGGCACCACCAGCGGGTTGTCCACTTCGATCAGGTAATTGTCGCCCTTGGCTTCCTTGTTTTCGATCTGGGCGCGCGGCGTGGAGAGGTTGGACAGGAAGTTGATGCCCTGGCCTTCGCCCTTGAGGTAGTCATAGCCCCACTTCCACTGCATGCCGGTGGCCTTGATGGTCAGGTCGGAGTTGGAAGTGTCTTTCATGGCCACCACGGTCTTGGTGGCGGGCAGGGCCATCAGGATGATGATGATGAAAGGCACGATGGTCCAGGCGATCTCGACCGTGGTGCTTTCATGGAAGGTGGCGGCCTTGTGGCCAAGGGATTTGCGGTGCTTGAGGATGGAGTAGAACATCACTCCGAAGACGCCGATGAAGATGGCAACGCAGATGCCCATCATCAGGTGGTGAAGCTGAAAGATCTCGGACGCTATCTGCGTGACCGGGGGCTGGAAATTCATCTGGAGTACTGCCGGACCGCCCTGACTGTCGTTGACGGCCGCTGCCGGCAGGCCGGTTGCCAGCAAGGCCGCTGCCAACATCAACGCGTGAAGCCGCTTCGCGTGTTTCATGTCTTCCTCAAATCCCCTAAGTGAGTTTCTTGTCATCCTTCGGCGGCTGGCCCGTTCCCGCGCAACGCCAGGCTCAGCTCGCGTGCAAACTGCCGGCGTTGTTCCTCCGGCACAAAACGTCCAACTTCAACCGTCGTACCTACGGCGCGAATCGTCACCAGCGCCCCGCGTTCGGGAGTCTCCACCCTTGCACGCTGCGCATCCAGGCTGACGCGACGAACCCGCTCCGCCTCCACCACTTCTACTTGCAATACTCCTTCATTCAATACGATTCGTTCCCGGTCCGCCGCATGCCTTCCGTACAGCAGGAAGGCCAGGCCCACGGCAGCCAGTTCCAGCACCGCATAGGCCAGCACATACCAGGCGCCGTGCAGGGCCCAGACCAGTGCAATCACTCCGGAAGACAGGCAGATTGCCAGATACGCCTGCCCCAGTTGCCGGGGCGTGATCGAGCAATTACGCTTGAGCACCCAGTCACGCGCCTGCATGGGACTGGCTCATGGCAGGAGGAAGGACCCGGAAACTTGCCGGACCCGCTTTCGCAGATCCCGATATTTCGAGTGTTGCATTGGTCATTGTCTGGAAGCTTGTTGCGATCCACGACGACCAGCCAGTGTGCCTGATCCCCTTGATATGAGGAGGGGCGACGAACCTGGAATTCCTTGACCTGAGTCAATTTAACGGCAAAGTATAAGGCTGATGCAAAGATTGAATCAAGGAGAGGCTTTCTTGCAGTGCAAGGCGCACTACAGCGCGCTGCAAGCTAGGCTTTGCGTGGCGCGAAGCGGACGATCGCTTCGCCGCTTGAAGTAGTCCTGGGCAAAGGCTTGAACGCATGTCCATATACGAGTTCGATTGACAACTCCAAGCGCCCTTCAGCGTTGCGCATGCCTTCCAGGCTCTTCAGCACGCGGGCGCGGGCGCTGGGCGAGCTCAGGCCCGGCCGGCGGGTCGTCATCGGATTGCCGCCCAGCGCGCGCACATCGGCCACCAGGGCTTCGGGCGTTTCATAGGTAAGCGTCAGCATTTCCATGTCCATCACCGGCGTGGCGAAGCCGGCATGCACCAGCATGTCGCCCAGGTCGTGCATGTCGACGAAAGGCAGCACTTGCGGCAAGCCGCTGGCCGCATCCTGCACCGCGCGCAACTGGCGCAAGGTATCCGGCCCGAAGCAGGAAAACATCAGCAGGCCATCGGTTTGCAGCACCCGCTTCCATTCTTCAAACACCTGATCGGGATGCGGATGCCAATGCAGGGCCAGATTGGACCAGACCAACCCCAGGCTGGCGCCGGCAAACGGCAGCCGGGCGAAATCGGCGCACACCAGTTCCGGCGTGCCGGGCCGGGCCTGGGCGCTGCCCTTGCCAAGCAGGCGCGAAAACAGGCGGCTCATGGACGAGGAGGCGCTGCTTTGGCGGAACTGGGCCTGGGCCAGCATGGCTGGCGAGGCATCCAGGCCGAACAGTTGCGCCTCTTGAAAGCGCTGTTGCAGTACCGGCAGGTCGGCGCCTTCGCCGCAGCCGGCGTCCAGTACCCGCTGCGGGGAGAGCTTGATCAATTCCAGGCGCTCGAACATGCGCGCGGCCACTTCGCGCCGCAAGAAATCCGAGCCCGCCACCCTGGCCGGATCGCCAAACAGCGATCGAACACGGGAAAGGGAAATCGGCGCGCTGCCGGAAGATGCCTGTTCGGAATTCAAGATGCGGGGTACGAAGTCGATGCGATAATGCGACCGGAGTTTACACGTCCGGAGGGCGCCACGCTGATTGCCACGCTGCTCGATCGCCTGCTGCCGGCAAGCTGCCATTTTTGCGGCATGGCTTGCCGCGAGTCGCCCTGTCCCGGCTGCAGCGCGCAAGTGTTTGCAGGCAAGCCAACGCGCTGCCTGCAATGCGGCCTGAAGCTTGCCGGCGGCGAGCGTTGTGGCGAATGCCTGACCCATGCGCGGGATTTCGATCGCAGCGTGGTGGCTTGCGACTACGCGCCGCCGCTCGACCAGCTGGTGGCGCGCCTGAAGTACAGCGGCGAACTGGATATCGCGCCCATGTTCGCGCGCGCCATTGCCAAACGCGCCATGGCGCAGGATGTGCCGGATCTCTTGTGCCCGGTGCCCCTGGCGGCGGCCCGCCTGGCGCAGCGCGGCTGCAACCAGGCGCTGGAAATTGCGCGCGTGCTGGCCGGCCTGTGGTCGATACCGCTGGCGCCGCGCCTGCTCACGCGCTGGCGCGAAACCGGAGCGCAGGCCCGGTTGTCGGCGCAGGAGAGGCAGGCCAATGTGCGCGGCGCCTTTGCGCTCACGCCCGCTCATACGGTGCAGGATTTGCACATAGGCGTGGTGGACGATGTCATGACCACCGGCGCCACCCTGCAGGAGTTGGCTGCATTGCTCAAGCGCCATGGCGCGGCGCGGGTCACCAACCTGGTGTTCGCGCGCACGCCATAAAGAATTTGCCGAGGAAAGCACCTTGTTTCATGTCGTATTGGTAGAACCGGAAATCCCACCCAACACCGGCAATGTGATCCGGCTGTGCGCCAACACTGGCGCCGCCCTGCATTTGATCGAACCGCTGGGCTTTGTGCTGGACGACGCCCGCATGCGCCGCGCCGGGCTCGATTACCACGAGTTCACACGCATGCAGGTGCACCCCGACTGGCAGGCTTTCCTCGCTGCAGAGCATCCCGACCCAAGCCGCATCTTCGCCATGACCACCCATGGCTCGCAGCCCTTTGCGCAAGTGCGCTTCCAGCCGGGCGACGTTTTCGTTTTCGGTTCGGAAACGCGCGGACTGGCGCCGCAATTTCGCGACAGCTTCCCCGCCGCCCAACGCATCCGCCTGCCGATGCGCCCCGACAATCGCAGCCTGAACCTGTCCTACACGGTGGCGGTGGTGGTATATGAAGCCTGGCGCCAGCTAGGCTTTGCCGGCGGCGCCTGAGGCGCCGAGCCGGCATGGCGGGCCGGCCTATAATGAGCGCTTCGTCAACCCAAAGCGGATCATCATCATGTTGTTTGCACGTCTTTTGCCCGCCGCAATCCTTGCCCTGTCCCTGGGCGCCAGCATGCATGCACAGGCGCACTCATTCGATGTGGGGGATATGCACATCGCCCATCCCTGGGCCCGGCCCACGGTGGCGCAGCAGCCGACCGGCGCCGCCTACCTTTCCATTGAAAATCGCGGCAAGAATGCCGACACCCTGGTGCGCGCCAGCTCGCCGATTGCATCCGAAGTGCAAATCCACAGCATGAAAATGGAAGGCACCACCATGCGCATGCGCGAAGTGCCGAAACTGGAAATCGCACCCGGCGCGAAAGTGGCGCTGACCCCGGGCGATGGCTACCACATGATGTTGATCGGCCTGAAGCAGCCCTTGAAGGCGGGCGACAAATTCCCGATGCAGTTGGTGTTCGAGAAAGCCGGCCAGGTACAGGTGACGGTGAACGTCGAGTCCCAGCCCAAGGGCGCAAGCGCCGAGCAACACAAGCACTGAGCAACACAAGCACTGAGCGGGCACTGAGCCCGGCCGGCCTCAGGCGCCGGCGCGCACCTTCTTCAGCAGCTTGGTGGTGGAGCGGTCATGCTCGAAAGGGATGGCCGCTACCCGACCACCATAGGCTTGTACCGCCTGCCCTTCGGGAATGGCATTCATGTCGTAATCGCCACCCTTGGCGTAGATCTCGGGACGCGCCAGCAACACGGTTTGCAGGGCTGTGTCTTCGGCAAACGGCACCACCAGCGACACCGATTCCAGCGCGGCCAGCACCGCCATCCGGTCTTCACAAGCGTTGAGCGGGCGATCGTCGCCCTTGCCCAGACGCTTGACCGATTCATCGGTATTCACCGCCACCACCAGCGAAGCACCCAGGGCGCGCGCCTGCGCCAGATAGGTCACATGTCCGCGATGCAGGATATCGAACACGCCATTGGTCAACACCACCGGCTTGGGCAGCGCCGCCACGCGGCTGGCCAATTGTTCGGGCGTACACAGCTTGCTTTCGAAATCAGCCATGAAAAAAGCCGCGCGGGCGCGGCTGGTTTGAGGGGTCTTCAGGCCGCCCGGGCAGCGGGAGCCGCCAGGCGGGCGGATACTTCCTTGCGGTAGCGATTCAAGTCCTGCACCGAAGTGAAGGTCTTGTCGAACAGCAGGGAAAGATTGTGCAGGATGCGGTCCACCACTTTCTTTTCCCAGGTGGAATCGAACTTGATCTGCGTGTCCAGCCAGGCTTCCAGCCAGTCCGGATCGGGCAGGCGGCTTTGCACCGTGTCATTCGGGAACAGCGCCTGGTTCACGTGCAGATTGGTCGGATGCAGGGGCTTTTCCGTGCGCCGGGCCGAAGCCATCAGCACGCCGATCTTGGAGAAGGCCGCGCGCGCCGCATCGCCCGCCTCGTTCAGGGCTTTCTTCATGTAGCGCAGATAGGCGCCGCCGTGGCGGGCTTCGTCCTGGCTGATGATCTTGTAGATCTGCTTGATGACCGGCTCGGTATGCCAATCGGCGGCGCAGCGATACCAGTGGTTCAGGCGTATCTCGCCGCAGAAATGCAGCATCAGGGTTTCCAACGCGGGCGCCGGATCGAATTCGAAGCGCACATTGTGCAGCTCGGCTTCGGTCGGCAGCAGATCGGGGCGGAAGCGGCGCAGGTATTCCATCAGAACCAGCGAATGCTTTTGCTCTTCAAAGAACCAAACCGACATGAAGGCGCAGAAGTCGCTGTCGCCGCGGTTATCGCGCAGGAACATTTCCGTTGCCGGCAGGGCGGACCACTCGGTGATCGCGTTCATCTTGATGGTTCGGGCCTGCTCTTCGGTGAGCAGGGATGCATCGAACTGGTCCCATGGAATATCCTTCTCCATGTTCCAACGAACTTGCTCGAGCGATTTGAAAAGTTCCGGATACAGCATGCGCAGCAATCCAACAAAGTGAGGTAAGCCCATGATTTTACCAAGAATTTCGTCTTGGAAAAGAAGTGTTCTGTGACCGGGCACCGATATTCGCAAAGCTGCCAGAATGTTGTAACCAATTCATGACAATCCGGACCAGGAGATTTCCATGGCCACCTGCCTGCCCATTCGCACCCGTTTTCAGCTGGTTTTATTCCTTCTGGCGCTCTTTGGCGCCTTGATTCATGGCCCGGCACAGGCACAAGCCCAGAGCGCGGCCACGCCGGCTGCAACGGCCGCCTGTGGCGGCTTGTACAACTTCCAGTTCAAGCGCCTGCAGGACGACGCGCCACAGAATCTTTGCCAATATTCCGGGCGGGTGGCGCTGGTGGTCAATACCGCCAGCTATTGCGGCTACACCTATCAATACGAGGGACTGGAGAAGTTGTATGCACGCTACCGCGATCGCGGCCTGGTGGTGCTGGGCTTTCCATCCAATGATTTTGAACAGGAGCCGGGCGACAGCAAGCAGATCGCCGATTTCTGCTTCAACACCTATGGCGTGAAATTTCCGATGTTCGCCAAGAGCCACGTGAAAGGCGCCGAGGCCAATCCGCTGTATCAGGCCTTGCAGCGCGCCGGCGGCAGCGCTCCAGCCTGGAATTTCCACAAATACCTGATCGGCCGCGACGGCCGCCTGCTGGCCAACTGGCCGAGCAAGGTCAAGCCGGAAGACCGTGAACTGAACGCCGCCATCGAGAAAGCGCTGCAGGCCAATGCCGGCCCGCGCGCTCAGTAGCCGCCAAAGACGTCTCAGTAAGTGCCGGGCAAAAGAATGCTGCTGTCGACCGTCTTGATGTCGGTGCGGCCGCAAAAGGCCATGGAAATATCGAGCTCGTTGCGGATGATTTCCAGCGCCCGCGTGACGCCCGCTTCGCCCAGCGCACCCAATCCATACAGGAAGGCGCGGCCGATGTAGGTGCCGCGCGCGCCCAGCGCCAGGGCCTTCAACACGTCCTGGCCGCTGCGGATGCCGCTGTCCAGATGCACTTCGATTTGATTGCCTACCGCTTGCATGATGGCGGGCAGGGCCTGGATCGAGGTTTGCGCGCCATCCAGCTGCCGTCCGCCATGGTTGGAAACGATGATGGCGTCGGCGCCGGTCCTGGCCGCCAGCATGGCGTCTTCCGGATCGATGATGCCCTTCAGGATCAGCTTGCCGCCCCAGCGATCGCGTATCCATTGCACATCGTCCCAGGACAGGGCGGGATCGAATTGCTGCGCGGTCCACGACGACAGCGAAGACATGTCGGTCACGCTTTCCGCATGGCCGACGATATTGCCGAAGTGGCGGCGGCTGGTGCCCAGCATGCCCAGGCACCATCTCGGCTTGGTGGCCATGTTGAGTATATTGGGCAGGGTCAGGCGCGGCGGCGCCGACAGCCCGTTCTTGATGTCCTTGTGGCGCTGGCCCAGCACCTGCAGATCCAGCGTCAGCACCAGCGCCGAGCAGCGCGCCGCCTTGGCGCGATCGATCAGGCGGTTGATGAAGGCGCGGTCGCGCATCACATACAGCTGGAACCAGAAGGGCGCGCTGGTATGGCGGGCGATGTCCTCGATCGAGCAGATGCTCATGGTCGAGAGCGTGAACGGCACGCCGAATTTTTCGGCCGCGCGCGCCGCCAGGATTTCGCCATCGGCGTGCTGCATGCCGGTCAGCCCGGTCGGCGCCAGCGCCACCGGCATCGCCACCTCCTGCCCGATCATGCTGCTGCGCAGAGTGCGCCCTTCCATGTTGACCGCCACCCGCTGGCGGAACTTGATGGGCGCGAAATCGCTGGTGTTGGCGCGATAGGTGGATTCGGTCCAGGAACCGGAATCGGCATAGTCATAGAACATGCGTGGCACCCGCTTCTTGGCGAGGATGCGCAGGTCTTCGATACAGGTAATGGCGTCGGGCATGGTGGGTCGTCCAGTTTTTTGCCCGACACTTTACCGCAGCGCCGAGACCACCGGCGCTGCGCCCCGCGTGAAAATTATTCAGCGCTCAGGGAATGCCGGCATTGGCGTTGGTGATGAATGCAGTCACCCGCGCGTCGGTTGAAGTGGAACTGACCTTGAACTGCATATTGGTGCTGGTGGTACTCACTATCGGAGTGAAGGTCATGGTTTGGGTGTCGATGCCGGTGGCGATGTTGCCCAAGGTGATGGTGACGGCACCAGCGGTGTCCATTCCATATTTCGTGCATTCAGCCGTCGTGGTCGGCCCATTGGTGGCGTCCAAGCCGAGCGAAGCCCAGTCGTCTTTGGTGCCGGAGAAGCTGCCCTTCTCCTGGTAGGCAAGCGCCAAGGCAGTCTTGATCGGCGCAAAGCAAGCCGAGACCTTGGCCAGCTTGGCCTTGATCGTGTAGTTCTGATACTGCGGAATGGCGAACGCGGCCAGAATGCCGATGATCGCAACCACAATCATCAATTCAATCAGGGTAAAGCCGCCCTGTGTTTTCGTTTTCATGGTTTGAACTCCTGGGAATGAAAGAAGCGAATTGCTTCGAACCCAGGGAGAGCAAGACCATGCCCATGCGATAAATAATCGATAGGCGTGATGCGAAAACGAAGACCGGACTCCTGTCAGCCAAAGCGAAATGACAAGGGCGCCGGATGACGCATAAAAAAGCCTGTCAATTGCGCTAGCACTTGGAGACTACTGACAGCGTGCGCACTTTCGCCAGCAAGGGATGCGACAACGCCGACAACAAGGCATCCGAGATTGCGTGTCCAATGGCGGCCGAACGCGCCAGCCACATCAATCCCAGATTGCGATCCGCGGCGACCCCCTCACCGCACAAGTAAGCGCGTCCCAGCCAGTGCATGGCATCCGCCTGTCCGGCTTGCGCCGCCAGCGCCAGCCAATGAAGCGCACAGGCATGCAGGCGCAAATGCCGCAGGTGCAGGGCCAGTTCCGATTGCGACAAGGCGCAGCCCTCATCGGCCTTGCGCAACAGGACCAGGGCTTCGGCGTCCAAGGCGAATTTGAGATGCGGCAGCAGGCTGGACCAGGCGACCCCGGCACGCTTGCGCGCCCCGGAATGACGCTGCAATTGGCCGGCCGCGAGCTTGCGCCACACGGTGCGTTCACTCCAACCGCACAAACTGCTGGCGGCCGACATGGACAGGCCAAAATCGCCGTCGGGCAGCCATTGCGATGCGCGTTTCAAGCCGATGCTCCCGAGCTGAAAAGCAGGGAGCTTAGAAAGGCCCGAAGCCGGCAACGAGTCTTGTTAGGCCAGCGCCAATGTCAGCCCGGCAAACCGGCCAGCCAATCGAACAAAGCTTTGCCTTTCGGGCGTACATGCATCCCCGCGCCAATGCAGGCGCATGCAGAAATCAGGATTTGCGCGCCGCGCTGGTGCCCCGCTTGGCCGCCTTGCCCGCCGGCTTGCTCGCGGAGCCGCTCCTGTGTGCCGCTTTCTTCGCAGTCGCTTTCTTTGCCGGTGCTTTCTTGGCTGCCGCTTTTTTGGCCGCCGATTTCTTTGCTGCCGGCTTGGCCGCAGTCTTTTTGCCTGCCTTGCCGGCGGCCGTTCTGCCAGAGCGGGCGGGCGCGGCTGGCTGGGCGCCCGGCGCGGGCTCGATATTGCCGGTCACCGCCGTTTCCATGGCGTGCTTGAACTGGTCTTGCAGCAAGCCCCACCAGGCGGCGGGATCGACAAAGGGCGCGGCGACGCCCAAGCCGGCTGCAGGGCTTGGGGGCGCTGCGGTTTGCTCGGCCGCCGGTTCATCTTCGGCCACCGGCGGCACCGGTTTTTCCGCTTGCGGGGTGGCGAAGCTGAAGTCTTGCGCCGAAGACTCATGCGCGCCGCCATGGCCGTTGCCACGACTTGGCCCCGGCCCGGCCTGGGCCGGTGCAGCACCGGGCGTCGTACTTGCCGCAGCATCTGGCGCGGAGGCGCCCGGCATGGGCGGCCTGCCGGCCGACATGGCGCCGGCTGCATGCATGGCCGCATCCACTGCCTGCTCCATGCTCTGTCCCACGGATGCGCCCACGTTCTGGCCCATGGCCTCCAGCGCGGACAGGGTGGCCCTTTGCACTTCCAGGGTCTGGATGGTGGCCTTGAGCATGTGCATGTTCAGCGCCAGCCAGCCTTCCACCGCCTTCAGGTCGGCGATCTGCTTTTCGATGTCTTCCAGCGAAAGACTGGGCAGGCTGACGCCAGGCATCTTGACGCCCGACCACAGCTCGCGCATGAATTTCAGGGTATCGCTCATCGGCCCCATGCCTGGCATCTGCGAAAAATCGGACATGCTTGCTCTCCCGTCTGGCGTTCTGGATCAGGTTAGCAGATGCCGGGCCAAATCCGCAGCGCCGACAGGCTCCAGGCGCGCTTTATGAAGCCGGACGCGACATTCGGCAAACGCTGGGCAGGCTGGCCTCGGACAGCGGCAGGCGCAACACGGTCTGGAAGCCAAAACCGCTGCCTTCATTGTCGAAGCGCACCGAGCTTTCGCCGGCGCGGCGCATGACGCTCACATACAGCGGCTGCAACAACTGGTGGTCTTGCGCGCGCATCGCGGCTTCGTAATAGGCATTGCGGTAGCGCGCCTGCTCCAGCGCCAGCGCCACCGCGCGCGGCTCGGCGCTGCCGGCTTTTTCGATGGCGCGCGCCAGCATTTCCAGCATGGCATGCATGCGCTGCTGCATGTAGTCGTCATGCGGATCGGGATAACGCTTGCGGAAAGCCAGATAGGCGGCGTCGCTCTCCACGCCGCCCACGTTCGGATGCCACTCGGCCACCGCGTAGACCAGGCCGACGCCGGCTTCGCCCAGCGCCGCCGGCGCGCCCAGGCTGTTGCCGTAGAAGGTATAGAACTTCAGGTGCAGTCCCGCTTCGCGTGCCGCCTTCACCAGCAGGGTCAGGTCATTGCCCCAGTTGCCGGTGATGACGGTGTCGGCGCCCGAGGCGCGGATCTTGGCCACATAGGGCGCAAAGTCCTTGACCTTGCCGATCGGATGCAATTCGTCGCCGACGATCTGCAGGTCGGGACGCTTGGCACCGAGCTGGGCTCGTGCCAACTTGGCCACCTGGCGGCCGAAGCTGTAGTCCTGTCCGATCAGATACACGCGGCGCGCATTGCTGTCGCGGCGGATGGTTTCGGTCAGGGCATTCATGCGCATGTCGGCCCCGGCGTCAAAGCGGAAATGCCAGAAGCTGCAGCGCTCATTGGTCAGGGCCGGATCGACCGCGGCGTAATTCAGGAACAGCACCCGCTGGCCGGGATTGCGTTCGTTATTGCGGTTGATGGCGTCCACCAGCGCCGATGCCACGGCCGAGCTATTGCCCTGGACGATGAACGGCACTTTGGCATCGACGAAATGGCGCAAGCCGATCAAGGATTCTTCGACCGATCCCTTGTTGTCGTACAGCTCCAGGGCCAGCGGCCGCGCGCCGCCCGGCAGCTTGACGCCGCCGCGCGCATTGATCGCCTCAATCTCGTAGCGCAGATTGCGTACCACCGAGTCGCCGGCATTGGCAAAGGGGCCGGACAAACCTTCGATCATGCCGATGCGGATAGGCGGCGCGGCGGCTTCGGCCAGCGCCGGCGCCAGCGACAACAGCAGGGCCAGACAGAAACGCAACACAGCCAGGCATGAAGACAACACTCGGAACCTCACCCAAAAATTCAAAAAAGACAGCACCGAAACCGGTCGCGAAAAAGGCCGCATTGTATGCCCGCTGACGGAAAGACAAGCGCAGCCACTGTGCACTGGATCAGCGCGTGGTGCGACAGTCACAAGCTTCGCGTCGCCCTGCCTGCGGGTCGGCCGTGGCAGCTACACTAGCGGCCATGCTTGCCGTCCATACCTTTGCTCGCCGGCGCCGCTTTTCACTGGTCGCGCTGCTCACGCTTGTCGTTTCCATCCTGCTGCACCTGGCGCTGCTGCGTTCGGTGACGCGGGGGGAAGCGGAGCGCGCCACGCTGCTGCCCACAACACCGGTTATCGTTCAACTACAGCCGGCGCCCGCAGCTGAGGCCGCGCCACCCAAGCCGGCGCCCAAGCCCAAGCCCAAGCCACGCACTGTGCGCAAAGCACGTCCCGTGCCGCCGCCACCGCCCGCACCCAAGGTCGTAGCCGAATCCGAGCCTGCCGCCAGCACAAGCAGCGATGATCCGGTACCAGCGGATCCCGCTTCCGACTCCAACGCAATCGCCGCCACATCCGGGCCAGCCGCCGATACTGCGCCAGCCCAGCAAGCCGAACCGGCGGAACCGGCGCCGCAAGCCAAGCCGGCGCCTGCCGCACACGCCTTGCCGCCGCCTTCGGCCCTGCTCAACTACAGCGTCCATGCCAAGCGCAGCGATGGCGATTACCAGGGCAGCGGCAGCATCCGCTTCACGCGCAACGAAGACAGCTATAGCGTGGAAGGCGAAATCAAACTGCTGTTCATGTCCCTGCTCACTTTCCAAAGCAGCGGCCAGATCGAATCGCAAGGCCTGGCGCCGGTTCTCTATACCGAAAAACGCTTTCGCAAGTCCGCCACCAACACCCACTTCCAGCGCGATCCGCAATTGGTGAGCTTTTCCGCCTCCACCATCAGCTATGCGCGCAGCGGCATGGAGCAGGACCGCGCCAGCATCGTCTGGCAATTGGCGGCGCTGGGCCGCGGCGATGCGGCGCAGCTTGCGCCCGGCGCCGAACTTGCCGTGTTCGTCGCCGGTACCCGCGACGGCGATACCTGGCATCTGCAGGTCACGGGCGAAGAAGAGATCCAGGCCGCCGGCCAGACCCTGCGCGCCGTGCATGTGTTGCGCCAGCCGCGACCCGGTTCCTATGACCAGAAGCTGGATATCTGGCTGGCGCCCGGTTTGCAGTGGTATCCGGTAAAGTTGCGCTTTACCGAAGCGAACGGCGACGTGCTCGATCTATCCTTGAACGACGCACAGCAAACGCCGAACGGCAATTGATCAATTCCATGCAGAAGCATTTTTCATCTTGTTGGCGCGCGGCGACATTGTGGCTGGCCGCAATGTTGGCGCTGCCTGGCGCCGCGCAACCGAACCCGGCGCGCGGCGCGGTCAAGCTGCCACCCCCGGTCCAATTGGAATACTCGGTGCGCGCGCGCCAAAGCGGCATCATGCTCTCGGGCCGCTCGCGCCTGCTGTGGCAAGCCGACCAGACCCAGTATCTGATCAGTGCGGAAACCAGCGCCATGCTGGTCGGAAAAATCCTGGATGAGCGCAGCGAAGGCAGCGTCGACCGGAACGGACTGCTGCCGCTGGCCTATACCGAAAAGCGCTTTCGCAAGGACGCCACCACCACCCGCTTCGAGCGCGATGCCGGGCTGATCCGCTTTGGCGATTCGCAAGCCACGCAAAAGATACAGGGCGGCGAACAGGATCGCGCCAGCGCCTTGTGGCAGATGATCGCCATCCTGCGCGCCGAGAAACGCGCCATCAAACCCGGCATGAGCTGGACCTTCACCGTGGCCGGCCAGCGCGACGCCGATCCCTGGACCTTCAAGGTGCAAGGACGCGAGCGTCTGCAGACCGCGCTGGGCGAAATCGACACCGTGCACCTGGTGCGGCTGCCGCCGGAAGACGCGCGTCATCGCCGGGTCGATATCTGGCTGGCGCCGGCCCAGGAATGGTATCCGGTGCACACCCGTTTTGAAGACAGCGACGAATTCGTCGAACAGTTCATAGAAGGAATCAAGCGGCAATGACGGCAGGCGGCGCACTCGTACTTTTTTCCGGCGGCCAGGACTCCACCACCTGCGTGGCCTGGGCGCTGGCGCGTTACCCACGGGTGGAAACGGTGGGCTTCGACTATGGCCAGCGCCACCACATCGAGCTGGAAGTGCGCCCGGCTGTGCTGCAAGGCTTGCGCGATGTGTCACCGCAATGGCAAGACCGCCTGGGCCAAGACCACATGATCGATCTGCAGGTGCTGGGACAGGTTTCCGACACCGCCCTCACGCGCGACGTGGAAATCAGCATGCAGGCCAATGGCTTGCCCAACACCTTCGTCCCCGGTCGCAATCTGCTGTTCCTGACCCTGGCCGCGGCCCTGGCTTACCGGCGCGGACTGGATGTGCTGGTGGGCGGCATGTGCGAGACCGATTATTCCGGCTATCCCGACTGCCGCAACGACACCATGCAAGCCATGCAGCAGGCGCTGCGCCTGGGCATGGCCACCGAGCTGTCCATTGAAACGCCGTTGATGTGGCTGGACAAGGCGCAGACCTGGGCGCTGGCGCAAGCGCTGGGCGGCGACACGCTGGTGGAGTTGGTGCGCAGCGGCACCCACACCTGCTATCTGGGCGAACGCGGCCGGATGCATCCCTGGGGACATGGCTGCGGGCATTGCCCGGCCTGTGAATTGCGGGCGCGCGGCTATGAGAACTGGCGCCAGGGTAAAGCCGAGCCGCTACCCGGCGCATGAAAGCTGACACCGCGCTGAATCGACAACGCTCAATCGATCGCGCTCAATCGACCGCGCTCAATCGACCGCGCTCAATCGATCAACTTGTTGCGGATCGCGTAGTGGGTGATTTCCGCGTTGTTGCGCAGGCCCATCTTGTCCAGCAGCCGCGCGCGGTACATGCTGACCGTCTTCACTGAAAGGCTGAGCTCAAGCGCAATATCGCCCACCGACTTGCCCGAGGCGATCATGGTCAAGACTTGATACTCGCGGTCGGACAGGCACTCATGCGGCGCCGCCTGGCGGTCTTCGCTGATGTGGTCCGCCAGTTCCTGGGCCAGTGCGGCGCTGATGTATTTGCGCCCGGCCGCCACCTGGCGCAGCGCGCCCACCACTTCATCGGGCGCGCTCTGCTTGTTGAGATACCCGCAAGCGCCGGCCTTGATGGCGCGCACCGCGTACAAACCTTCGCGGTGCATGGAAAGAATCAGGACCGCCATCTGCGGCGCCTCCTTCTTCAGCTGGCGCAGGATTTCATTGCCGTTGCGATCCGGCATCGAGATATCCAGCAACATCACATCGCTGGGCACCGCGCGTGCCAGGGTCAATGCCTCGGCCGCAGTGCCGCCTTCGCCGGCAATCACGACATCCTTGCAATCGGAGAGGATGAACTTGAGCCCTTCACGGAACAGCAAATGATCATCAACCAGCAGTACGCGTATGCTTTTCTTCACAACCAGGCCGGCGACGGGGCACGGGAATCTTTTGGAGATTTGAGGGTGCCCGATTCTACTTCAGTTGCCGCCGAAAATGCGCTCGGGAAAGTACGTGCAGACGCATGCGCGCAACGCTCATCGCCCTCCTGCGGACTGCAAGGCTTCTATCGCATTGCGCGCCGCAGTGCGCGCCGCTGCCACGGCATCTTCAGCCGCGCTGCGGGCCGACTCGCCGCCCGCCACCGTGATGCCGCCGGCATTGCCGCCGACCTTGGTGCCGCCGCTGCCATTCATCGCCGGCGCCGGGTCGCCCGTCACCGCCGCGCCATCTGATTCGCGCCGCACCAGCAGCGCACCTTCGGTGCCGCCGCCGCTGCCGCCGCGCTCAAGCCAGGGTTCGCTCGCCACCCACTCGCCGCGTTGCGGTTTGGGGAAGCGCGCGCGCGGATCCAGACTCTTGTTCTTGAACAGCGTCTTGTAGAAATCGCCGACCAGGGTCAGCGCATTGTGTCCTCCCTGTCCCCAGTAGTTGCTGCGCATGGTGACGCGCGCATCGTTGAAGCCGACCCAGGCGCCCGTCACCAGGGCCGGATGCGCCATGATGAACCAGCCGTCGGTGTTGAACTGCGTGGTGCCGGTCTTGCCGGCCACATCCGCATTGATGGCAAAGCGGGTGCGGATCTCGGTGCCGGTGCCGCGGTTGATCACGCCGCGCATCATGTCGATCAATTCCAGCGCGGTGTTCTCCGACATCGCGGGTTGCGCCGCAGAGTCGAAGCGCGCCAGCAGCTTGCCGCGCCGATCGGTGATGCTCTGCACCACCTGCGGCGCGTGAAACTGGCCGATGGCGGCAATGGTGGAATAAGCGGAGACCATCTCAAGCAGGCTCACGGGACTGGTGCCCAAGGCCAGCGAAGGCACCGGATCGAGGCGGCTGCGGTTGATGCCGGCGGCGCGCGCCAGCGCCACGATGCCCGGCAGGCCGACATCCTGCATCACCTGGGCCGTCACCGTATTGCGTGAATAAATCAAGCCATCGCGCATGGTCATCGGCATTTCGCTGCCGGCGTTCATGTCGGTCGGAGTCCAGCTTTCGCCTTCGCCGGTGCGGATCGCCACCCGGCTGTCCATGTAAGTCCGGGTCGGCGAGAAGCCGCGCTCGAGCGCCGCGCCATACACCAGCGGCTTGAAGGTGGAGCCCGGCTGGCGCAGCGCCTGCGCCACGTGGTCGAACTGGTCCTGCATGAAGTTGCGGCTGCCGACCCAGGCCCGCACCGCGCCGCTGGCCGGGTCCATCGCCACCATGCCGGCTTCCAGCCGGGTCTTGGATTCGCGCAGGCGCTGCATGAATTGCGCATCGCCACGCAAGGCCGCCAGGACCGCCTGCGGTGATTTGCCGGAGTCCACTGCCTTGCGATATTCCGCGGATTCACGCACGAAGGCTTCGACCAGATCTTCCCGCGTCTGCCAGAACACCTGGAAGGGCTGCACCGCCTTCTGCCGCTTCAGGTAGTAGGCGGCCGAGTTCGACATCACGTGCGCGTTCTTTTGCGTCCATTCGACATCGGCGATCGCCTGCAGGGCATGGGTCTGCCGCTCCACCGCCTCGTTGGCGAATTCCTGCAGGCGGGTGTCGAGCGTGGCGTGGATGATCAGGCCATCGGTGTAGAGATCGACATCGTTCTTCTCGGCCCAATCGGTCAACCAGCGCCGCACATACTCCACATAGTGCAGGGCCGGTTCATAGCCGGGCTCGGCCTGGCGCGTGAAGTGCAGCGCCAGCGGCTGGCGCCGCATGGCGCTCACTTTTTCCAGCGGCAATTCGCCGCTGCGCGCCAACTGCATCAACACGGTATTGCGCCGATCGCGCGCGCGCTCCGGGTTGACCACCGGGTTGTAGTAGGTCGTGCCCTTGAGCATGCCCACCAGTGTTGCGCTTTCCAGCGGACCCAGCTCCATCGCGTTCTTGTTGAAATAGGTGCGTGCGGCCATTTCGATGCCGAACACGTTGTAGAGGAAGGGCACGGTGTTGAGATAGATCTCCAGGATCTGGCTCTTGCTGTGCGTGCGCTCGATGGCGAGCGCCGTCAGCATCTCTTTCACCTTGCGGTTCAGGTTGCGGCTCTTGCCGATTTCTTCCGGAAACAGATTGCGCGCCAGTTGCTGGGTCAGGGTCGACCCGCCTTGCAGATCGCCACGCAGGCTGTGCCAGGCGGCGCCGGCGGTGCGTCGAAAATCCACGCCCTTGTGCTGGTAAAAGCGGCGATCCTCGGTGGCCAGCAGGGCTTTCACCACCCAGGGTGAAATCTGCTCCAGCTTGACCCATTGCCGCTGCATGTTCTTGAACTGGGTGAGCTGCTTGCCATCGGCCGAGAGCACGATGCTGGGTTGCTCGGCGCGCAGCTCGGCGATCCGGCTCACATCCGGCAAGTCCTGCTGGATGCGCCACAGTTGCCAGCCAAGGAAGCCGGCGCCGCCCATCAGCAGCAGGAGAAAGGCGGCTACCGCCAACAGGAAGCGCCTGCGCCAGGGATGGGCGGCCCTGGCCTGCGGGCCTTTGTTCTTGTTTTGCTGGCGCACGTTTTCCTCCGGATGCATCGGGAGGAAATGAGACAAGCGCAAGACACCCAAGTTTTGCCGGCCTGTTGCCGGCATCGAAAGCC
>JAEVZY010000123.1 GCA_023392035.1 Pseudomonadota bacterium | reverse complement strand
CCGATCACCATGATCCTGTCCTTCCCGCCGGCCGGCGCCACCGACGTGCTGGCGCGGGCCATCGGACAGAAGATGAGTGAAAGCCTGGGCCAGACTGTGATTGTGGAAAACCGTCCCGGCGCGGGCGGCAATATCGGCCTGAACCTGGCCGCCAAGGCGGCTCCGGACGGCTACACCATCTACATGGCGGCCGTGACCAATGCCGCCATTGCCGCCGCCGCCTATGCGCCCCAGCCCGGTCACCTGATCAAGAGCTTCACGCCGGTGGCCGGTGTCGGCACCGCGCCGCATATGCTGGTGGTGCCCAATTCCACGCCGGCCAACTCGGTGTCGCAACTGGTGAGTTTCCTGAAGGCCGCACCGGGCAAGTACAACTTTGCATCCCAGGGCGCGGGCACGCTCTCGCACCTGGAATCGGAACTGTTCAAGATCAAGACCGGGGTCGACATCGTGCACGTGCCCTACAAGGGCAGCTCGCAAGCCTTGCCGGAACTGGTCTCGGGCAGCTCTGCCATGATGTTCGATTCGGTCGCCGGCTCCATGCCGCTGGTCAAGGCCGGCAAGCTCAAGGTGCTGGCGGTATCCTCCAGCCGCCGGGTTTCCAGCCTGCCCAATGTGCCGACCATGGAAGAGGCGGGCGTGCGCGGCTATGCCGCCGACAACCTGTTTGGGGTGGTGGCGCCCAAGGGCACGCCGCCGGAGGTGGTGCAAAAACTGGCCAAGGCGATTGAAGGCGCGGTCAAGTCCGACAGCCTGCGCCAGACGCTGCAGGCGCAGGGCGTGGAATTGCACTACAACTCGCCGGAAGAATTCGGACGCATGATCGACGCCGATTTCCGTAACTGGGCCAAAGTGGTTGAAACCGCCAAAGTAAAGCTGGACTGAACGAATGAAAATGATGCAATCGGATTCGCCCGAATCGCTGCTGGACTATCCCTATACCTCGCAGCGCTTTCCCCTGCTGGCCAACAATGTGGTCAGCACCTCCCAGCCTCTGGCTTCCTCGGCCGGCCTGCAGATGTTCGCCCGCGGCGGCAATGCGGTGGATGCGGCGCTGGCCACCGCCATCTGCCTGGCGGTGGTCGAACCCTGCATGAACGGTATTGGCGGCGACGCCTTTGCCATCATCTGGGACGGCAAGAAGCTGCATGGCCTGAACGCCTCCGGCCGCGCGCCGCGCAAGTGGACGCCGGAGCACTTCAAGGGCAGGCAAAGCATGCCTTTGCGCGGCTGGGATTCGGTCACGGTGCCGGGCACGGTTTCGGCCTGGCGCGCCTTGTCCGAACGCTTCGGCAAGCTGCCTTTTGAAGACCTGTTCGAGCCGGCGCTGCGCTATGCGCGCGAAGGCTACCTGGTGTCGCCCACCGTGCATCGGCAATGGCAGCAGCAGGTGGAGGAGCTCTCGCCCCAGCCGGGCTTCTTGCAGTCCTTCGCGCCCGGCGGCCGTGCGCCCTTGCCCGGCGAACGTTTCATCTGCCCCGGACAGGCACGCACCCTGGAGCGCATCGCCAAGACCGGCGGTGACGACTTCTATCACGGCGAGCTGGCGCAGGCGATTGCCCGCCACGCCAGGAATACCGGCGGCTTGCTGGACGAGGAAGACCTGGCCGCGCACAGCTGCGACTGGGTCGAGCCGATTTCCATGAATTACCGCGACCTGACCCTGCACGAAATCGGACCCAGCGGCCAGGGCATCGGCGCCTTGATGGCGCTGGGCATGCTGGACAATTTCGATCTCGCCGCCAGCGGCCGCGACAGCCTGGAAGCCACGCACCTGCAGGTCGAGGCCATGAAGCTTGCCTTCGCCGACATGGCCGAATACGTGGCCGACGTCGAGCACATGAAGGACGTCACCGCCGCCCATCTGCTGGACCGCGACTACCTGAAGCGCCAGGCGCAACGCATCGACCGCAAGCGCGCCTCGCAGCCCAAATTTGGTAATCCGCATGGCGGCGGCACGGTCTATCTGACCGCGGCCGACGAGTCCGGCATGATGATTTCCTTCATCCAGTCCAACTTCAAGGGCTTCGGCTCGGGCGTGGTGGTGCCGGACACCGGCATCGCGCTGCACAATCGCGGCTGGGGCTTTACCTTGCGCGAAGGTCATCCCAACCAGGTTGCGCCCAACAAGCGGCCTTTCCACACCATCATTCCCGGATTCCTGACCCGCAAGGGCCAGCCGCTGATGGGCTTTGGCGTGATGGGCGGCTCGATGCAGGCGCAAGGCCATGTGCAAGTGACCTCGCGCATCGCCGACTTCGGGCAGAATCCGCAAGCCACCAGCGACGCCCCGCGCTGGCGCGTGATGGACGACAACAGCACGCTGGCCGTGGAGTGGAACTTCCCGCCGGATGTGGTGGAAGGCTTGCGCGCCATGGGCCACAAGGTGGTGGTGGCGCCGCGCTTCGACACCGAGTTCGGCTGTGCCCAGTTGGCGCTGCGTTCCTCCAACGGCGGCTACATCGCGGCCTCCGACCATCGCAAGGATGGTTATCCGGTCGGCATGTAAGGTCGGCATGTAGCGGCATGTAGCCAGGCGAAGGCCGCTGTAACGGCGTGCTTCGTTGCTTGTCGCTGCGCTGCGAGTCCGGCTAGAGTCGGACTCGCATTTTCGTATCAAGGGGAGAACGCATCATGAAACGCCTGTTGCCTGCGCTTTTGCTGGCTGCTTGCAGCCTGCCTGCCTTGGCCTATACGCCGGTCGATGTCGGCATCAATGTCGTGATCGGCAATCCGCCGCCGCCGCCGCGCGTGATCACGCCCCCGCCGCCGCGCGCCGGGCAGGTGTGGGTGCCCGGCTTCTGGGGCTGGAATGGCCACCAGCACGTCTGGGTCGACGGTCACTGGGAAATTGCCCGCGTCGGGTACGTGTATGAACCGCCGGTCTGGGTGCGCGCCGACAATGGCTGGCAATTGCGCGAACGCGGTTGGAAGCACAACAAGCCCCATCCGCACGGCTGCCCTCCGGGACAGGCGAAAAAAGGAAACTGCTGATTTCCGGCTGGCGCTTGGCCGTCGTCGGGCCCGGCGCCAGTTTCGGATTGAGCGCCAGCCTTTACCCTAGGCGCGCGCGTCGTAAGCCGGCAGGCTCAGCTTCACCTCCAGCCCACCTTCCTTGCGGTTGGCCAGCGCAATCGTCCCGCCATGCTGCTCGATGATGTTGCGGGCGATGGTCAAGCCCAATCCGGTGCCGCCGGTCTCGCGGGAGCGTGAAGCCTCCAGCCGGTAAAAGGGTTCAAACACCCGTTCCAGCTGGTCTTCGGGAATGCCCGGACCCCGGTCCGAAATACGGATCACGGCGCTGTGATTGACCGCGCTCACCTGCACCCGCGCGCAATTGCCATACTTGACGGCGTTGTCCACCAGGTTGGTCAGGCAGCGCCGCATTTCCATCGGGCGCGCCCGTACCGTCATGCGGCTTTGCCCGGCCAGCTCCACATCCTGGCCGAATTCCACGGCATCGCTGCACACGCTGTCGAGCAGGGAATCCAGGTCCATCGGTTGCATGGGCTCGGAGCTGTCCATGCTGCGCGCCAGAAGCAGCCCCTCCTTCACCATCGCCTGGGTATTGGCCAGGTCTTCAATCAGTTTGTCGCGCAGTTCGGCATCTTCCACCTTCTCCAGGCGCAGGCGCAGCCGGGTCAGCGGCGTCTGCAGGTCATGGGTGATGGCCGCCAGCATCTCGGTGCGTTGCTGGATCTGCTTGCGGATGCGCGCCTGCATGGCGTTGAAAGCGGCGGTGGCCTGGCGGATTTCGCTGGCGCCGGCCAGCGGCAAGGGCGGCCGATGCACATCGTCACCCAAGGCCAGCGCGGCCTTGGCCAGGTGCCGCAGCGGCTTGACCGTCATGCGCGTCACCGCCAGCACCAGCGCGCCGATGGAAAGCAGGAAGAGGGCGATATACAGGGGCAGTTCAGGCGGCAGCGGCGGCGCCGGCGAGCGCGGCGGCAACACGCCTACGCGCAAAAAGCTGTTGTCGCGCAGGCGCACGGCCACCACTTCGCAGGGCGGACGCGGGGCGTCGGCCCAGGGGCCGGGCAATTCCGTCGGTCGTCCGCCGTCTGCGCTTTGGCCGCTTGCGCTATGCGCGGTGCTGCCGCCTGGCGTGGCTTCAGCCGGCATTCCGGGCATGCCGGTTCCGGCGGGGCCCATCGGCGCGCCCGGGCCGACGCGCGGGCGCGGCAGCGGACAGCTTTCGGGGTTCGCTTTCAAAGGCGTGATCGGGAATTCGGGCGCCAGCTTTTCGCTCAGCACGCGGGTGAAAGGGACGCGCGCGTTATGCAGGGTGTCCTGCGGATCGATCGCCGGGATCAGCGCGTAGCGCAGTCCGAAGCGGCGGTTGCTTTCCAGTTGCCGGGCGCGCGCCTCGGGCGGCAGGCTGTTGATGCTGTTGACGGTTTGCTCGATCAGGTCGGCCAGGCGCTGGTCGCGCACCTGGGCAAAGGCGCGCTGGCGTTCGCCAAAGGCCAGCCACCAGGTGAGCAGGGTGGCGGCCAGCACGCCGACCAGCAGAATCAGGAATACGCGCCCGGCCATCGAGCGCAGAAACGCCATCATGCCTGGCCTTCGGCGTTCACCGTGACCGCCAGCACATAGCCGCCATTGCGCACGGTCTTGATGATTTCCGGCGCCCGCGCATCATCGCCCAGCTTCTGCCGCAGGCGGCTGACCTGGATGTCGATGGATCGGTCGAA
>JAEVZY010000113.1 GCA_023392035.1 Pseudomonadota bacterium | reverse complement strand
GTCATCGCCAGCGCCAGCAGGCTGGAATCGATGAAGCCGAAGGCGACCCAGACCAGGCCAATCAGGCCGGCCACGAAGGCGGCGGAAAACAGGTGTCGGTTCAGATGTCTATTCATTGGTATTCGTTGTTCCAGGCTTCCAGCAGTCCGAGCGCGGGTTGCAGGCGCAGCTCGGCTTCGGCCAGCAGCAGGGTCTGCATCTCCTTGCACAGGCGCGCCAGCCAGCCGCCGGCCTTGTGCCATTCCTGGGGATCGGAGTCCTGGTGTTGCGTATAGAGCAGTTCGAAACGCGCGCCCAGCAGTTGCGGCACCCGCGCCAGCAGCAGCTGTTCGCGCGACCGCAGGATGTGTTCGAAACAGGCGTCAAGCTCGGCCAGTTTGCGCAGGCGCGGCGTGGCGCGCGCCAGGCTTGCGCGCAATTTGCCGCGCAGGGGATGGATGCGGGCATCCATCTCGCGTTGCTGCGCCTCATAGAAACGGCGATAGGGCAGCCAGGCATTGGCCAGCTTGGCGGGCGGCGCTGTGAACGGTTCGGGCAGGCCGCTTGGGTCCAGGCCCGGTTTGGCGCTGCAGGTCTTGATGATGGCGCCGGTCACCTGCGCCTTGAGCTGGTTCAGTTCGGCCCGGGCGGCAGCGGCTTCGGGCTGCGGCGCGCCGGGCGCAGCCGCCGGCAAGGGCCCCTGGTGCACATTCGACAGCGTGATGGCGTCGGTGAAGTGAATCCAGTGGCCGAGTTGTTCTGCAAATGCCTTTCCGGCATCTTCCGAGTCGAGCAGGGCCAGGTCAGCGAGACAGCGAATCAGTTCCGAGCTGTGAAAGTTCGTACGCGGGACTCGCGACATAGGCGAAATCGTTGTTGGGAAAGGCAGCGTGCCGAGGATTATTCGACGCCAAAGGGGCGAATGAGGTCCAAGACGCACCCGCCCGCAGCGAGGACGCGAGTATAACCCGGGCCGGGTCGAACTCGAAATGTGGAAGAGGGTGACTGCAGGGATGACAAGCCCGGCTTTGCCGATCTTTCAAGCAAAGGCATAATCGATTTTGCGCCGTCGAGCTCATTTCCAATCGATTTTGCGCAGTCCCATGCAGTCCGTTCCGCCCACAAGTGGCGTTTCAATCCCCATGCACAAGTCACCTCTCCAACGCTGCCCCTGGGCCCAATCCAACCCGCTCATGCAGGCCTACCACGATCAGGAATGGGGCGTTCCCATTCATGATGCCCGCCTGCTGTGGGAAACGCTGATGCTGGAAGGTTTTCAGGCCGGCTTGTCCTGGCAAGTCATCCTCAACAAGCGCGAGGCATTCCGCAAAGCCTTCGCCGGCTTCAATCCGAAAAAGGTGGCGGCTTTTGACGAGCGCGATGTCGAACGCCTGATGGCCGACCCGGGCATCGTGCGCTCGCGCGCCAAGATCGAAGCCACCATCCGCGGCGCGCAGATCTACCTGGAGATGCAAGCCCGGGGCGAGGACTTTGCCGACTACTGCTGGTCCTTCAGCCAGGGACAAACGCTGGTCAATGGCGCGGCGGGCGACGCCAAGACCGGGCTCTCGGCCACCATCTCGAAAGACTTGAAGCGGCGCGGCTTCAAGTTCGTCGGTCCGACCATCGTGTATGCCTGGATGCAGGCCATCGGCATGGTGGATGACCACGCGCCGGATTGCTTTCGCAGGGCGCAGGCTTGAAACCTACTTGGGTTTCAGGGGGTTGAAGAAGTCAAGACCGGCAAAGTCGCGTTCGTTGGCTGTGATGACTATGCATTGCAGGTAGCGCATCAGAGTTCGACTCTGCGCCCCTGAACCTGTTCTCTCTGCAAATTCAATTTTTCGCCAATCAGTGCGGATCGGCGCAAGGCCGTCAGAACCCCGCCAGCCCGGGCCGCTTTGCCCTTTGCGGACAGGCGGTCTCGATATTTTTGGATGGCACGTTTGCGAGACTTCATGTGCTCTGGTCCTGTTCGACAAATGTCCACAAAGATAGCCAGCGAGAGGAAAGGACGCAAGCTGAAATCGCTTCACTGCACCTGGGCCGCCAACTCCCGCAGCGCCTCCTCGAACACCGCCCGCGGCTGGCCCCCGCGTATCAGGTGGCGGTCATTGATGATGATGGCCGGCACCGAATGGATGCCCAGGGACAGAAAGTGCTGCTCGGCTGCCCGCACTTCATCCGCATAGTCGTTGCCGGCCAGGATTTCGCGGGCGCGCGCTTCGTCCAGGCCCGCTTCGCTGGCTGCAGCGGCCAGCACATCGAAATCCGAAGGATCCTGCCCGCGCGTGAAGTAGGCGCGGAACAGGGCCATCTTCATGGCTTCCTGCCTGCCTTCCAGGCCGGCCCAATGCAGGAGCCGATGGGCATTGAAAGTGTTGACCACCCGCGTGCGCCGATCCAGATCGAAAGTAAAGCCTTCGGCCGCGCCGCGCTCGGCAATGGTTTTCTGGTTCTGGCGCAACTGCTCGGGGCTGGCGCCGTATTTGCGCGCCAGATGTTGCAGCGTGTCTTCGCCTTCCGGACCCAGGTCCGGATTCAGTTCGAAAGGCTGGAAATGCAGTTCGGCATCGACCTCACCCTGCAGCTGGTCCAGCGCGCCGCGCAGGGCAGACAGGCCGACCGCGCACCAGGGGCAGGCAACGTCGGAGACAAAATCGATTTTCAGATGCTTGGACATGGGGCGATCCCGCTTGAGTGGAAGCGGGCATCATCCCATGCTTCGCCGAAGGCTGCTCCGCCCGGCGTGGAAAGTGGCCCGGGCGCGCCGGGGCGGCGGCTCCTTGACCGGCGGGATGCGCTCGGGGTTGGGTTCGCGGATCGGCGGTTCCTCTTCGCCCGGCAGGCGGTCGGGCGGCTCTTCTTCCGGTTCATGATCCGGCGGTTCCGGGTCGGGCAGCTCCGGCGGTTCTTCCGGCAAGCGGTGCGGCGCGCTCAATTCAGCCACGGGATTTCCTTCCAGATGCGGCGAAGGTCGAGTCCAACACGGATCGGCATCGCAGGTATTGCTGAAGCATAAAGCCCGCTCGCGTCATTGCAACAACTTTTGTTGTTTGTGGCGCGTCAATGAAGCTACAGAAACGGCCGCGACGCAGGCGGGTCTTCACTAAAGATGATGCCCTCGGTCTTGGACCATCCCGGTCAGGGCCAGGTGCCGCAGCCCCCATGAAGAAAGCAGGCTTATACAGCAGCTCGCCGAAGCCGACCCGGCCGGCCCGCTCCGATCCCGATCCGGCGCGGACCGCCGCAGTGCCGCCGACGGCAGCCGGTCCGCCGCAGCAGTCCGCGCAACACAAGACTGGCGTCAGCCGGCGCGCCCGTGTGCGCGGCTTCTTCGGCCGCCACGAAAGACTGTGGCTGGTGCTGGGCTCGGTGATGCTGTCGCTGGCCTTGATGTTTGCCTGGCAGCAGTGGCAGGCGGCGGGCGCGCAAAAGCTGACCCAGAAAGACATCGACCAGGCCGTCCTGCATACCCTGGACAAGACGGTCTTGCCCTCGGAACAGGCCAAGGCTTACGAGGCGGTGCGGCGTTCCGTGGTGCGGGTGCGGCAATACGGCCATCGCCGGCAGGACCCGGATGAACGATTGACCGGCATCGGCAGCGGCGTGGTGATCGTCGACCAGGGCGTGATCCTCACCAATCTGCACGTGGTGACCGGCGCCGAGCGGGTGCAAGTGGTGTTCTGGGACGGCACGGTATCGGATGCCACCGTCACCGCGCGCCAACCGGAAAACGATCTGGCCGTGCTGCAGGCGCGCACTCTGCCTGACGATCTGGCGGCGGCGACCCTGCGCTCCACCAGCGACTTGAACCTGGGCGACAAGGTGATTGCGGTTGGCTTTCCCTTCGGCATCGGACCCTCGGTCAGCGCCGGCGTGATCTCCGGCCTGCACCGCGACTACTCGTCGCCCGATGGCGAAAAGGTCTTGAACAACCTGATCCAGTTCGATGCCGCCGCCAATCCGGGCAACTCCGGCGGACCGCTGGTGACCATGGATGGCTCGGTGGTCGGCATCGTCACTGCCATCCTCAACCCGGTGGACCAGGGCGTGTTCATCGGCATTGCCTTTGCGGTACCGATTGAAAACGCGGCCTCCGCCGCCGGCGAATCTCCCTTCTGAACAGGACCTGCGATGAACGACTTCCGGCCCGTCAATGAAACCGTTGCCCAGCAGATGGAGCACATCCTGTATGAGGTGAAAAAGGTGGTGGTCGGCCAAGACCACTTCCTGGAACGGGTACTGGTGGCGATCCTGGCCCAGGGCCATCTGCTGGTGGAAGGCGTGCCGGGCCTGGCCAAGACCCTGACCGTGAAGACCCTGGCCAAGACCTTGCGCGGCTCGTTCCGGCGCATCCAGTTCACGCCCGACCTGGTGCCGGCCGACCTGGTGGGCACCCGCATCTACAACCAGAAGACCGGCGACTTCTCCACGACATTCGGGCCGGTGTTCACCAATCTGCTGCTGGCCGACGAAATCAACCGCGCCCCGGCCAAGGTGCAAAGCGCCTTGCTGGAAGTGATGCAGGAATACCAGGTCACGATTGCCGGCCAGACTTATCCGGTGCCGCGGCCTTTCCTGGTGATGGCCACCCAAAACCCGATCGAGACCGAAGGCACCTATCCCTTGCCGGAAGCCCAGGTCGACCGCTTCATGATGAAGGTGCTGGTGGATTATCCGAGCGAGGAAGAGGAATTCGTGATCGTCAATCGGGTCACCGGCGAAGGCTCGATCGTGGCCTCGGTCACCACCACCGAGCAACTGGCCGAGCTGCAGCGCGAATGCCGGCATGGCTTTGTCGATCCCTCGCTGGTGCAGCACGCGGTGCGGCTGGTGGCGGCCACGCGCGATCCGGAGCGCTATGGCGTGCCCAACATGGCCAGATATCTGAACTATGGCGCCAGTCCGCGCGCCACCATCCAGATGGTGGAAGGCGCGCGCGCCCTGGCCTTCCTGCGCGGGCGCAGCTATGTGCTGCCGGATGACCTGACCGATATCGCGCCCGATGTGCTGCGCCACCGCCTGGCGTTGTCCTACGAAGCCCTGTCCGACGGCGTCACGGCCGACCAATTGGTGGTGCGCCTGATGAAGCACATGCCCGCGCCCGAGCGGCCGCTGGATAATCATTTCCGATTGCATCACAGCCAGGTCCATGTCTGATTTCGAAACCGCCGAAGCGCTGTTGCGCCGCCTGGAATGGACCGTCATCCGCCGCCTGGACGGCTTGCTGCATGGCGATTACCGCTGCCTGTTCCGCGGCGCCGGCATCGACCTGGCGGAGCTGCGCGAATACCAGCTGCACGATGACGTGCGCCATATCGACTGGAACGTCACGGCGCGCCAGGAAACGCCCTATGTACGGGTATTCAACGAGGACCGCGACATCACGGCCTGGTTTCTGCTCGACCTGTCGCCTTCGCTCGACTTCGGCTCGACCCAGACCGAAAAGCGCATGGTGGCGCTGGAGCTGGTGGCAGTGCTGGCACGCCTCCTGAGCCAGCATGGCAACCGGGTCGGCGCGCTGTTCTATGGCAGCCGCATCGATACCGTGATCGCGGCGCGCAATGGCCGGCGCCAGGTGCTGCATCTGCTGCACCGGATGATGGAAAGGCCGCAACCGCCGACGGGCGAGACCACCAATCTGCGTCAGTTCCTGGAGCGCGCCCAGCCGCTGATGGGGCGGCGCTCCATGGTGTTCGTGGTGTCGGACTTCATCAGCAAGCCGGGCTGGAACAAGGCGCTCATGCAATTGGCGCAAAGACATGAAGTGGTGGCGGTGCGCCTGTTCGACCAGATGGAAATGGAGATGCCCGATCTCGGCCTGGTGGTGGTGCAGGATTCGGAGACCGGCGAGCAGATGCTGGTCGATACCCATGACGGCAGTTTCCGCAAGCGCTTTTCGGCCGCCGCCCGCTATCGGGAAGCGGCCTTGCGCCTGGCCTTGTCCGAGGCCGGCGTCGACGCGCTGGAGCTGGCCACCGACGACGATGTGATGGACGCATTGCAACGCTTCATCGACTTGCGCCGCGCCCGCAGCGCCTTGTCGGGCGGCAGCGCCATGCCCATGCACCGGGAGCATTGACGTGACTTTCCTTTGGCCGGAAATGCTGTTGCTCCTGCTCTTGCTGCCGCTGCTGGTGGCGGCCTACGTCTGGATGCAGATCCGGCGCAAGAAGATGGCCTTGCGCTATGCCAGCCTGTCGGTGGTGCGCGAGGCGGTCGGGCAGGGCAGCCGCTGGCGGCGCCATCTGCCGCCCTTCCTGTTCCTGCTGGCGATCACCGCCATGCTGGTGGCGGTGGCGCGGCCGGCGGCATTGGTCACCTTGCCCTCGCAGCACGAATTGATCGTGCTGGCAATCGACGTCTCGGGCAGCATGAAAGCCGCCGACGTCGAGCCGACCCGGCTGGCGGCGGCGCAGGCGGCGGCCAAAAGCTTTGTGGAAGATACGCCGATGAGTACCCGCATCGCGGTCGTGTCTTTCGCCGGCACGGCGGCGGTGGTGCAGCAGCCCACCATTTCGCATGAAGACACGCTGGCTGCCATCAACCGCTTCGAGCTGCAACGCGGCACGGCGGTGGGCAGCGGCATCCTGGTTTCGCTGAAGGTGATTTTTCCGGATATCGAATTCGACCTGAACTCTTCCAACCCGCGCATCAATGCCAATGCGCGCGATGCCTTGCGCGGCACGCCGCTGGACCAGCCGCCCAGGAAAGACGCCAGCGCGGCGCCGGTCGCGCCCGGCTCCTACAAATCCGCCGCCATCATTCTGTTGACGGATGGCCAGACCACCACCGGGCCGGAACCGGTGGAAGCGGCCAAGATGGCGGCCGAGCGCGGCGTGCGCGTGTTCACGGTGGGCGTGGGCACGCCCCAGGGTGAAATCATCGGCGCCGAGGGCTGGTCGATGCGGGTGCGGCTGGATGAAGATGCCCTGAAGCAGATCGCCAGCGTCACCAATGCCGAATACTTTTACGCCGGCAATGCGCCGGACCTGACCAAGGTTTACAAGACCCTCAATTCACGCCTGGTGCTGGAGAAAAAAACCACCGAGGTCACGGCCATCTTTGCGGCACTGGCGGCGCTGCTGGCCATCGTCTCGGCCATGTTGTCGATGCTGTGGTTCAACCGCATTGCCTGAAGTCTGATTGAGGCGCCCGGGCCGCTTCTTCACTTTGGCGTCACGCGCCACACCGCGCCGCCGACGTCATCGGCCACCAGCAAGGCGCCTTGCTTGTCCAGCGCCAATCCCACCGGACGGCCCTGGGCGTTCTCTTCGGCATCCAGGAAGCCGCCCAGCACCTCGTGCGGAAGTCCGCGCGGACGGCCTTCGCGAAAGCGCACGAACACCACCTTGTAGCCGCTCTTGGGATCGCGGTTCCAGGAGCCATGCTCGCTGACAAAGGCGCCGTTGCGCATGGACGCCGGAAACAGGCGGCCGGTATTGAAGACCATGCCAAGGGCCGCCACATGGGCGCCGACGGCGTAATCGGGCACCAGGGCTTGTTCCACCATGTCCGGGCGCGGCGGTTGCACCCGCTTGTCGACATGCGGGCCGTAATAGCTCCAGGGCCAGCCATAGAAGCCGCCGTCGCGCACCGAGGTGATGTAGTCCGGCACCAGGTCGCTGCCCAATTCGTCGCGCTCGTTGACCGCGGCCCACAGCTGCCCGGTCTCCGGGTTCCAGGCCAGACCGTTTGCATTGCGCAGGCCGGAAGCAAAAATGCGGCTGGAGCCGGTGGCGGGATTCACTTCCAGGATGGCGGCACGCCCCTCTTCAGCCGCCAGGCCCTGTTCCGCCACATTGCTGTTGGAGCCGACCGAGACATACAGGTGTTTGCCGTCCGGGCTGGCCACCAGGTCCTTGGTCCAATGGTGGTTGATGTCGCCGGCCGGCAGCGGAGCCACTTTCACCGGCTGTTCGCTGGCCTGCAGTTGGCCGCTCTTCCAGCTCACGCGCACAATCGCATCGGTGTTGGCGATATAAAGCTGATTGCCGATCAGCGCCATGCCGAAGGGCGAATTCAAGTCGCTCAGGAACACCGATCGGGTTTCGGCCACCCCGTCGCCATCGGCATCGCGCAAGAGCACGATACGGTTCGGGCTCGGGCGGTGCGAGCCGGCTTTTTGCATCACGCGGCGCTCGAACCAGTTGCGCAATCCCTTGTTCTTTTCCGCTCTTTCCGGGGCATCGGTTTCGGCCACCAGCACATCGCCATTGGGCAAGACCAGCAGGCTGCGCGGATGCGCCAGACCCATGGCGAAAGCCTGCACTTGCATGCCGGGCGCGGGCGTGGGCGTTGCGCCTTGCCCCCAGCCGCGTGCTGGCGCCACGTTCACGGTGGGAATCATGCTGCTGCGCGCTTGCGGAATCTGCGGATGCCTGCCCATGCCGGCCTCGGCCGGCATCTGGGCCTTTTCGGCGCAGCCGGCAAGCATTGCCGCGGCCAGCAGGATCAGGTTGAGAGTGCTTTTTTTCATGGCAGCAAAGCCTTCAAGGATTCCAGGGTATCTGCGTCTTGCGGCCCCTTGTCGGTGCGCCAGCGCAGCATGCGCGGAAATCGTACCGCCACCCCGGCCTTGTGGCGCGGCGATGTGGAAATGCCTTCAAAACCGATTTCAAACACCATGCTCGGCACCACCACGCGTACCGGCCCGAACTTTTCGATGGTACTGCGGCGCACGGCCGCATCGACCTGGCGGATCTCGGCATCGGTCAGTCCGGAATAGGCTTTGGCAAAAGGCACCAGCTTGCGTTCCCCGTTCCGGTCCACATCCCACACGCCAAAAGTGTAGTCGGTGTAGAGCGAAGCGCGCCGGCCGTTGCCGGGCTGGGCGTAAATCAGGACCGCATCCACCGCATAGGGATCGATCTTCCATTTCCACCAGACGCCGACGTCGCGCGTACGGCCGACGCCGTAATGCCCGTGGCGGCCCTTGAGCATCATGCCTTCCACCGCCCGTTCCCGGCTCTCTTCGCGCAGCACGGCCAGCGCATTCCAGTCGCTCGCTTGCACCAGGGGCGACAGGCGCAGCGCCGGCGCATTCACCCTGCGCACCACTTGTTCCAGCAGTTCACGGCGCAGCGCCTGCGGCGTGCCGCGGATATCCACCCCTTCATGTTCCAGCAGGTCATAGGCCAGCAGCAGCACCGGGAAATCCTGCAGCAGCCTGCTGCTTACCGTCTTGCGGCCGATGCGGCGCTGCAGCTCCGAGAAGGGCGCCGGTCGCTGTTCGCGCCAGACCAGGATTTCGCCGTCGATCACGCTGCCCTCGGGAATCGGCAATTGGCTGATTTCCGGGAAGCGCTCGCTGATCAGGTCTTCGCCGCGCGACCACAGCCAGGCGCCGCCGTTGCGCCGCACCAGTTGCGCGCGGATGCCGTCGTACTTCCATTCGACCAGCCAGTCGGCGATGTCGCCCAGCGCATGCGGTTCGCCGGCCAGCGGATGGGCCAGGAAGAAGGGGTAGGGCAGGCCGCCGCGTGCGGTGTCCTGGCCGGACGACCCGTCATCCGGGGCAATCAATTGCAGATAGCCGTGGGCATTGGGCCGCGCGCGGCCGTCGGACCAGCCCATCAGGCGTTGCGCCATCAGCTTGCTGTCGAGCTCGGCCAGTTCAGCCAGGGCGCGCGTGACCAAGAGGCGCGATACGCCGACCCGAAAGCCGCCGGAAATCAGCTTGGTCAGCAAAAAACGGCCGCGCCAATCGAGTTGATCCCAGGCGGAGAACAGGGCTTCGCGTATGGCTTCCGGCGCGGCGCCGCGCAAGGGCGCGATGCGCTCTTCCATCCAGGCCGCCAGGCCGAGTTCGCTCTCGTGCGTATGCGGCGGCAGAACGTGGGCGATGGTTTCCGCCAGATCGCCCACGGCGTGATAACACTCCTCGAACAGCCAGTCGTCCAGGGCGGCGCGCTCGATGGCGAACTGGCGCAGGAGTTTGGTCGGCACCAGTTGCCGCGGCTTGCCGCCGCACAGGAAATACACGGCCCAGGCGGCATCGTCCGGCGCCGCGCGCGCGAAGTAATCTTTCAGCGCCTGCAGCTTGCGGCGGGTGGCGGTGGTGGCGTCCAGCTCGGCATACAGGCGCGAGAACTCACGCATCGACTGGCTCCGCGCCGGTGCCGGCCGGGATTGCGCGCTCGTCTTCCTCGTCGCCGTATTCGGTGCTGAAGGCTTGCGCGTCCAGGCCGTTCTGGCACAACCAGCGCACCATGACGCCGACCTGGCCATGGGTGACGATCACGCGCTCGGCGCCGGTGGCCTTGATGGCCCACATCAGGCCCGGCCAGTCGGCATGATCGGACAGTACGAAGCCGCGGTCCACCGAAC
>JAEVZY010000105.1 GCA_023392035.1 Pseudomonadota bacterium | reverse complement strand
TTCAGGCGAACGCCTTGATGTTACCTCTGGCACACGGCCGGCGGGGAGCGGAAGCTCCCGGCCAGTAAAGGCTGCGGCTGCTTACAGCAAGCCTTCATCCTTCATCGCTTCCTGCACCTTGGGGCGGGCGCCGACGCGGGCGAAATAGGCCTTGATCGCGGGCCATTTGCCGAGATCGATTTCATGCTTGCCGGTCCAGTTGAGGACGGTGAACAGGTAAGCATCGGCTGCGCTGAACTGTGCGCCGAGGATGTAGTCCTTGCCTTGCAGAAGTTTTTCCAGCGCGTTCAGGCGGCGTTCGATGGTGCCCTTCTGCACGGCTTTCATGTCCGGCGTCATGGCCGGGTTGAACAGGGCGCCGATCTGTTTGTGGACTTCGGTGGCGCAGAAATTGAGCGCTTCCTGCAGGCGGTAGCGTTCCATGCTGGCGGCGGGCGGTGCCAGCTTCGATTCCGGCTTTTGGTCGGCCAGGTATTGGCAGATCACCGGCACTTCGGTCAACACGCCGTTGCCGGTGTCGAGCGCCGGCACATAGCCCTTGGGATTCACGGCCCAGTAATCGTCGCCGGCTGCGGTTTTCTTGTTGGGGATGTCAACCTTCACCAGCTCCAGCGCGATGCCGGCTTCGGTGGCGACGATATGCGGCGCCATCGAGCAGGCGCCGGGAGAGTAATAGAGTTTCATGCAGTCCTTGTGCAGTTGGTTTGCGGTGTGCTCTGAAGCTTGCGCCAGCGACGGCAAATCGCTGGCGGCCGGGCCGCGCAACTTTAACAAGAAATGCAAAAGCCTGTTGCTGCCGCTTTACTCCGGCGCCACCATCACGTTCGAGAAACCGCCGTCGACATAGGAGATTTCGGAAGTGATGCCGGCGGCCAGGTCGGACAGCAAAAATGCCGCGGTATTGCCGACGTCTTCGATCGTCACATTGCGGCGCAGCGGCGCGCCGTTGGCGACGATGCCCAGGAGCTTGCTGAAATCCTTGATGCCGCTGGCGGCCAGGGTCTTGATCGGGCCGGCCGAGATGCCGTTCACCCGCACACCGCGTTTGCCCAGCGATTCAGCCATGTAGCGCACGCTGGCTTCCAGCGCCGCCTTGGCCAGGCCCATGGTGTTGTAGTTGGGCGTGGCGCGCACCGAACCCAGATAGGTCAAGGTCAGCAGGGACGAGCCTTCCTTCAGCAGCGGCAGGGCGGCCTTGGCCAGCGCCGGGAAGCTGTAGGCCGAAATATCCATGGCGGTATGAAAGGCTTCGCGCGAGAGGCCCTCCAGAAAGTCGCCCTGGATCGCTTCGCGCGGGGCGAAGCCGATGGAATGCACCAGGCCATCCAGCTGGCCCCAGGATTGGCCCAGATTGGCGAACAAGGCATTGATCTCGTCATCGCTGGCGACGTCGCAAGGGAACACCAGCTCGCTTCCGAACTCTTTTGCAAAGTCGGTGATGCGATCCTTGAAGCGCTCGCCCACGTAAGTGAAAGCCAGTTCGGCGCCTTCGCGCTTGCAGGCCTGGGCGATGCCGTAGGCGATCGAGCGGTTGGACAGCAGGCCTGTGATCAGGATTTTTTTGCCTTGAAGGAACGCCATGGAAGGACTCCGATGTATCGAATGGGCGAGATTGTAGGGGTTAGCCGCAATGGCAGGCAACTGCGGCGGAGCGAGTATCGGGGTTACGGTTCACATTCGGTACAATACCGGCCACTCACTTAGGCCACCCACCAAGCGTGAAAGAGGCGTGAAAGGCTGCATGGCAAGACTGATTTCCATCGCGTTGCTGTTGGCCGGAGCGCTGGCCGGAATCCCCGCCTGGGCCGCGCACGCCTTCGCCCTGTATGGCGAGCCGCGCTATCCGGCCGATTTCCATCATTTCGCCTACGTCAATCCGGATGCCCCCAAGGGCGGCGACCTCTACTTGGCCAATCCGGATCGCCGCACCAGCTTTGACAAGTTCAATCCGTTTTCGCTCAAGGGCGTTTCCGCCGCCGGCATTTCGAATTTGATGTTCGAAACCCTGACCACCGGCACCTCAGATGAAATCGCCAGCATGTACGGCTTGCTGGCCGAAGACATGCAACTGGCGCCGGATCGCATGTCGATCACCTTCCGCCTCAATCCCAGGGCGCGCTTCAACAACAACGATCCGGTGCTGGCGGCCGACGTCAAATATTCCTACGACACCCTGCTGGCCAAGGGCGCGCCGCAATTCAAATCGATCTTCGCCGACGTCAAGCAATGCGTGGTGGTGGATCAGCGCACGGTGCGCTTCGACTTCAAGCGCCTGAACCGCGAATTGCCGCTGATCGTGGGCGGGGTTCCCGTGTTTTCCCGCAAGTGGGCGGCCGGCACCTCATTCGACAATATCCAGCTGACGCCGCCGATTGCCACCGGCCCCTACCTGATCGAACGCTATGACCTGGGCCGCAATATCGTCTACAAGCGCAACCCGGCCTACTGGGGCGCGGATATTCCGTCGCGGCGCGGTATGTTCAATTTCGAGCGCATCGTCTATCGCTTCTACAAGGATGACGTGGCGCGGCTGGAAGCCTTCAAGGCCGGCGAATTCGACGTCGTGGTCGAATACAGCGCCAAGAACTGGGCGCGCGCCTACAACGGTCCCAAGTTCCGCAGCGGCGAAATCATCAAGCGCGAGTTGAAGCATTCCAACGGCGCCGGCATGCAGGGTTTCATGATGAATTTGCGCCGGCCGCAGTTCAAGGACCAGCGCGTGCGCCACGCCCTGACCCTGGCCATGGATTTCGAATGGATGAACCGCCAGCTGTTCTATGGCCAGTACAAGCGCATCTACTCTTATTTCAGCAATAGCGAGCTGGCCGCCACCGGGTTGCCGGGGCCGGGCGAGCTGGCCTTGCTGGAACCCATGCGCGACAAGCTCGATCCGGCCGTGTTCGGCCCGGCGCCGATTCCGCCGTCCACCGATCCGCCGTCCTCGCTGCGCGCCAATCTGTTGCAGGCGCGTGAACTGTTCCGCCAGGCGGGGTGGGAATATCGTGACGGCGCGCTGCGCAATGCCCGGGGCGAGGAATTCGGCTTCGAGATCCTGGACGACCAGTCGGCCCTGTCGCGCGTGATCAGCGTCTATGTGCGCAACCTGCAAAAGCTCGGGGTGCGCGTGACCCAGCGCACGGCGGACTACGCGCTGGTGCAAAAGCGCATGGAGGAATTCGATTTCGACATGACCACCCAGCGCCTGCCGGATGTCACCAGTCCCGGCAATGAAATGTTCGACGTATTCAGTTCCGAAGCCGCCGACATCAAGGGTTCCAGCAATGTCTGGGGCCTGAAAGACCCGGCGGTCGACAAGCTGGTGGCCGCGCTGGTGGCGGCGGAAACGCGCGAGCAACTGGTGTCGGCTTCGCGCGCGCTGGATCGCGTGCTCCTGCACAAGTACCTGGCGGTTCCGCACTGGTACTCGCCCACGCACCGGGTGGCTTACCGCAATCGTTTCGGCATTCCGGAAATCGCGCCGCTGTACTATCAGGCCGACCCCTATGTCATTTCCACCTGGTGGCAGGTGAAGCCGCGATGAATATCTGGGCCTATATTGCCAAGCGTGTCCTGTTGATGATTCCAACCCTGTTTGGCGTCATCGCCATCACCTTCGCGGTGATCCAGTTCGTTCCCGGCGGGCCGGTGGAACAGGCCTTGATGGAGTTGAAGCAGGGCGCACAGACCGGGGGCGGCGAAGCCAGCGGCGGCGGCGCCTCGCAATATCGCGGACGGCAGGGCATCGATGCCGACCGGGTCAAGGAGATCAAGGCCCTGTATGGCTTCGACAAGCCGCCGCTGGCGCGCTTCTGGCAGATGGTGAAGGGTTTTCTCACCTTTGACCTGGGGCAGAGCTTCTACCACCACATGGATGTGTGGTCGCTGGTCAAATCCAAGCTGCCGGTTTCCATTTCCATCGGCTTGTGGACCTTCTTCCTGACCTATTTCATTTCGGTTCCCCTGGGCGTGGCCAAGGCCATCCGTGAAGGCAGCCGCTTCGATGTGGCCACCAGTATCGCGGTGCTGATCGGCTATTCGATTCCCGGCTTCGTGCTGGGCGGGCTGCTGCTGGTGCTGTTCGGCGGCGGCAGCTTCGTGCAATGGTTTCCGCTGCGCGGACTGACCTCGGACTACTGGGACAGCCTGTCCTGGACCGGCAAGATCCTCGATTACCTGTGGCACATCACCCTGCCGGTCGTAGCTTCGGTCGCCGGCTCCTTCGCCGTCATGACCATGCTGACCAAGAACACCTTCCTGGAAGAGATACGCAAGCAATATGTGTTGACCGCGCGCGCCAAGGGATTGTCCGAACGCACGGTCTTGTACAAGCATGTATTCCGCAATGCCCTGATCCCGCTGGTGACCGGTTTTCCGGCGGCTTTCATCGGCGCCTTCTTCGCCGGTTCGCTGCTGATCGAAACCTTGTTCTCGCTGGACGGCCTGGGTTTGCTGTCCTATGAATCGGTGGTGCGACGCGACTATCCGGTGGTGATGGGTACGCTCTATCTGTTCACCCTGATCGGGCTGATCGTCAAGCTGCTGGGCGACTTGTGCTATGTGTGGGCCGATCCGCGCGTGCAGTTCGAGAGCCTGGCCCGATGAGCGCGCCCTCGATTTCGCCCGGACGCCGGGTCTGGCTGCGCTTCAAGCAGAACCGGCGCGGCTATTGGAGCCTGTGCATCTTCCTGGTCCTGTTTGTACTGTCGCTGGGTGCGGAAGTGATCTCCAACGACCGGCCGCTGGTGGCCTACTACAAGGGACAGCTGGTGTTCCCGCTGGTGAAGGACTACTCCGAGCGCGTTTTCGGCGGCGAGTTCGACACCCCGGCCGATTACCTCGACCCTTTCATCGAAAAGCAATTCAACCAACCCGGCAACTGGGCGATCTATCCGCTCAATCGCTATCGCTATGACACGCTGAATTACTTCGCCAAGTCGCCCAATCCGGCGCCGCCCACCGCCGACAACTGGCTGGGGACGGACGACCGCGGCCGCGATGTGTTCGCGCGCCTGCTGTATGGCTTTCGCATCTCCATCCTGTTCGGCCTGGCGCTGACCATCACCGGCGTGCTGCTGGGCTTGCTGACCGGCGCGCTGCAGGGCTATTTCGCTGGCCGCGTCGATTTGTTCTTCCAGCGCTTCATGGAAATCTGGGGCTCGATGCCGGAGCTGTATTTGCTGATCATCTTCGCCTCCATCTTCGAACCCAGCCTGGGTTTGCTGCTGGTCTTGCTGTCCCTGTTCGGCTGGATGGGGCTGTCCGATTACGTGCGTGCCGATTTCCTGCGTAACCGCAACCTGGAATATGTGCAGGCGGCGCGGGCGCTCGGCCTGTCGAACCGACAGATCATCTGGCGCCACGTGCTGCCCAACAGCATGACGCCGGTGGTGACCTTCCTGCCGTTTCGCATGAGCGCCGCCATTCTCGCCTTGACCAGCCTCGACTTTCTCGGACTGGGCGTGCCGCCGCCCACGCCCAGCCTGGGCGAGCTGCTGGCCCAGGGGAAGAACAACCTGGACGCATGGTGGATTGCAGTCTCCACCTTCACCGTGCTGACGGTCACGCTGCTGCTCTTGACCAATATCGGCGATGCCTTGCGCAATGCGCTGGACGTGCGGAGGCAGACGATATGAGCCTGGTCGAAGCGCGAGAACTGAGCGTGGCCTTCGGTCCCAACCAGGTGGTGAGCGAGGTCGGCTTCAGCATTGAAGCCGGCGAAAAATTTGCGTTGGTGGGCGAGTCCGGCTCGGGCAAGACCGTGACCGCGCTTTCCATCCTGCGCCTGAACCAGGATGCGCGCTACAGCGGCCAGATCTTGTTCGATGGCCGCGACATCCTGCAGCGCAGTGAAGCCGACATGCGGCGCCTGCGCGGACGCGATGTGGCCATGATTTTCCAGGAGCCGATGACGGCCCTGAATCCGCTGTTCACGATCGGCAACCAGATTGCCGAAGTGCTGATGCTGCACGACGGCCTGAGCGGCAAGGCGGCCGCCCTGCGTGCGGTGGAGCTGCTGGACAAGACCGGCATCCCGGAGCCGGCGCGGCGCGCCCTGGCCTATCCGCATCAACTCTCCGGCGGCCAGCGCCAGCGCGCCATGATCGCCATGGCCCTGGCCTGTCGGCCGCGACTCTTGATTGCCGATGAACCGACCACGGCGCTGGACGTCACGATCCAGGTCCAGATCCTGGAATTGCTGAACCAGTTGCAGCGCGAAGAGAACATGGCGGTCTTGATGATCACCCATGATCTGAACCTGGTGCGCCATTTTGCCGACCGCGTGGGAGTGATGGAAAAAGGCTTGCTGGTGGAAACCGCCAGCACCGCCGAATTGTTTGCCAATCCGCGCCAGGCCTACACCAAGAAACTGCTGGCCAGCCATCCGGAACACCTGCTGCAATCCAGCGGCGTTGACGGTGAGCCGCTGCTGCGGGCCGAAGGCGTGCGCTGCCGTTTCGAAATTCCCGAAGGCTGGTTCAAGAAGCGCGATTTCCTGGCGGTGGACGAAGTCGATCTGCACCTGCAGCCGGGGGAGACGCTGGGCATCGTCGGCGAATCCGGCTCCGGCAAGTCGACCCTGGGCATGGCCATGTTGCGCCTGTCGTCGGCCAAGGTGGATGGCCGCATCAGCTTTTCCGGGCAAACCATCAGCGAGCTCGACAGCCAGGCACTGCGGCCCTTGCGCTCGCGCATGCAGGTGGTGTTCCAGGACCCTTTCGCCTCGCTTTCGCCACGCCGCACCGTCGAGCAGATCATCAGCGAAGGCCTGGCCCTGCACCAGCCGCAATTGAGGCGGGCCGACTTGCGCGATGCGGTCGCCTCGGCCTTGCAGGAAGTGGGGCTGGAGCCGGCCATGATGGACCGTTATCCGCATGAGTTTTCCGGCGGCCAGCGCCAGCGTATTGCCATTGCACGCACCCTGGTGCTGAAGCCGGAACTGATCCTGCTGGATGAGCCGACTTCCGCGCTCGACGTCTCGGTGCAGTTGCAGGTCTTGCGCCTGCTGGCCGACTTGCAGCAGAAGCTGGGCCTGGCCTATCTCTTCATCAGCCATGACCTGGCGGTGATACGCGCCATGGCGCACCGGGTGATGGTGATGAAGGACGGCAAGGTGGTGGAGGCGGGCACCACGGAAGAGGTGTTGACCGCGCCGCGCCAGGAATACACCCGGCGCCTGCTGGCTGCGGCGACGTATTCGACTTTGTAAGCCCGTGTCTTTGCAGGCCGTGTCTTTGCAGGCCCTCTGTTTGTGGTCTTCTGCTGGCGACGCTGGTGCAGTCGCAGGTGCGGCCCTCTGACGTGCCTTGCCGCTATGGCGGCGAAGAATTCCTGATCCTGTTGCCCGGCATGTCGGCGCAGGCCGCCTGGGATCGCGCGGAACATTTGCGTACCAGCTTTGCCACGACACCGGTGCCGCTGGACGGCGAGCCCTTGTTTTTCACGATATCGATAGGCGTGGCCAGCAGCAAAGGTGCCGGCGGACGGGCCGAAGACCTGGTGCAGTGCGCCGACACCGCGCTATATCAAGCCAAATCCGAAGGACGCAATCGGGTGGTGCTGGCGCAGCCCGATCGCGAAAGCATGGGACAGGTCTGATCAGACGTCCTTGGTCTTCTTGTTGGCGGTGGCGGTGCGGGTCTTGCTCCTGGCGGCTTTTTTCGCCACCGCGGTGGATTTTTTGGCGGCGACCTTCTTGCCGCTGGACTTGCCCTTGGCCGCAACCTTGACGCCATGGCCAGCCGCGGCCACCGCGCGCTTGTTGGGCACTTGCAGCTCCAACACCTGGCCGCGCGCCACGCTGTCCCTGGAAAGATTGTTCCACTCCTTGACCTGGGCCACGGTGACGCCATGCCGTTTGGCGATCGAAGCCAGGGTGTCCTGCTTGCCGACCTTGACCTTCAGCTTGCGATAGGGCGGCGCGTCGGGCTCCATCGCCAGCTTGGCGGTTTCCACCAGTTCGGGAGCGATATCCTTTTCCACATCCTCGGTCTTGGGCACCAGGATGGTGGAGCCTTCCTTCAGCACCATCTTCGGCGGGATGTGATTGACCTCGCGGATCACTTCCGGCGTGGTGCGGAAACGCTTGGCGATGGCGTCGATGCGTTCACGCGCGCTGGTCACCCGATGCGCGGTCCAGGAGGACAGCGCGTGGCCCCACTTGGCGAGATTGGCCTTGAATTTTTCGGCATTCGATTGCGGCAGCAGGATCTGCGTGCTGCTGCCGCCGGCAATCACCGGCCGCGAGAATTGCGGATTGAGCGCCTTGAATTCATCCACCGACAACTCCGCCAATTGCGCCGCCACCTTGATATCGATGTCGCGCGTCTTGCCGATGGTGACGAAGTAGGGCTGGTTCTCCACCCGCGGCAGGCTGAGGTTGTACATCGCCGGATTGGCGACGATGTTCTTCACCGCCTGCAGCTTGGGCACATAGTTGCGCGTTTCATTGGGCATGTAGGCCGACAGGCTGGCGAAATTGATCGGCTTGCCGGCCGCCTGTGCCTTGTTGATGGCGCGCTGCACCGAACCCTCGCCCCAGTTGTAGGCCGCCAGCGCCAGTTGCCAGTCGTTGAACATGCCGTACAGCTTTTGCAGGTAGGTCAGGGCGGCGTCGGTGGAGGCCAGCACATCGCGCCGGTCATCGCGGAACACGCTCTGCTTGAGATTGAAATCGCGGCCGGTGGAAGGAATAAATTGCCACATGCCGGCGGCATTGGCGGTGGACAGGGCTTGCGGATTGAAGGCCGATTCGATGAAAGGCAAAAGCGCCAGTTCGGTCGGCATATTGCGCTTTTCCAGTTCCTGCACCACGTGGAACAGGTAGCGTGAGGCACGGGTGGTGGTGCGCTGGATGTAATCGGGGCGCGAGGTGTACCAGTTGATATGGTTGTCGACCAGCGGGCCATCGATGTCGGGAATGGCGAAGCCCTTGCGGATGCGACCCCAGACATCGACCTCTTCCATGCCCAATACCTGGGCCGAGGGATCGAGGTCTTCCATGGAAGGCGTGGAAGGATACAGCGTGATGTCCGAAGCCTGTACGACAGCCGGCAGACTGGCCGTAGCCAGTGCAGCGCTGATCAGGAGGCTGATTTTTGTTCGATACATGTCGTCCTGTTGGCCATGTTGGCAGGCACAAGGCTGTCGCCTGCTGCCCGGATCGGGTATCAGTGTGGCGTCAGCTTGCCGGGCAGCGGAGTGCCCGGCCTTTCGGTGAGTCAAGGAAATGCCAACGCGCTATTGAGAGCGCGCAAGACATCGAAAAGCGGAATACGGAAGTTTAACGCGGAATTACCGGAAGGAATTCTTCCATTCGCGTAAGGCTGCAAATGCCGCGATTGGTTCCCGTGCTGCAATTTTTCCTTCGCTTAGCAATTTGTCCAGCACTTCCGGCGCCTGGTAGCGCAGGAAAGGATTGGTCTTTTTCTCAAGTCCGATGGTGGACGGCACGGTCGGCTCGTGGCGGTCGCGCTTGGCCTGTTCGGCTGCGATGCGCTGAACCAGGTCGGTATTGGCGGCATCCACCGCCTGGGCGAATTTCAGATTGGACAGCGTGTATTCGTGCGCGCAATAGACCCGGGTGGGGTCCGGCAAGGCGCTCAGCTTGGAGAGCGAATCGACCATTTGCGCCGGCGTTCCCTCGAACAGCCGGCCGCAACCGCCGGCAAACAGGGTGTCGCCGCAAAACAGGCTCTGCAGCGCTTTGCTGTAATAGGCAATATGGCCCGCCGTGTGGCCGGGTACGTCGATCACCGAAAATTGCAGGTCGAGTTCGGGAATGACAATGCTGTCGCCCTCGGACAGCTTGCGCGTGATACCGGGAATCGCCTCGCGCGCCGGGCCGTAGACCGGAACCGCAAAGTTTTGCAACAGCGCCGGCACGCCGCCGACGTGGTCAGCATGATGATGTGTCAGTAGAATAGCGACCAGCGTCAAGCCGTTCTGCTCCAGCGCCGCCAGCACCGGTGCGGCATCGCCCGGATCGACCACCACGGCATGCCTGTCGTTGTGGATCAGCCAAAGATAGTTGTCGGCGAAGGCGGGGACGGGCAATACACTCACGGGGCTCTTGATCGACATGGGCATGGACCATCAGACTGCGCAAAGGCGCATTATAGCGCTCGGCTCCTGGCTGGACAGCCCGGCCGGCGCCTATGTGCGGGCCTGGGAGCAGGCGCGCCTGGATGCGCTGGTGGCCGATATCTTTGGCTTCAATGCAGTCCAGATCGGCTTGCCGCAAGTGCATGGCCTGGCTGCCAATCGCATGCCTTGCCAATGGTTGACCGACACCCATTTGCCAACCGATGAAGCGCGCGCGGCGCAGCAGCCGGTGGTGGTGGTGCACGATTTCGCCGAGCTGCCCTTCGCCACCCAGAGCCTGGATCTGGTCCTGCTGCCGCACGTGCTGGAATTCGCCGACGAGCCGCACCAGGTCTTGCGCGAAGTGGAAAGGGTGCTGATTCCGGAAGGGCAGTTGATCATTACCGGCTTCAATCCGGCCAGCATGTGGGGATTGCGCCAGGTGGCCGGACGGCTGACGGGCGCCCACTTCCTGCCCATGAATGGCGAATTCATCAGCGTGCCGCGCCTGAAAGACTGGCTCAAGCTGCTCAACATGGAAGTCAACCGCGGGCACTTCGGTTGCTACGCGCCGCCTTGTCGCAGCCAGAAATGGCTCGACCGTTTCGCCTTCATGGAAAAGGCGGGCGACCGCTGGTGGCCTTACTTCGGCGCGGTCTATATCGTGCAGGCGATCAAGCGCGTGCGCGGCATGCGGCTGATCGGTCCGGCATGGTCCAAGCAAAAAGCGAAGGCCGCCCAGGGCGTGCCCGCAACCAACAAGATTCACAAGACAACAACGAATGGAAAAAGTTGAGATTTACACGGATGGCGCCTGCAAGGGCAATCCAGGGCCGGGCGGTTGGGGCGCCTTGCTGATCGCCGGCCCGCATCGCAAGGAATTATTCGGCGGAGAGCCAAGCACTACCAACAATCGCATGGAGCTGCGAGCAGTCATCGAAGCGCTGTCGCTGCTGAAGCGGCCATGCGAGGTCATCGTCCATACCGACAGCCAGTATGTCCAGAAAGGCATCAGCGAATGGATCCATGGCTGGAAGGCGCGCGGCTGGAAGACCGCCGGCCGCGAGCCGGTCAAGAATGCCGATCTGTGGAAGGCGCTGGACGAGGCGCAGGCCCGGCATCGCATCCAATGGCGCTGGGTCAAGGGC
>JAEVZY010000081.1 GCA_023392035.1 Pseudomonadota bacterium | reverse complement strand
AGTCCAGCTGGTCCAGCCGGCGTTCGCCATCGCGCAGCTCGCGCGCCTGCAGCCGCAGCACCAGCGGCTTGTTGGCTTGCGGGCCGAAGCGCAGCGACAGCGTGGCCGCGGCCATCGATTGATTGGGCGCGGCGCCGCCCAGTTGCTGCAATCGGGCGTCCAGGGCCAGCGCGTTCAGCGCCAGCGGCTGGCGCATGTCGAAGGCCACCTGCAGCGTGCCGCGCGCGTCCTGCAGGCGCAAAGTTCCGGGCAGCAGCAATTGCTGCGCCTCGAAGCTGCCGTCCAGCAGCGGCGAGCGGGCCTGGCCTTGCAGCGTGCCCTGCGCCATGAATGCGCCGGACAGGCCCAGGCCCAGTTGCTCCAGCTTCGAAAGCTTCAGCGCATAGCGCAACTGGCCGCTTTGTTTTTCCGGACTCAGGCGCCCATCCACGTCCACCCGGTTGTCGCCGGCTTGCAGGGTGAGCCTGGGCACTTCCAGCACCTGGCCGGCGAGCGAGAGCTGGCCCTGGCCTTGCAGGCTTTGCCCGGCCAGCTTGCTGTCCTTGAGTTGGAAGCGCAGCTGGCCAGCCAGTTGCGGCGCGCGCTTGCCGCCGAGCGTGAAATCGCCGTTCAAGAGCAGATCGGGCAAACCGGCAAAATTGCCGAAGGCGCGCGGCGAAAAGCGTGCGAAGCTGCCTTGTGCCTGCAGTGCCTGTTCGCCTTCCAGACCGATGCGGGCGCTGGCGCGCAGTTCGCCGCCGCCGGCTTGCAGGCGCGCCTGTTCCACCTGCAGCACGGCCTGGGACAGGCTGGCACGCGCCTGCAGGCTCATGGGCAGTGTGCCGCGTTCGCTCAAGTCGATTTGCAGCCGGTCCTGGCCGGCGCTGTGCTGCAGCGCCAGCGTGCCGAACAAGGCGCTGCGTCGCGCGCGCGCATCCAGCGCCGACACATCCACCGCCGACAACTGCAAGGCCAATTGCAGGGCGCCGCCGGCCAGCTCGCCCTGGCCGCGGATGCGGCCGCCGTCGCGCCGGCCATTGCCCAGGCGGGCGTCGATATCCCGCAAGAGAAAGCTGCGCGCCTGCTGGGCAAAGGCCAGGTGCAGCTCGGACAAGGGCAGCTGTTTTTCCGACCAGGGGCCGGCGGCGCCATTGCTCAACTGCAATTGGCCGCGCCCGGCCTCATCCACCGTGAGCGCGAGGTCGAGGCGGGTGGACGGCGCAGCCGCGCTCAAACCCGACAGATCGAGTTGCCGCGCGTTCAGCGCGGAAGGGCCGAGTACGCGCTCTGCAAACGGCTGCAGCCTGAGCTTGCCCTGCAGGCGTGCCGGCGCTGCCTTCTGCGCCAGTTCCAGGTCGAGGCCCAGATCGAGCGCGGCCAGCGTGCCGGACAGGCTGGCGCGGGCGCGCGTATCCAGCGCTTCTCCACCCACGCGGGCCTGGCTGGAAAGCCCAAGCTCGCCTTGCAGTGCATAGGGTTGGCGGTCGGCCAAGGTGGCTTGCCCCTGCAACTGTCCCAGCAGCGCCAGCTGCGGATCGGCGGACGAAAGCTGAAGCGGATCAAGCTGCAGGCGATAGCGCTGGCCGTCATAGTCCAGGCGCGCCGCCAGCGCGCCCAGTTGCGCCAGCGGCAGCGGCCCGCGCCGGATTTCAGTCTGCTTGACCAGCAGGCGATCCAGTGAAATGCGCAAGGGCAGGGCCAGGTTTGGCGGCAGGCTGGGCGGGGTGGAATCGGACTGCATCGAAGTGGAGATCAGCAGGCGCTCCAGTTCGAGCGACTCGATTTGCAGCAGGCCGGAGAACAGCGCGCGCGGCGACCACTGCAGCTGCACCCCCTGGGCTTGCAGCTGCTGGCCATCCGCACTGTGCTGGCGCAGCGTATCGATGTGCAAGGGACCGAGCAGGCGGCCATGCACGCCTTCGATGGCGACAGATGGCGCGGCGGCCTGCAGCGCACGCGCCAGCACCCAGCGCGCGCCGCTTTCCGTGGCCAGCGCCCACCACAGCGCCAGGCACAGGATCAGCAGCGGCGCCAGCCAGGCCAGCAGGCGCGGCCAGCGGCGGGGCGGCGGGGGGCGCTTCTCTTCGCTGGATTGCGCTTCAGAAGCCATAGCCGAGATAGAAGTGGATGCGCGGCTGGTGCGTTTCATGCGCATAGGCCAGGTCCAGGTTCACCGGACCGAAAGGGCTGCGCCAGCGCGCCCCGACGCCGCTGCCGTGTGCGAAGCGAAAACTGCTCCAGTTGTCGGCGGCATTGCCGGCATCGCTGAAGATCGCCGCCCCCCATTGCGGGGTGAAGTGATAGACCGCTTCGGCCGAGATCACCGCCAACACATTGGCGCCGACGATGGCGCCGTTTTGCGACACGCCCAGGGTGTTGAAGGCATAGCCGCGCACGGTCTGGTCGCCGCCGGTGCGAAACAGCAAGTCATCCGGCACCTCCTGGCGGGTGGAGCCAAACACCTGTCCCACTTGTCCGCGCAGCACCAGCGACAGGCGCTTTCTGGTGGGCGACATCCAGATGCCCTGGCCCAGCACGCGCACTATCCGGCTTTGGTTCACCAGGCCGGGCGGTCCGCCGCTGAGATCCAGCGAGGCCACATAGCCGCGCGTGGGCGAGAGAAAATTGTCCAGCCGGCGCCGCGTATAGCGCCAGGTCGCCACCAAGGCCTGGCGGTTGTTGGGTGCCGTAGCCGGCAGATACTGGCGATCCATGAGGAAGGCCACGCCCCAGATTTTTTCATCGTTGCGGTTGGGGCTGGTGAGGCGGGCGCTGGTGCGGATCTTGTCGTTGATTTCGTTGCTGATATCGGTGCGGCCGAAGCTGGCGGCGATGGACGGCGTGTAGTTGAGCGCCCATTGCTCCGTGCGGCGCGGAAAAAACAGTTCGCCGCCGATCAGGCCGGTGGTGCGATCGATCCGCGCCTCGGATTCCAGGCGCCAATCGCGGTCCAGCACGCGCCGGTCGAGCCAGCGCACCTGGGCGCGCGGACCGGTGTCGGTGGAGATGCCGCCGCCCAGTTGCAGCCGGCGCCTTTCGTTTTCCGTCAGCACCACCTGCACAGGGACCTGCTGCGGATGGGCGCTGTCGGGGTTGATGGTGACGATCACCGATTTGAAATAACCGGTGTCGAGCAGGCGCTGCTGCACCTCGGACAGCTTGTCCTGGCTGTAGGGTTCGCCCGGACGGATGTTGAATTGGGCATCGACGATGCGGCGCGGATAACGATCCAGGCCGCTCAACTGCATGGCGCCAAAGGTGAAGGCCGGGCCGGAGTCGGCCACCACCGTCAACTCGGCCTGCTTGCTGGCCGGATCGATCTGCGCCTCGCTGTGGCTGATCTGGGCCGCCGGATAGTCGCGGTTGAGCAGGTTCTTCAGCAAGTCGTTCTTGGCATCGGTCCAGGCCTTTTGCGTGAAGGGCTGGCCGACCTTGAGCTGCCAGCGGCGGACCAGGCGCTCGCGCCGGCTGGCGGCTTGCGGGTCATCGGCGATCGGGCCGGCAAAGCTGATTTTCACCGCATGCACCAGGGTGCGCGCGCCGGGATCGACCGTGAAGCGGGCCACCAGGGTGTCGCCGTCCATTTCGTGGGTGAGCTTGACCTGGGCCGAGAAATAGCCCTCGGTCGCCATCACCTCGCCGATCTGCTGGATGGCCGAGGCGGCCAGGCGCTGAAATTCTTCCAGCGGCAGTTTCTGTTCGCGCACATAGCGCGTCAGCGGCAGCGATTCGTTCAACTGCCCGGCCAGCGGCGCCGGCGCATCGATGATGACCTTGTAGTGGCCCACTTGCGGCTGCACTGGCTGCTCAGGCTGCTGCGCTGCTTGCGGCGCTTGTTGCTGCGCTGGCTGCGGCGCTTGCGCCCGGGCTGCGCCCGGTACCAGGCTGATGCACAGCAGCAGGCACAGCAGCAGGCACAGCAGCAAGCCGGCCCGCAGCCGGGCATCCCGTGGCCACGGCAGGGCGGATGCTGACAGGCGCGCGGCAGGCAGACCGGAGGCGGAAAGACCGTAGATGGACAAGGATGGCAGGCAGGCTCAATCGGAGTTCCGATTATAGTTGCGCTGCAACTGCCTGCCCCGAGGCAACGCAAGCAGGCGCGGCCCGCCGCGGCGCGATCCGTGTGCCAATCCGCCCGGCAATCTTACAAGTGGTGATAGCCGATATCCATGCGCACCTTGCCGCGAAACACCCAGTAGGACCAGAACACATAGCCCAGGATCACCGGCAACAGGAACATGGTGCCCACCAGCAGGAATTGCTGCGACATGGGCGCGGTGGCGGCGTCCCACAGGCTGACCGTGGGCGGCGCCACATAGGGCCAGAGCGAAATGATGAGACCGGTATAGGACAGCACGAACAGCCCCATGGTGCACAGGAAAGGCGCCACCTCCCAGCCGCGCTTGAGCGCGGTCCACATCACCAGCGCCAGCACCACGGTCAGCACCGGCACCGGCGCGAAAAACACGATATTGGGAAAGCTGAACCAGCGCTCGGCGATGCGGGTTTGCTCCAGCGGCGTCCAGACGCTGACCAGGACGATGAATGCCAGGAGGCCCAGCAGCAATCCATAGGATATGCGGCGCGCCCAGTCATGCAGCTCGCCTTCGGTCTTCATCATCAGCCAGGTCGAGCCGAGCAAGGCATAGCCGACCATCAGGCCGATTCCGGTCAAGAGCGGGAACGGTGCGATCCAGTCCCAGCTGGTGCCGGCGAAGCTGCGACCCTCTACCGGAAAGCCGCGGATGAAATTGCCCAGCACCACGCCCTGGGCAAAGGTGGCCAACAGCGAGCCCCAGGCAAAAGCGGTGTTCCACAAATGCTTGTGGGCGTCGGGCGCGTCGCGGAATTCAAAGGCCACGCCGCGAAACAACAGGCCCAGCAGCATCAGCAGGATGGGGAAATAGACCGCCGGCATGATGATCGAAAAGGCCAGCGGGAACACCGCCAGCAAGCCGCCGCTGCCCAGGATCAGCCAGGTTTCGTTGAAATCCCAGATCGGCGCCACCGAGGCAATCATCATGTCGCGGTCTTCGTCATGGCGGCGGGCAAAGAACAGGATGCCCACCCCGAGGTCGAAGCCGTCCAGCAACACATACATCAATACCGCCAGCGAAAGAATGCCGGCCCACAGCGGCACCAGGTCCAGCATCATGGCTGCCTCCTTCCCGGCTCGGTTTCAGCCGGCAATGGATGTTCGCGTTCGGTTGCGGCATACAGCGGGCGCCGCGCCAGCGTTTGCGGTTCCAGGTGCGAAGGCTCTTCGGCCAGCGCCGGCCCGGCGCGCACCACCCGGCGCAGCAGGACGTAGCCGGCGCCGAAGATGAACAGGTAGGCCAGCACATAACCCGCCAGCGACAGCATCACATCGGCGGGCTTCAAGGTCGGCGTGACCGCCTCGGCGGTGCGCATCAGGCCATAGATGACCCAGGGCTGGCGTCCCACTTCGGTGGTGGTCCAACCCGCCAGCACGGCGAGAAAACCGATCGGCGCCACCCAGGTGCACAGCCGCAGATAGCGCGGCGACTCGAACAGCGTGCCGCGCCGCCACAGCCACAGGCCGCTATACACAGTCAGCAGCATCACGATGCCGACGCCGACCATCAGGCGGAAGGCGAAATAGACAATGGCAACCGGCGGGCGGTCTTCCCTTGGAAACTCTTTCAGGCCCTTGATCACGGCTTCACGTGAATGGCCGAGGTAAATGCTGGCCAGCCCGGGAATGGCGACTTCGTAGTGGTTCTTCTCGGCCTGCTGGTCCGGAATGGCAATCAGTGAAGCCGGCGCGCGCGGTCCGGTTTCCCACAGGCCTTCCATGGCCGCCAGCTTGGCCGGCTGGTGTTCCATCGTGTTGATGCCATGCAGGTCGCCGGCGATGATTTGCAAAGGCACCATGATCGCCAGGAAGCCCAGCGACATGCGCACCATGATTCTGCTTTCCGCTTCGAAGCGCCCCTGGCGCAGGTAATAGGCGCCCACGCCGAGAATGACGAAGGCGGTGGTGATGACGAAGGCAATCACCGTGTGCGTGAGCCGATACGGGAAGGAGGGCGTGAAGATCACCGCCATCATGCTGGTCGGGAAGTAACGCCCGTCGATCACCTCGTGCCCTTGCGGCGTCTGCATCCAGCTGTTGACGGCCAGGATCCAGAATGAAGACAGCAAAGTGCCGAAGGCCACCAGCACCGCCGCCAGCGCATGTGCCCATTGCGGCACCAGCTTGCGGCCGAACAGCAGCACGCCCAGAAAGCCCGCTTCCAGGAAGAAGGCGGTCACCACTTCATAGGCCAACAGCGATCCGATGACATTGGATGCGCCATCGGAAAAGCGGCTCCAGTTGGTGCCGAACTGGAAAGGCATGACGATGCCGGAGACCACTCCCATGCCGAAGGAGATGGCAAAGAGCCTGATCCAGAACGCCGAGAGCCGGCGCACCGTGTCGTCCTTGGTGATCCACCAGCGCACTTCCAGCGTGGCGATGTAGCAGGCCAGGCCGACCGTAAAGGCGGGCAACAGGATGTGCCAGGCGATGACCCACGCGAACTGCATTCTGGAAAGCAGCACCGCATCCATGGACGCTCCATGTCAAAGTGGCAATGCGTTGGTATGACTGGTGGAATGCCACATGGTTCGGCGCGGGAGCGGCTGCGGCTTGCGCAGGATCGCTTCCGCTCGGGAAAGCGGAGCCAGAGGCGCCTGGCCTTCCGGATTAGAATGGCGCCATGTCCACACCAGAAATCCGACCCGGCCAGTCCATTGAGCTGCTCAAGGCCCTGCACATCCTGACCCGCGACGGCAAGATGAACCAGGACAGCCGGCGCAAGTTGAAGCAGGTTTATCACCTCTACCAGTTCATCGAGCCGCTGCTGCTCGACATCGAAAACGACGAAAGCCACCGCGGCGAGATCCAGCTGGTGGACCATGGCGCCGGCAAGTCCTATCTCGGCTTCATCCTCTACGACCTGTTTTTCAAGTCGCGCCCCGGCGGGGTGGTGAGCGGCATCGAGACGCGCCCCGAGCTGGTGGAAAAATCACGCGAGCTGGCACAGCATCTTGGTTTTGCCCGCATGCAGTTTTTCAATCTCAGCGTGGCCGAGGCCATCGATTCGCCGCTGTTGCCGCCGCAGGTGGATATCGTCACGGCCCTGCATGCCTGCAATACCGCTACCGACGACGCCATCCGCTTTGGCCTGGCGCGCCGCGCACGCCACATGGTGCTGGTGCCCTGCTGCCAGGCCGAAGTGGCCAGCGTGCTCAATCGCAACAAGGGCAAGAGCCTGGGGCGCGAAGTGCTGACCGAGTTGTGGCGGCACCCGCTGCATACGCGCGAATTCGGCAGCCAGGTCACCAATGTGCTGCGCTGCCTGCAACTGGAGGCGCATGGCTACCAGGTGAAGGTGACCGAGCTGGTGGGCTGGGAACATTCGATGAAGAACGAGCTGATCATCGCCAGCTACAAGAACCTGCCGCGGCGCCGCCCGAGCGAGCGCCTGCGCGAAGTGCTGAGTTCGCTCGGGCTTCAAGAACTGGAACAGCGCTTCTTCCTGCCGGCCTAGGGATCAGCTCAGCCGCTAATCCACCGACTCGTAAGGCAAGCCGACATAGTTTTCGGCGATGGTGGTGCGGCCCGCGAGCGAGCCGGTGAAGTATTCCAGCTCGGCTTCCTGCATGCGCTGGGCGAAGGGGTCGTCCGAGAACTTGTGCATGGCGGAGGTCATCCACCATGAGAAGCGTTCCGCCTTCCATACCCGGCGCAGGCAGATTTCGGAATAGCGTTCGATCGCCTGCGGCCGCTTGTCGCGGTACACCCTCAGCAGCACCTCATACAGCGTGGCGACATCGCTGGCGGCCAGGTTCAAGCCCTTGGCGCCGGTGGGCGGCACGATGTGGGCGGCGTCGCCCACCAGGAACATGCGGCCGTAGCGCATCGGCTCGGCCACGAAGCTGCGCAAGGGCGCGATGCTTTTTTCGATCGAGGGGCCGGTCACCAGCGCGTCGGCCACGTCCTGCGGCACGCGGCGCCGCAATTCATCCCAGAAGGCTTCATCCGACCAGTCTTCGACCCGGTCTTCCAGCGGCACCTGCACGTAGTAGCGCGAGAGCGTGGGCGTGCGCTGGCTGCACAGGGCAAAGCCGCGGCTGTGGTTGGCGTAGATCAGCTCGTCCGAAACCGGCGGCGTGCGCGACAACACGCCCAGCCAGCCGAAGGGATAGACCCGCTCGAAAGTCTGGATCGCGCTGGCCGGCACCGAGGCGCGCGTGATGCCGTGCGAGCCGTCGCAACCGGCGATGTAGTCGCAGTGCAGTACATGCTGCTGGCCGTCCTTGGTGAAGCTGACCCAGGGCTGGTCGGTATAAAAGTCATGCACCGCCACGTCATGCGCTTCGTAGATGGAGGTTGCGCCTTCGGCCGCGCGCACATCCATCAGGTCGTGCGTGACTTCGGTCTGGCCATAGACCATCACGGTCTTGCCGCCGGTGAGCTGCTTCAGGTCGATGCGCTCGCGCCGACCGGAAAAGGACAGCCAGATGCCTTCATGCACATGCCCCTCGCGATCCATGCGCGCGCTGGCCTTGGCCTTGCGCAGCAAATCCATCATGCCCTGTTCCAGTACCCCGGCCCGGATGCGCGAGAGCACGTATTGCGGCGATTTGCTTTCCAGAATGACGGTATCGATGCCGGCCAGGTGCAGCAGCTGGCCCAGCAACAATCCGGACGGACCGGCGCCAATGATGGCGACTTGGGTACGCATTGCAGTCTCCTCTTGTACGAACATGGCGTTCGTTTTTATTTTTCAAGATCGATCATACACAGGGAGCACCCCGGCCGGTATGCTCCAAAGTTAGAATGCAGAAATATCAATAAGGAGGAGGGGACATGAAGGGACTCCAGACCGGCTTCACCCTGCTCGCCGGCTTGTTGCTGGCGGCCTGCAGCACCGCCCGCGCACCGCAGCAGAGCGCCTCGGCCGAGCAGCTGCAGCAGATCCAGCACGTGGTGGTCATCTATGCCGAGAACCGCAGTTTCGACAACCTGTATGGCATGTTCCCCGGCGCCAATGGCGTGGCCAATGCCAGTGCCCAGGCCAGGACCCAGCTCGATCATGACGGCAAGCCGCTGCCGGTGCTGCCGCCGGTCTATACCCATGGTCACGCCGACCTGAAATACCCGCAGGGCATGCCCAATGGCCCGTTCCGCATCGATGCGCCGCCGATCAACATGAAGCTGTCCGAGATCGGGCCCAATCCCATCCACAACTACTGGCACAACAAGGAACAGATCAACGGCGGCAAGAACAACATGTTCGTTGCCATGAGCAATGTCGGCGCCTGGGTGATGGGCTATCACGACGGCTCCAGCCTCAAGGTCTGGCAATGGGCCAGGGAATACACGCTGGCCGACAACTTCTTCATGGGGGCTTTCGGCGGCTCTTTCCTCAATCACCAATGGCTGATCTGCGCCTGCACGCCGGTATTCCCGAACGCACCGCAATCGATCAAGGCCCAGCTCGACGAACAGGGCCGGATGAAGAAGAAGCCGGGTTCGCCGGCTTCGGTGTTGCAGGGGCCGGTGCAGGTGTTTGACGGCCGCGTCACGCCAGACGATTACGTCGTCAACACCTCGCAACCGCCTTACCAGCCGAGCGGCACCCCGCCCGCCGCCAACGGCAATCCGGATTTCGCCGATCCCGGCAAACACCCGGTGCCGCCGCAAACGGCCAAGACCATCGGCGATACCCTCTCTGCCAAGGGCATCAGCTGGGCCTGGTACGCCGGTGCCTGGAAGCAGAGCCTGGCCGACGGCCGCCAGCCGCCTGCGGTCAAGCGCAGCGTCATCTACAACCGCGAACCGGGCAGCCCCAATTTCCAGGCGCATCATCAGCCCTTCAACTATTTCGCCCGCTTCGCGCCCGGCACGGCCGATCGCGCCCAGCATCTGAAGGATGGCGATGACTTCATGGCCGCCATCGATGCCGGGCGCCTGCCGCAAGTGTCGTTCTACAAGCCGCCGGGGCGCCTGACCCAGCATCCCAGCTATACCGACATCATGAGCGGCGACGAGCATATCGCCGCCTTGCTGCAAAGACTCAAGAACAGCCCGCAATGGAAGAACATGGCAGTGATCGTCACCTATGACGAGAACGGCGGCTACTGGGATCACGTGGCGCCGCCCAGCGGGCCGGGCTGGGGCGATCGCTGGGGGCCGGGCAACCGCATCCCCACCATCGTGGTATCGCCCTTCGCCAGGCGCGGCTACATCGACCATACCGCCATGGATACCACCTCCATCCTCAAATTCCTGACGCGCCGCTTCCAGCTGGAGCCCTTGCCGGGGGTGCGCGCCAATGTCGGCGACTTGAGCAGCGCCTTTCAATTTTGAGAACGGATCGGGCCCGGGCGGCACTGCGCATGGCGCTGATGGTGCCGGCCGGTGCCTGCCTGTTGCTGGCGTTGCCGCCGGCCCGGGCGCAAAGCGCGGAATTCGCCGCCCGTTGCGAAGCCAAACTGTCGGCCGCGCCGGTCACGGTGCTGACCACGCCCTTGAGCTACACCACCGACCTTTCCCTGTCCTGGCGCGAGATTGCCCAGTTGGCCGGACCGGCCAAGGCCAATGCCTATGTGCTGGGCCTGACCAAGGCCCGCTTCAATACCCGCATAGGCTATCGCAGCACCGTGCTGACGGATCGCGACGGCGCCCAGGAATGCGCCTTGCCGGTGATTACCGTCAGCCTGTCCTACCCGAGCGTGCTGGTGTATGTGGGGCGCGAGTTTCCCGAAGGCTCATGCGCCTACCGGGAAATCCTGATGCATGAATTGCGGCATGTGCAGAACTTCCAGCAGCAACTGGGCGAGGTGGAAAGCGCGGTCAAGCAAGCCATGGGCGAGCGTTTTTCCAAACCGATCTACGGTGGCCCCGGTCAAACTGCAGGCATCGTGTCGCGCGAAATCTCCACCACCTGGAAGCCTTTCATCATGGCCGAGCAGCGCAAGGTGGAAGTGCCGCAAAGATTGATCGATACCCCGGAGGAATCGCGCCGCGTGATGCGTTCCTGCGATGGCGAAGTGCGCAGCATCCTGCGCGCCAGCCGCACCGCCACGCCGATCGCCACCGGAGAAGCGCCCTGACATGCCCGAGCCGACCCTTATTTCCCCGCCCGCCATCAACGTCTACGGCCAGCCCTTGGTGCCCTGCAGTTTCGCGCCCCTGACCGGCTATTTCCGCGACGGCTGTTGCCGCACCACAGCCGACGACAGCGGCACCCATGTGGTGTGCGCGGTGATGACCGATGCCTTCCTCGAGTTCAGCCTGGAGCAGGGCAACGATCTGATCAGCGCCGTGCCGGAATGGAACTTCCCCGGCCTGGTGGCCGGCGACAAATGGTGCCTGTGCGCCCTGCGCTGGCTGCAAGCCTGGGAAGCCGGCGCCGCGCCCGGGGTGGTGCTGGAGAGCACCAGCTTTCATGCATTGGATTTGATTCCGCTGGACGTGCTCAAAGCGCACGCGATTGGCGGTGACGCCAGCTAGTCAGGCGGCGGGCGTGGGGCGCGCTTCACGATAAAAAAAGCGGGTGCGCCATTGGGCCGCCCCGCGTCAATTTAGTTTCG
>JAEVZY010000062.1 GCA_023392035.1 Pseudomonadota bacterium | reverse complement strand
GATAAGGATCAAATAGCGCCGCCAATGAACGTGCGACGCGGGCATCGGTATCCAGCATGCGGTCATATTCAACCAGGGCGATGAACAGGCCCAGGCGCGCATTCAATTGCATCAGAAGGAAGCGGTTGAATGCAATGCTGGTGTCCAGCAGCCAGTTGAAAGTGGCGCGCGGCATGTAGGCCACGACACTCTCGCGCAGCGCCACCACGTCATAGCGGCGCGGTTCGGTCTTGAGCATGGAGCCTTCGCCGAACCAGCCGCCGGCCAGCATGCCGGTGAAGGTGACGGTCTTGCCTTCCGGCGACACGCTGCTCATCTTCAACAGGCCTTGCGTCACGCCCATCCAGTGCTCCACCGGATCGCCCTTGCGGCAGGCATAGCTGCCGGCGGGAAGCACGCGCTCCAGCAGATCGGCTTCCACGCGCGACTTCTGCTCTTCATTCAGGCTGCTCCACCATTTGGTGTGCGCCAGGGTTTCGCGGGTGGTGAGGCGTCTTGGCATGATGCGCTGCAAAATGAAAAAGCCGCGGGATTGTCCTTGAAATGACACATCGGACAAAGCGCTGCCGATACTATCATCCCGACACTCGGAGTCCGTCCGTACCCGCCGCAGGTGTAAGCAAGCAGTAAGGCATCGGCACGAGACTGCGACAAAACACGGAGGTCCGCGCAGACGGTCCCCGGCAACCGACAAGGCAGGACGATGGTGGAGACAACACGACGTCCGGAGCAAGCCACGTTTCCCCGGCTTTTGCTTCAGCATGGCCAGGTGCGTCCGCACAAGAGCGCCTTTCGCGAAAAAGACCTCGGCATCTGGCAAGCCACATCATGGGCCCAGGTGATTGAAGAAGTGCGCCTGTTCGCGTTGGGCCTGGCCGCCCTCGGCTTCAAGCGCGGCATGAACCTGGCGGTGGTGGGAGACAACCGGCCGCGCCTGTATTGGGCCATGGCCGCCGCCCAATGCCTGGGCGGGGTGCCGGTGCCGCTGTACCAGGACGCGCCGGCGGCCGACATGAGCTTTGTGCTCGACAATGCCGAAATCGATTTCGCCGTGGCCGAAGACCAGGAACAGGTCGACAAGCTGCTGGAAATCATGGAGCAGGTGCCGCGCCTGTCGCACATCATCTATGACGACGAACGCGGCATGCGCAATTATGGCCAGCGCCAGTTGCTCTCCTTCGAAAAAGTGCAGGCGCTGGGACGCGAATTCGGCGCCGCGCATCCGGATTTCTTCGAGCGGGAAGTGGCGGCCTGCCAGCCGGACGATGCGGCCGTCATTCTCTATACCTCCGGCACCACCGGCAAACCCAAGGGTGTATGCCACTCGCACCGGGCGCTGATTACCACCGCCCTCACCCTGGCCGAGTTCGATCACATCGACGACAGCAATGAGTTGCTGTGCTATCTGCCGCTGGCCTGGGTCGGCGACTTCCTGTACTCGTACACCATGTCGCTGTTGACCGGGTTCTGCCTGAACTGCCCGGAGTCGCCGGCCACCGTCATGACCGACTTGCGCGAGATCGGCCCCACCTATTACTTCGCGCCGCCGCGGGTGTATGAAAACATCCTGACCCACGTGATGATCCGCATCGAAGACGCCAGCTGGATCAAGCGCCGAATGTTCGAGGTCTTCATGAAGCTGGCGCGGCGGGTGGGACTGCGCATCCTGGATGGCCAGGGCGGCGTGGGCCTGGTGGATCGCCTGCTGTACGGCCTGGGCGAGCTGCTGGTGTATGGCCCGCTGAAGAATGTGCTGGGGATGTCGCGCATCCGCGTCGCCTATACCGGCGGCGAGGCGATCGGGCCGGACCTGTTCGACTTCTACCGCTCCATCGGCATCAACCTGAAGCAGTTGTATGGCATGACCGAAACCTGCGTCACGGTCTGCATGCAAAGAAGCGGCGAAGTGAAACTGGACAGCGTGGGCCAGCCCATGCCGGGAGTGGAAGTGAAGATCGCCGCCGATGGCGAAGTGCTGGTGCGCTCGCCCGGCCAGATGCTGGGTTATTACAAGCGGCCCGACGCCACCGCCGAAGTGGTGGACAGCGATGGCTTCTTCCACACCGGCGACGCCGGCTTCTTCGGCCAGGACGGCCACTTGAAAATCATCGACCGCGCCAAGGATGTGGGACGCATGGCCAGCGGCAGCATGTTCGCCCCGCGCTTCATCGAGAACAAGCTCAAGTTCTTCCCCTTCATCAAGGAAGCGGTGGCCTTCGGCGACCAGCGCCAGCAATGCATGGCTTTCATCAATATCGACATGGAAGCGGTCGGCAACTGGGCCGAGCGGCGCAACATCCCCTACAGCGGCTATACCGACCTGGCGGCGCAGCCGGCGGTGTATGACTTGATTGCCGAGTGCGTGCAAAAGGTGAATGCCGACCTGGCGCAGGACAAGCTGCTGGCCGATTCGCAGATCCACCGCTTCCTGATCCTGCACAAGGAACTCGATCCCGACGATGACGAGCTGACCCGCACACGCAAGGTGCGGCGCCGCTTCATCGCCGAGAAATACGCGGTGCTGGTGGATGCGCTGTACGCCGGCCGCGCTTCGCAATACATCGAGACCCAGGTCAAGTTCGAAGACGGCCGCCAGGGCCTGGTGAAAGCCGAGCTGGAAATCCGCGACGTTCCCACTTTCAACGCACTCCAACAGGCGGCCTGATGAGCGCGGTGCTGACAGAAGAGGCGCAATTCGATTCCGTGGGCCGGCGCGACATCGGCGAAGTGGTGCTGAGCCTGGAAAACATCTCGCTCGGCTTTGGCGGGGTGAAGGCGCTGACCGACATTTCCTTCGACGTGCGCGAGCATGAGATCCGCGCCATCATCGGCCCCAATGGCGCCGGCAAAAGTTCGATGCTGAACGTGATCAATGGCGTGTACCGGCCGCAGCAGGGAACGATCCGCCTGTTCGGCCATGCGCGACACGGCATGAATCCCTATTACGCGGCCAAGGCCGGCATTGCCCGCACCTTCCAGAACATTGCGCTGTTCAAGGGCATGACGGTGCTGGACAACATCATGACCGGGCGCAATCTCAAGATTCGCTCCAACTTCCTGTTGCAGGCGCTGTACTGGGGACCGGCCCAGCGCGAAGAACTGGCGCACCGGCGCGAAGTGGAAAAGATCATCGACTTCCTCGAGATCCAGCACATCCGCAAGACGCCGGTGGGGCGCCTGCCCTATGGCTTGCAAAAGCGGGTGGAGCTGGGCCGGGCCTTGGCGGCGCAGCCGAAGATTCTGCTGCTGGACGAACCCATGGCCGGCATGAACGTGGAAGAAAAGCAGGACATGTGCCGCTTCATCCTGGACGTCAATGAACAGTTCGGCACCACCATCGTGCTGATCGAGCATGACATGGGGGTGGTGATGGACATCTCCGACCGCGTGGTGGTGCTGGACTATGGCCGCAAGATCGGCGACGGCACGCCGGATGAAGTGCGGGCCAATCAGGAAGTGATCAACGCCTACCTTGGCGTTGCACATTGATTCGTTTTCAGTGAATGTTCGTCGGCTTTGAAGCAGAGGGATTCGCGCAATGAGTTTCTTTTTCGAAGTACTGATCGGCGGCCTGCTTTCCGGCGTGATGTATGCGCTGGTGGCGCTGGGTTTCGTGCTGATCTACAAGGCTTCCGGCGTGTTCAATTTCGCGCAGGGCGCGATGGTGTTTTTCGCCGCCCTCACCTGCGCCTCGCTGGTCAACCATGCCGGCCTCTCGCTCTGGCTGGCGGCGCCGGCCACCATCGCGGTGATGATCGTGCTGGCCCTGGCCACCGAGCGCCTGGTCTTGCGCCCGCTCGTGAACCAGCCGGAAATCACGCTCTTCATGGCCACCATCGGCCTCACCTTTTTCATCGAGGGCCTGGCGCAACTGCTGTGGGGTTCCACCGTGCAGCGCCTGGACCTGGGCATAGAAGACGTGCCGCTGGCGGCGCTGTTGGACCGCTTCAATATCGCCGTCTCGCAATTCGATTTGATCTCGGCCGGCATCTGCGCCGTGCTGGTGGCCGGGCTGGCACTGTTCTTTTCTTCCACCAAGATCGGCCGCGCGCTGCGCGCGGTGGCGGACGATCACCAGGCGGCGCTGGCGGTGGGGATTCCGCTGCAACACATCTGGGCCATCGTCTGGTCGGTGGCGGGATTCGTGGCGCTGGTGGCCGGCATGCTGTGGGGCGCGCGCAATGGCGTGCAGTTCTCGCTCACCTTCGTCGCGCTGAAAGCCTTTCCGGTGCTTATCCTGGGCGGTTTCACTTCGGTGCCGGGCGCGATCCTCGGCGGCCTGATCATCGGCTCCAGCGAGAAGCTGGCCGAAGTCTATCTGGGTCCGGCGCTGGGCGGCGGCCTGGAAGGCTGGTTCCCCTATGTGCTGGCACTGCTGTTCCTGTTGATCCGGCCGGAAGGCCTGTTCGGCGAAAAGATCATCCGCCGCATCTGAGGAGAGGTTTGAATGCTCTATCGTGAAGCCGGCCAGTTCAAGACCACCTACCAGGCCGACAGCCAGATCTTCCCGATCCGCCAGGACCGGGTGGCGATGGCGCTCTTGCTGGTGCTGGCCTTTGTCGCCACGCCGCTGTTGGCCTCGCCCTATGCCTTTTCCGCGATCCTGATTCCGTTTTTGATCTTTTCGCTGGCGGCAATCGGCTTGAACATCCTGACCGGCTATGCCGGGCAATTGTCGCTGGGTACCGCAGCCTTCATGGCGGTGGGCGCCTTCGCTTCCTACAACTTCGTGCTGCGCATCCCGGGCATGCCGGTGCTGCTGGCCTTCATATTGGGCGGGCTGGCGGCGGCGCTGGTGGGGATCGCCTTCGGCCTGCCCTCCCTGCGCATCCGCGGCTTCTACCTGGCGGCGGCCACGCTGGCGACGCAATTCTTCGTGGTCTGGTGCCTGACCAAGATTCCCTGGCTGACCAATCACAGCAGCTCGGGCGTGATCACGGCCCAGCCCATCGTCATCTTCGGCACTCTCTTCAATGAGCCGGTGGAGAAATACCTGGTGGTGCTGTGCATCGTGTCGGTCATGGCGCTGCTGGCCAAGAACATGGTGCGCTCCAATGTCGGCCGCTCATGGATGGCGGTGCGCGACATGGACGTGGCGGCAGAAGTGATAGGCGTGCGCCTGATGCGCACCAAGCTGCTGGCCTTTGCCATCAGCTCTTTCTACTGCGGCGTGGCCGGCGCGCTCTACGCCTACGCCTACCTGGGCACGGTGGAGCCGGAGGCCTACAACATCGACCTGTCCTTCCGCATCCTGTTCATGATCATCATCGGCGGGGTCGGCTCCATCCTCGGGTCTTTCCTGGGCGCTGCCTTCATCGTGCTGCTGCCGATCTGGCTCAACATGTTCGCCCATGCGCTGTCGCTGCCCACTTCGGTGGCCTCCAATCTTGAGTTGATGGTGTTTGGCGCCCTCATCGTTTTCTTCCTGATCGTCGAGCCCCACGGGCTGGCCCGGCTATGGCAGATCGCCAAGGAAAAATTGCGGTTGTGGCCGTTCCCGCACTGAGCCCGCGGTTTTGAATCCATGCAAGTCCACAAGAGGAGACACCCATGAAATTCATCAAGTCATTGGTATTGGGCGCAAGCCTGCTGGCCATCGCCGGCACGGCCATGGCGCAGGCGCAACAGTACATGCCCTTGCTGTCCTATCGGGTCGGCCCCTATGCGGCCGGCGGCTCCGGCTTCTTCGGCGGCGTGATCGACTACTTCAACCTGGTCAACGCCAATGGCGGCATCAACGGCGTCAAGCTGTCCTGGGAAGAATGCGAAACCGAATACAACGCCTCGCGCGGGGTGGAATGCTATGAGCGCCTGAAGACCCGCAACGGCGGCGCCACCCTGGTGGAACCGCTCTCCACCGGCATCGCCTACGGCATCCTCGATCGCGTGAGCACCGACAAGATTCCGCTCACCACCATGGGCTATGGCCGCTCGGACGCCCACAACGGCAAGGTCTTCCCCTATGTCTTCCCGCTGATTTCCAGCTACTGGAGCCAGGCCGCGGGCATGATCAAGTACCTGGGCGACAAGTCCGGCGGCATGGACAAATTGAAGGGCAAGAAGATCGTCCACCTGTATCACGACTCGGCCTTCGGCAAGGAACCCTTGCCGGTGCTGGAAGAGCAAGCCAAGCAATATGGCTTCGAGCTGATCAAGATTCCGGTCGCCCATCCCGGCAATGAGCAGCAGTCGCAATGGCTGCAGATCCGCCAGGCCAAGCCGGACTTCGTGATTCTCTGGGGCTGGGGCGTGATGAACGCGGTGGCCCTGAAGACCGCGCAGCGCAATGGCTTCCCGCGCGAAAAGATGCTGGGCGTGTGGTGGGCCGGTTCCGAGGAAGACACGATTCCGGCCGGCGATGCCGCCAAGGGCTACACCTCGATGACCTTCACCACGCCCGGCAACTTCCCGGTGCTGGATGACATCCGCAAGAAAGTCTATGACGCCGGCAAGGGCAACCTGGACGACAAGACCCGGGTCGGCTCGGTCTATCACATGCGTGGCGTGACCGCGGCCATGCTGTGGGTGGAAGGCATACGCAACGCCCAGGAAAAATTCGGCAAGGGCAAGGTCATGACCGGCGAACAGGTGCGCTGGGGCCTGGAGAACCTGAACATCGACGCCAAGCGCCAGAAGGCGCTGGGCGCGGAGAACATGTTCCCGCCGGTAAAGACTTCCTGCGAAGACCATGAAGGCTCGCAAGCGGTCAAGGTACAGCAATGGAATGGCACGAAGTGGGTGGCGGTCACGCCCAACTGGGTGGTCGGCGACCAGGCCTTGCTGAAGAAGCTGATCGCGGATTCCTCGGCCAAGTACGCGGCCGAGAAAAAGATCACGCCGGCTTGTGCCAGCGGCGGAGCCTGATCCGGCACGCTCCGAGTCAGCCGCCAATGAGCAGGTGATGCGCGCGGTCCCCAATGCGCGCATCACCTTCCCGCAACCTGCAAAGAGTGCAACATGAGCGCCCTGCCTGCATCCCTGCCTGCCGAATCGCCCGCGCTGGCGGTCAACAACATCGAAGTGATCTACGACCATGTGATCCTGGTGCTCAAGGGCGTTTCGCTCAAGGTGCCGGCCGGGAAAATCGTGGCGCTGATGGGCGGCAATGGCGCCGGCAAATCGACCACGCTCAAGGCCATTTCCACCCTCTTGCGCGGTGAGCGCGGCGAAGTCACCAAGGGCAGCATTGAATTCCAGGGCACGCGCATCGACCAGCTCACCCCCAGCGAACTGGTCAAGCGCGGCTTGTCGCAGGTGATGGAAGGCCGGCACTGCTTTGCCCACCTGACGGTGGAAGAGAATCTCTTGACCGGCGCCTACACCCGGCGCGGTTCGCGTGCCGAACTGAAGGCGGCGCTGGAAATGGTCTATGACTATTTTCCGCGCCTGAAGCACAGGCGAAGTTCGCAGGCCGGCTATACCTCCGGCGGCGAGCAGCAGATGTGCGCCATCGGCCGCGCCCTGATGGCCAAGCCGGAAATGATCTTGCTGGACGAGCCTTCGATGGGCCTGGCGCCGCAGATCGTCGAAGAGATTTTCGAGATCGTCAAGGACCTGAACCGCAAGGAGCAGGTGTCCTTCCTGCTGGCCGAGCAGAACACCACGGTGGCGCTGCGCTATTCCGACTTCGGCTACATCCTGGAAAACGGGCGGGTGGTGATGGAAGGCGAGGCCGCCGAGCTGGCCAGTAATGAAGACGTGAAGGAGTTTTATCTCGGCATGTCGGCGGCCGGCCGCAAGAGTTTTCGCGAGATGAAGTTCTATCGGCGCCGCAAGCGCTGGCTGGCTTGAGGATTGAGGAGCGCACCATGCATGGCCAACATTTCGACCTCCTGGAAACGCGCGACCCGGCCGAGCGCGAGAAGGCCATGTTGGCCGCGCTGCCGGCGCTGGTAGCGCGCGCCCGCAGCGCGCCCGGCTGGGATGCGCGCCTGGCGGGCGTGATCGCGGAAGAGGTGGACAGCCGGCTGGCTCTGTCGCAATTGCCGGTCACGCGCAAGTCGGAACTGAAAAGCCTGCAGCAGGCGGCGCCGCCCTTCGGCGCTTTGAATGCCACGCCGGCGCGCCATCTGGCGCGCTTCTTCATGTCGCCCGGTCCCATCTTCGATCCGGAAGCGCATGGCGACGACTGGTGGCGCTACGCCCGGCCGTTTTACGCGCTGGGCTTGCGCGGCGGCGAACTGATCCAGAACTGCTTTTCCTACCACTTCACGCCGGCCGCCTTCATGGTGGAAGGCGGAGCGAAGAAACTGGGCTGCCCGGTGCTGCCGGCCGGCATCGGCCAGACCGAGATGCAGGTGCAGGCGGCCAGCCAGTTGCGCAGCCAGGTGTATGCCGGCACGCCGTCCTTCCTCAAGATCATCGTCGAGAAAGCGCTGGAAATGGGGGCCGACATCGGCAGCCTGCAAAGCGCGCTGGTCGGCGCCGAGGCCTTGCCGCCCAGCTTGCGCAAGTGGTTGCAGGAGCATGGCGTGCCGCGCGTGCTGCAAACCTATGGCGCGGCCGATGTCGGCAATATCGCCTACGAAACCATGAGCGATGGGGAAGTCCATCCCGGCATGGTGCTGGATGAAGCGATTTTGTTGGAAATCGTGCGGCCCGGCACCGGCGAGCCAGTGGCCGAAGGCGAAGTCGGCGAGGTGCTGGTCACCTGCTTCAATCCGGATTACCCCTTGCTGCGCTTTGCCACCGGCGACTTGTCGGCGGTGCTGCCCGGGATTTCGCCTTGCGGCCGGACCAACACCCGCATCCGCGGCTGGCTGGGCCGGGCCGACCAGACCGCCAAGGTGCGCGCGATGTTCGTGCATCCCTCGCAAGTGGCCGACATCCAGCGCCGCCATCCGGAAGTCTTGCGGGCGCGGCTGGTGATCAGCGGCGCCATGGGCAACGATGAAATGACCCTGGTCTGCGAAACCTCATCGCACGGTGAGGCCTTGCAGACTGCCTTGGTTGCAAGCATCCGCGAGCTGACCAAGCTGCGCGGCGATGTGCGCTTTGTCGAGCCGGGCAGCTTGCCGAATGATGGGAAGGTGATCGAGGATCAGCGGAAATACGACTGACATGTTGAGCCCGCGGCCCGCTTGACGTATAGTTTGAGGAAAACTGTACGTCAGGGGATTTCCATGGATCGGAAATTGACGCTTCGCCTGGACGAGAAGCTGATTGAACATGCGAAGCAGCATGCCGAAAAGGCAGGAACATCGGTCTCCCAGATGTTCGCAAACTTTGTCGCTGCACTGGACAGCATCGAGGACAAAAATCAATCCCAAGCCGCCCACCAGTTCAGCGAATACTCGCCATTGACGCGTTCATTGATCGGGCTGTTGCGAACCGGCGAGGCAGACCAAGACCTTGAGAAACACTACAGGGATCACCTCGAAGAGAAATATCGTTGAAGATTCTCTTTGATACCAATATCGTCCTCGACGTTTTGCAAGCCCGGGAACCGCATGTCCATCTGTCGGCATCGCTGCTCGATCAAGTTGTGGCCGGGAGGCTGTCCGGCTTGCTGTGCGCAACCACAGTCACCACCATCGCCTACTTGACCGAACGGCACTTCATTCAGCATCAGGGCAAATCCGCGCGTCAAGCGCGTATCGAATCCAGGGCTGCAATCAAGACCTTGCTGAATATCTTTGATATCGCACCGGTCACGCGCGCTGTCATCGACAAGGCGGCCAGTGGACTGTTCGAGGACTTCGAAGATGCTGTGCTTCATGAATCGGCAGCGGCTTGCGGCGCGGACGGTATCGTGACCAGGAACCCCGGCGACTACACCAACGCCACCCTGAGAATCTATACACCGCCCGACTTGACTGCGGTGCTGGCCAAGGCCGGCTGAATCCCGCGGCCCAGTTGCGCGGCGAAGTCCGCCTGCTGCAGCCGGGCAGCCTGCCCAATGACGGCAAGATGATCGAGGGACCAGCGGAAATACGAATGAAGTGCGGAAAAGTTGGTCGGCGCGCTGATATTTATTGCCGCGTGGAACCAAATTGCGCTCCTTGTTACTAAGACGGTGCCGCCAAACCGTCCTTGAATATCGAGGAGCCCTCCATGATCGAGTTGCCCGTCTCTGCCCAAACCATTCAGCATTTCGAGCGTCTGTTTGACGCCGCCGCCAATGGCGGAACGCTTCAGTGCATAGAGCAGGCCGGCGGCCACAGGATTTACTACGTCAAGCAGCCCTTGCGTTCAAACCAGGACTTTCTCAACAAGATTTTGTACGGCAAGCCGGGGCCCGGGCCTTCGGCGCCGGTATTGCGGCTGGTGGTGGACCATCATGCCGGCTCGATCGGTGCGCGCGAGCATGTGGACGGCAACCTGCCCGGCCTGCTTTCCAGCGCTTCGGCGGAGGCGCTCAAGCTGAGGGCCAGCCTGCGCTGAGCGGGCATCGACCTGGCCAAAAGTGCGCGGCCGCCTCAGGGCTTGGGCGGACTCTTGGGCATCCCCTCGGCCGGATTGCGCTGCGCCTGTTCGCGCTCCTTCAGCAAATCCTTGACCGTTTCTTCCACTCCGCGCTGTTCGCGCATGTCGGTATCCTGCTGGCCGCTCATGATGTCGTCATAGGCCTGCTTGATATTGGAGCGCGGCGTGCCTTCATCCTGGCTATCGGCCGATTCGTCGATTTCATTGGGTTGACGCGGCATGGCGTCATCGCGCACCGGGCGGCCTGTGCGCACCTGGAAAGTCCGTCCATCGGTTTTCATGGCTGTCTCCGGGAATCTCTTGCTTGATTGACCTGCATCCAAGGGCAGGCGTTCAATGATTCGGAGCTGCCGCGCGCCCCGAACTTTCCCGGCCTCACCCCTTACCCATATGCCACGTCAATGTGACGGTCCATGGAACCCAACGATATGGCTAATGGCAACAAAGTATCTGCATACCGCACGACACTGCCACTGGGCAGCGCGATTGAGTTGGCTGCCTTCATCTACGCGAGCTTGTTCGGCAACAGTCCCAAGCCGCCCCCGCCCAGGGTTTCCAGTCGGATCCCTGCCATGGAGGCCATGGGCCTGGATCCCGGCCCGAGGAAGGTCGAACACAGGAAGGTCAGCCCGCCCAATTTCGCCACCCGCCTGGTGCAGGCAGGCTGGTCCGACCTGAACAAGGGCGCGCGCTGGCTGGACCAGGCCCTGGGTCATCCCTTTGAACTGCAAAAAGTCCGAGGCGCCCAGCTGTTTTGCAATATCGAGTTCAACAGCAGCCTGGCCGAATTGCGGGCCGTGGTGGAAGGCATGGACCTGGTGCTCACCTCCTCCAAAATTCCGGACGCAAACCAGGAGGTCGATGGCAGCGGCCAATCGATACTTGACACGCCTGCCCTGTCCGAAAGGGAAGAAGCGGTATTGATCGAACACTGCGTCTTCATCCTCGACCAGAGCCTGCCCAAATCGCAGCAGATGCACCTGGTGGCAACCCTGGAGGGAATCGCCGAAGCCAGGAACAGCCAGGTCGATTTCTATGTCAGCGCAGGTGCGGCAAGCGCCTTTCCATGTACGGGACAGAATAAAGTCGGCGAAGTTCGAATCGATCCCTGCAAGCTGCAGGACCTGTATGACTACTGGCTCGACCAACCGCTCTACAACGACAGCGCGAACCAGCAACTGAACGGCCTGCCGGTCGTCTTTACCAACGCCTCGAACATCAAGTGGGTGGAAGATTCCTATGGCGGGATCGACCCCAGGCTGGAGCGCACGGTGGTCACGATACGCAAGCACAATGCCAGCCACCCGCGAATCGATTGCCAGGCCAAACCGCCTTCCGCGGCAGGGCCCGACACGTCCCCGGGTGTTGCCGTCATCGCCCTGGCGCTCGGAATTCCCCTGGTGGCCATCGCCGCCTGCGCAGGTGGCTGGTATCTGGGGCGACGAGGGAAAGACGCCGATGCCGAGACGGAGCCTGAAACCGCGACCCGGGTTCCCGAAACCGCTACCCGTGCCCCCGCAACCGCTACCCGGGCCTCCGCAACCACTACCCGGGCCTCCGAAACGGCTGCCTCGACCTCCAAGTCCCGCAAAACCAAGCCCCCAACTACCAAGGTCTCGAACGACAACGACGAGCCGTCATGGAAATTCGAGCTGAATTCCGCTGAAACCCTTGGACAAACGTGAATTCCGCTGACAGGCAGCGCGCGCAGGCGGCGCCCTGAAACCGCCCCCGAAGTGGAATTCAAGGATTGAGATTCAAGCGCGCGCGGGCGGCCCGGTATTCCCGCGCCAGGTTTTCCACCACCGTGGCCGCCGGCAAGACTTCATCCATCAAGCCCACGCCCTGGCCGGCGCCCCAGATATCGCGCCAGGCCTTGGCGGCGCCGAAGTTCATCTTGCTCTTGTCGGCCACCGGCAGATTGTCGGGGTCGAGGCCGGCACGCTCGATGGAACTGCGCAGGTAATTGCCGTGCACGCCGGAGAACAGGTTGGTGTAGATGACGTCAGCCGCCGCCGAATCGAGGATGGCCTGGCGGTATTCCGCGCTGACATTGGCTTCGGGCGTGGCCAGGAAGCGCGAACCGATATAGGCCAGGTCGGCCCCCATGGCTTGCGCGGCCAGGATGGCGCCGCCCTGGGCGATGGAGCCCGACAGCACGATCGGGCCATCGAAGAACTTGCGCACCTCGCCCACCAGCGCAAACGGCGAGAGCGTGCCGGCATGGCCGCCGGCGCCCGCCGCCACCAGGATCAAGCCATCGACCCCGGCTTCCAGCGCCTTTTTGGCGTGGCGGATGTTGATGACGTCGTGCAGCACGATGCCGCCATAGCTGTGCACCGCATCCAGCATTTCGCGCGGCGGCGCGCGCAGGGAAGAAATGATGATCGGCACCTGGTGCTGCACGCAGACTTTCACGTCATGTTCCAGCCGCGCATTGGAATGATGCACGATCTGGTTGACCGCGATCGGTCCGATGACGGCTTCCGGATGGGCCGCCTTGTATTCGCGCAAGTCTTGCTGGATGTCGGTCAGCCACTGATCCAGCATTTCTTCCGGGCGTGCATTCAGGGCAGGGAAACTGCCGACGATGCCGGCCTTGCACTGCGCCTTGACCAGGGCCGGACCGCTGGCGATGAACATCGGCGAAGCAACAACCGGCAAGGCGAGGTTTTGCAGGACGGGGGGCAATGCCATGTCTGTCTCCGGATGAAATCGCGCGCGGCGATGTGATGTGCGATGTTGTGTAAATCCGATGTGTTCTCAAGCTGCTGTGCCAGATTATATGCGGCGCCACGCAAGGGAAAATAGAGGCCGCTCTCGGCCCTGCGTCTCAAAAATCCATCTCAACAATCCAGCAGGAAGCCGTCCTCCAGCCGCGCCGCGCCGGCCTTGACCAATTGCTGCGCCACCCACTGCGCCAAGGCTTCATCGTCCATGTGCAGAAAGCCTTGATTGCAGCTGGCCAGCAGGGGGACTTCCCGCATCCATTTCGTCAGTTCCGCCAGACTGGCGCTGCGCCGTTCCAGCAGCCGGAACTTGACCAGCACCTTGATGCCGTTTTGCGCATTGCGCAGCGGATCGGCGGCCAGGTAATCGAGGCGGGCGCAGGCACGATCGAGCGCCCCGCGCACATCGGAAAAGGGCGCGCCATGGCCGGGGATCACCAGGCGCGCATCGAGACTGGCGATCAAGTCCAGGGTGGCGCGCGTGTCATCGAATGCGGCGCGGCCTTCCAGTTCGGGGAAGATGACGCCGAAGCCGTTTTCCCATAGTGCATCGGCGGAGATCAGCAAGCCTTCGCGTTCGCACCACAGCATCAGCGAATGCGGATCATGGCCGGGTGCGATCAGGGCTTGCCATTGCGCGCCGCCCAGGCGCAGGCGGTCGCCGCCTTGCAGGATGTCGTCGAAAGCGAAACGCGGACATTGCTGGCCGGTGGCGCGATAACTGAGGGCATCTTCATTCCAGTCGCGCACCGCATTCGCTTCCGCCTGGGGAATCGTGATCCGGCAACCGTAGTGCGCACTCAAGGCGGCATTGCCGCCGCAGTGATCGGAATGCAGATGGGTATTGATGATGCGATCCAGCTTGCGTTCGCCCAGCGCATGCCGCAGCAGGGCCAGCGTCTGCGGCGCATGGGTGACGTAGCCGGTATCGACCAGGGTGCTGCCCGCTTCATCCACGAACAGGATGTTGTTGGCGGAAAGCCAGCCACGCTCGAAGATTTGCATGCCCGGCAGGAGATTCATCGCCTCGTTCCGTTCATGGGTTCAGGCGCAAGCTGGGCGCGGCGCCGTGCCACCTCCTGCAGGATCCCAGTCTTGCGCTGCGTGTCGGCGCTGCCCCAGGCGGCGATTTCTTCGATGGTGCGCAGGCAGCCCTCGCACAAACCCGTGGCCGGATTCATGCGGCAGACATTGATGCAGGGCGAAGCTGGCTGGTCCAATCTGCTTCAGGCCTGCTGTGCCGCCTGGGCCGCGCTGGCGCGCTTGGCGGCAATGGCATTGCCGGCGCGGCTGATCGACTTGCGGCCCAGGGCTTGCGAGATGAACTGGCCGGCGTCCACCACCTGATCGAGGTCGATGCCGGTCTCGATTCCAAGACCTTGCATCAGGTACAGCACGTCTTCGCTGGCCACATTGCCGGTCGCGCCCTTGGCATAGGGACAGCCGCCCAGTCCGGAAACCGAAGCGTGGAAGATGGAAATCCCGCACTCCAGGCTGGCGTAGATATTGGCCAGCGCCTGGCCATAGGTGTCGTGGAAATGGCCGGACAGGCGCTCCACCGGAAATTCGCGCTTGACCCGCTCCATCACCGCATGCACCTGGCGCGGCGTGCCCACGCCTATGGTGTCGGCAATGTCGATTTCGTCGCAACCCAGGTCGCGCAGACGCGCCACGACGTCGGCCACCGCATTCACCGGCACCTCGCCCTGGTAGGGACAGCCCAGGGCGCAGGACACCGCCGCCCGCAGGCGCAAGCCATGTTCCTTGGTGGCGCGCGCCACGTCGGCAAAGCGCGCGATGGATTCCGCGATCGAGCAATTGATGTTCTTTTGCGAAAAGGCTTCCGAGGCGGCGCCGAAGATCACCACTTCATCCACCCGCGCTTGCAGCGCCGCTTCCATGCCCTTCATGTTGGGCACCAGGGCGGAATAGATCACGCCCGGACGACGTTCGATGCGCTGCATGACTTCGCTGGAAGTGGCCATCTGCGGCACCCACTTGGGCGACACGAAGGAAGCCGCTTCCACGTTGGGAAAACCGGCGCGCGCCAGACGATCCACCAGTTCCACCTTGATGTCGGCCGAGATGGTCTGCTGCTCGTTCTGCAGGCCGTCGCGCGGACCGACTTCGACGATCTTCACGCGCTTGGGCAGGTTGGCTTGAGTCATGTTCAATATCCTTTGGCGGGATCGACCACGCCTTCTATCGCCTGGCCGGCTTGCAGGCGGCGAATCTTGCCGGCGATCTGTTCCACGCTCACCTGGCGCAAGGTGACGGCCGCCACGTGCGGGGTGATGGTGATGCGCGGCTCGGACCAGAAGGGATGCTCAGCCGGCAAGGGTTCTTCCACAAACACATCCAGCGTGGCGCCGGCGATATGGCCATTCTGCACCAGCGCCAGCAAGTCTTCTTCCACCACGTGCGGGCCGCGGGCGACATTGATGACATACGCGCCCTGCGGCAACTTTTCCAGATTGGCGCGGTTCAGGATGCCCTCGGTTTGCGGAGTCAGCGGCAGGATGCACACCACCACGCGCGCGGCGCGCAGGAAGGCATCCAGTCCCTCTTCTCCGGAATAACTCTGCACGCCTTCAACCTGCTTGGGCGAGCGGCTCCAGCCCAGCACCGGAAAGCCGAAGCCGGCCAGCGTGCCGGCAATGCGCTGACCCAGCACGCCCATGCCCAGCAGACCCACCGGGAACTGCTCGCGCTTGTATGGCTTGAGAAAGCGCCACTGCTTTTCCTGGCGCTGACGCGCGTAGTCGTCGAAGCGGCGGAAATAGCCCATCACGGCCCAGCTCACATACTCGGCCATCTGCTCGCCCATGCCGGCGTCGTTCAGGCGCACGATTTGCAGATGCGGCGGCAGGTCTTTGCCGTGAACCAGGATGGAATCGACCCCGGCGCCCAGGCTGAACACGGCTTTCAGGCCGGGCAGGCGCAGCAAGTCCAGCGGCGGCTGCCACACCAGCGCGTAATCGGCGGCCTCTTCATCGCCCGGCTGCCAGAGGCGCAATTGTGCTTCGGGCAGCTGAGCCTGCAAGGCTTCAAGCCAGGGTTCGGGACGGCCCTCAGGTGCGTAGAAAACGATTTTCATCTTGGATCAATCCGTGCCGGCGGCGGCTTCAAAGGCCAGCAGTTGCGCGCCTTCCGGCACCTGGTCGCCCAGCGCATACAGCAGCTCGGCCACCACGCCATCGGCCGGCGCGCTGATGGTGTGCTCCATCTTCATGGCTTCCATCACAAGCAGCGGCGCGCCGCGCTTGACGCTGGCGCCGGCCTGCACGTGCAGGGCCACGATCTTGCCGGGCATGGGCGCGGTCAGGCGGCCACCCTCTTCTTCCTGTTCGCCGGCATGCGCCATGGGGTCGTGCCAGTGCAGGACGTGATGTTCACCGTTCAGGAATACATGCAGGATTTCGCCCTCGGGCAGGATGCTGGCATGCACGGTCTGGCCGGCGAGGCGCACGGTCAGTACATCGTCCTGCCACGAGAGCACGGCAAGTTCGGATTGTTGCTGCTCAATGGCAAGCAGCCAGTGTTCCTTGCCATAGGTAAGGCCCACACTGCGCTTGCCCACCGCATCGGAAAACTGCAGCGTGCGCGTGAGCGGCGCCAGCATGCGCCAACCGCTGGTGTCGGCCCAGGGATCGGCTGCGCCTTGCGCCTGCCGCGCCTCGCGCGCCAACAGCCAGGCACTGGCCAAGGCCAAGGCCACCGCGGGCGCCGGCTGCGGCGGCGGCAACAGCAGCGCCTGGTTGCGCTCGATCAGGCCGGTGTCCAGCTCGGCGCGGGCAAAGGGACTGTCCTGCACCAGGCGCTTGAGAAATCCGACATTGGTGGCCAGGCCGACGATCTGCATTTCACCCAGGGCGCGGGCCATGGCGGCGCAAGCCAGCTCGCGGCTGGGCGCCCAGGTGATGAGCTTGGCAATCATCGGGTCGTACCAGGGCGATATGGCATCGCCCTCGCGCACGCCGGCATCAATGCGCACAACGGAATCATGCGTGCTCGTTGCCGAGGGCAGGCTGAATTCCAGCGCCGCCGGCTGGCGCAGCGCGCGCAGGCTGCCGATGGCCGGTAGGAAGCCCTTCTCCGGATTCTCCGCATAGACCCGCGCTTCGATCGCGTGGCCGTGTATTTGCAAATCCTGCTGGCTGCACGGCAGGGTCTCGCCAGCCGCCACCCGCAATTGCCATTCCACCAGGTCGATGCCGGTAATCATTTCCGTCACCGGGTGCTCCACCTGCAGCCGGGTGTTCATCTCCATGAAGTAGAAGCTGCCATCCTGGCTGGCGATGAATTCCACCGTGCCCGCGCCTTCATAGCCCACGGCTTTGGCCGCCGCCACCGCGGCCTGGCCCATGGCTTGGCGGCGCTCGGCCGTCATGCCCGGCGCGGGCGCTTCTTCCAGCACTTTCTGGTGGCGCCTCTGCACGGAACAATCGCGCTCGAACAGGTGGATGCAGTTGCCATGGCGATCCGCAAACACCTGGATTTCGATATGGCGCGGCCGGCTCAGGTATTTTTCCACCAGCACTTTCTGGTCGCCGAAACTGCTGGCCGCCTCGCGCTGGCAAGACGCCAGGGCAGCGCCAAAGTCGGCGCCGCGTTCGACGATGCGCATGCCCTTGCCGCCGCCGCCGGCACTGGCCTTGATCAGGACCGGATAGCCGATGCGATCCGCTTCGGCCTGCAACAACGCCGGGTCCTGGTTCTCGCCGTGATAGCCGGGGACCAGCGGCACCGCCGCTTTTTCCATCAAGGTCTTGGCGGCCGACTTGGAACCCATGGCGGCAATCGCCGTGGGCGGCGGGCCGATGAAGGCCAGGCCCGCTTCAGCGCAGGCGCGGGCGAAGTCTTCGTTCTCCGACAAAAAGCCATAGCCCGGATGGATCGCCTGTGCGCCGCTGGCCTTGGCCGCTTCGATGATGCGCGCCCCTTGCAGGTAGCTTTCACGGGCGGCGGGCGGACCGATCAGCACCGCCTCGTCGCACATGGCCACATGGCGCGCCAGGGCATCGGCTTCGGAATACACGGCCACGGTGCGGATGCCCATGCGGCGCGCGGTGCTGGCGACGCGGCAGGCGATTTCACCGCGATTGGCGATCAGTATTTTTGAGAACACCTGGCTTCCTCCGGGTTGGGCGCCCTGCTCAGTCGGCTTGCTGCAAATCCAGGCGCGCATCCACATGGCTGCTGCGGCTTTGCATGCCCAGCTTGGCCAGCAGGGCGCGATCGGCTTCCACATCCGGGTTGCCGGTGGTGAGCAGCTTCTCGCCATAGAAAATCGAATTGGCGCCGGCCATGAAGCACAGCGCTTGCACCGCTTCGCTCATCTGGCGCCGGCCGGCGGACAGCCGCACGCGCGCCTTGGGCATGGTGATGCGGGCCACGGCGATGGTGCGCACGAATTCCAGCGGATCGAGCGGGTCCAGGCCATGCAGCGGCGTGCCTTCCACCTGCACCAGGTGATTGACCGGCACCGATTCCGGATACGGGTCCATGTTGGCCAGTTGCGCCAACAGGCCGGCGCGCTGCAGGCGCGATTCGCCCATGCCGACGATGCCGCCGCTGCACACCTTGATGCCGGCGCCGCGCACCCGCTCCAGCGTGTCCAGGCGGTCCTGGTA
>JAEVZY010000041.1 GCA_023392035.1 Pseudomonadota bacterium | reverse complement strand
ATCAGGGCCAGCACCGCTACCAATCCGAACGACAACACGCGCTGGCGCAGGAAACTCCACAAGCCTGATGTCTGCGGCTTGGGGTTTTCCCATAATTCATCCAGGCTGTCTTTCAACTCCGAGAACGCGCTGGTGGCCGACACCAGCACCAGCACACCGGAAACCAGGCCGGCCCAGAAGCTGCTCTCCTGATGCTGCGTTCCGGCAAGGATCACGCGGATGGCATCCGCGCCCTTGGCACCCATCAGGGCCTGCATCTGCTCCACCAGGACATTGCGCACATTGTCGGCGCCGAAGAACAGGCCGGCGATGGCCACCACCAGCACCAGCATCGGCGCCAGCGAAAACAAGGTATAGAGCGAAAGCGCCGCGCCCTTGCTGGCGGCGCGTCGGTCCACCCATTCCTTGCCGGCCGCCAGCGCGACCTGGCCCAGCTGCGCCATTCGACCTGGCCGCGCCTGGGCAGCTTGTTCTCCGCGCAGGCGCAAATCGGCCGCATCCAGCTCAGGATGGATGGCGGTCTCGATGCGCACCATGTTGCTGTTGAGTGCACGCCGCTGGCCGGCATCCAGTTGCGGCCGCGTCAGGGTTCTGCGCTGCCGCCGTTGCCACCAGGCCCAGGCCAGCGCGCCGGTCTGCGCCAGCGTCCACCAATTGCCAATGCTCGGTCCCCGATTTTTCATCACGTCTCACCCGCCATGAACTACCGGGTAGACCGCGCAAGTCAAGCGAGTTCCGGCCACCACCCGCCGCAACCTGTACGGCTCAAATCTGGCCGGCCGCGCGCGCGATCAATTCATATGAGCGACGCCTGGCCAGCGGGTCCCAGGCCCAGGTGTTGATGACGATTTCATCCAGTTCCAGTTGCGCGGCCACAGCTTCAATCCTGGCCAGCACCTGCTCGCCGGTGCCCACCATGGCGCGCGCACGCAGCGCTTCGATGCGTGCCTGGTCGGCGGCGCCATAGGTCTGGCGGTCGGCTTCTTCCGGAGAAATCAGCGGCAGGCGCAAGCCCTGCTCGAAACCGACCCGCCAGTGCTCGCGCGACTTCAGCAGATGCCGCGCCTCATCTTCGGTGTCGGCTGCCAGCGCCCAGACGCAAATCGTGGCTTGCGGTTTCGGGTGCGCGGCGCTCGGTTGATAGTTCTGCCGATACAAGGCCAGCGCCTCTTCCACGCCGCGCCCGTCGCTGAAGAAATAGGCATAGGCATACGGCAGGCCCAAGTGCGCCGCCAACTGGGCGCCGTAATTGGAGCTGCCCAGGATCCACATTTCCGGATGAGTCGGCCCTGCCGGATGGGCGCGAATGCCCCGATACGGATGCCCCACCGGCAAGTCTTCGCCATTCACCCAGCGCTGCAGCAACAAGACCTGCTGCGGAAAATTGTCGGCCATGCCATCGTCGGCCGGATTCAGGGCATGCGCCGTCAGGCGGTCCGACCCGGGTGCGCGGCCCAAGCCGAGATCGATGCGGCCCGGCGCAATCGCTTCCAGCACGCGAAACTGCTCGGCCACTTTCAGCGCCGAGTAATGCGGCAGCATCACCCCGGCGCGGCCGACCCGGATGCGGCGGGTGGTGGCGGCAATCGCGGCCATCAAGACCTCGGGCGCGGCGCCGACGATGCTGTCGCTGTTGTGGTGTTCGGACAGCCAGTAGCGGTGGTAATTCAGGGCCTCGCAGTGGCGCGCCAGTTGCACCGACTCCGCCACGGCATCGGCCGGCGTGCGGTTATTTGAAGCGGGCGATTGATCGAGGACGGAAAGCGTCAGTTTCATGAAGAACAGGGGATCAAGAAGGGGAATTCGGCTTCAGAGTAACCGAACATCGACAATATAAGGTACATTCGAGACCACTCTAACTTTGGACCGGCCCCATGCCCCAGCCGCTCCCCTTCATAGAAAAATCAGAAACCGCGGTGCCGAACATGTCGGCCCTGCGCGCCAGTTGCGCCGCCTGCAGCATGCACCAGCTGTGCCTGCCCATGGGCCTGGCCGAAGAAGACATGAGCCGGCTGGACGCCATCATCGGCCGCCGTCGCAAGGTGGCCAAGGACAGCGTGCTGTACCGCATGGGCGATGCCTTCTCCAACCTGTACGCGATCCGGCTCGGGCATTTCAAGACTTACCAGATCAACTACAGCGGCGAGCAGCAGATCACCGGTTTCCAGATGGCCGGCGAGTTGATGGGCATGGATGCCATCGGCACCGATTTGCATCATTGCGACGCCGTGGCGCTGGAGGACAGCGAGGTATGCGAGATTCCGTTCTCGCGCCTGGAAGAGTTGTTCGGGCACATTCCGACCCTGCTGCACCACTTTCACCGGATGATGAGCCAGGAGATCACGCGCGAGCAAAGCGTGATGCTGCTGCTGGGGAATATGCGGGCCGAGCAAAGATTCGCCGCCTTCCTGGTCAACCTGGCTTCGCGCTATGCGGCGCGCGGCTATTCCGGCACCTGCTTCCAACTGCGCATGTCGCGCGAAGAGATCGGCAATTACCTCGGCCTGACCATAGAAAGCATCAGCCGCCTGCTGTCGCGCTTCAAGAAGCAGGGCTTGCTGCGGGTCTCCAATCGCGAGATCGAATTCCTTGATCCGGACAAGATGAAGGCCGTGGCGGCGGGGACGGACGTTTGCGGCTGACAGCGGCGAACGCCGAGCCTGTTTTCCGATAAATCCCGTTTCCCCGGCGGCCTGCCGTCACTCAAGCAGGCGCTATTCCCCATCCCGTCCTTGTGTCATCATATTAACGTTTCCTAGAAGTAATCGCCAAGCCGCTTGCAGCACGGCTTCCGACTATCGCGAGTGCCGGTCTTGTACTCGCTCCGATTCAGGGACGGATCAGAAGAATGAAGAAGGGACGCCTCGCCACGGTGGCGCTGCTGCTGGCTTGCCTGCCTGCGCTCAGCCAGGCCCAGTATGGCGGCTACGGCCGCAGCACCAGCAATTCCAATTCCAACTCCAACGCCCAATACGAGCGCGAACAGCGCGAGCGGGAACGCGAACGCGAAAGGGAACGCGAGCGGGAGAAGGAAAGGCGCGAAGCCGAGCGCGAGCGGGAACGCCAGGCACAGGAGCGCGAACGCGAGAAGGAGCGTGAGCGGCAGGCCGCGCGCGAGCGCGAAGCGCAGCAGGAACGCGAACGCAATGCCGCGCGCGAACGCGAGTCCCAGAAGGAGCGTGAACGCCACGCCCAGCAGGAAAGAGAGAAAGAACGCCAATCCAATGCGGCGCGTGAGCGCGCCGATCGCGAACGCAGCGAACGCGAGCGGCAAGCCAATGCGGCCCGCGACAAGACCGAACGCGAACGCCTCGAGCGCGAGCGCATGCAGCAGGCCAATCGCCCGACGCCAGGCAACCAGCGCGCCAACCTCGCCCCGGCCAGCCCGTCCAACCAGGGACTGAACGCGCCCTCCCCGGCCACTGCGCCGGCGCAGGCCGCGACTGGCGGCAATCGGGGCTCGGCCGCCATGCCGGTACCGACTAATGGCAGCGTCGCCGACCAACAGCGCCGACCCGGCCTGAATGCCGAAGCTGCGGGCAATGCGCAGCAAGGCAATCCGG
>JAEVZY010000038.1 GCA_023392035.1 Pseudomonadota bacterium | reverse complement strand
TCTTCATCCAGCGCGATAAAGCCCTTGCCGCCGCGCACGCGCGAGAGCATGTCGCCGACCTTGCTGATGAAGCCAAAGCCGCCGGAACTGGCCAGCAGCAATTGCACGTCCGCGGGGCCGGCGAAGTAATGCAGCAAGTGGGTGCCGGCCGCCACGTCGAGCAAGGTGGTGACGGGCGCGCCATCGCCGCGCGCGCCCGGCAGCGCAGACACCGGCACCGAGTACACCCGGCCGTTGGAGCCGAAGGCCAGCAGATTGTCGACCGTGCGGCACTCGAAGGTGCTGTACAGCGCATCGCCCGACTTGAAGCTGAACTGCCCGGCATCGTGACCATGGCCGGTGCGCGCGCGCACCCAGCCCTTTTGCGAGACCACCACGGTCACCGGTTCATCCACCAGTTTTTGTTCCACCACGGCGCGCTCGGCGGCCTCGATCAGGGTGCGGCGCGCATCGCCGTACTGCTTGCCGTCGGCTTCGATCTCCTTGATCACCAGCCGCTTCATGGAAGCGGGCGACTCCAGCAGATCCTGCAGGGTTTCGCGTTCGCCCTTGAGCGCGGCCAGTTCCTGTTCCACCTTGATGGCTTCCAGCCGCGCCAACTGCCGCAGCCGGATTTCCAAAATGTCTTCCGCCTGGCGGTCGGACAATTTGAAAGCTTCGATCAGCGCCGGCTTCGGTTCATCCGATTCGCGGATGATGCGGATCACTTCATCGATATTGAGCAGCACCGCCATCCGGCCTTCCAGGATGTGGATGCGGTCGTTCACCTTGTCCAGGCGGAAGCGGCTGCGGCGGGTGACGGTATCGAAGCGGAACGCGATCCAGTCCTGCAGGATGGAGAGCAGCGACTTCTGGCGCGGCCTGCCATCCAGCCCGATCATCACCAGGTTGATCGGCGCGCCAGTTTCCAGCGAGGTATTGGCCAGCAGCAGGTTGGCGAATTCCTGCTGGTCGAGGTTGCGTGACTTGGGCTCGAACACCAGACGCACCGGGGCATCGCGTCCGGCTTCGTCGCGCACCGCGTCCAGCGCCGCCAGCATGGTCTGCTTCAGGTTCAGCTGCTCGGCGGTGAGCGCCTTCTTGCCCAGCTTGAGCTTGGGATTGGTCAGCTCTTCGATTTCTTCCAGCACCTTTTGCGCCGAGGTCCCGGGCGGCAGTTCATTCACCACCAGCTGCCATTGGCCGCGCGCCAGGTCTTCGATCTTCCAGCGCGCGCGCACCTTGAGCGAGCCACGTCCGGTTTCGTAGATTTCAGAGATGGCTTGCGCGCTGGTGATGACCTGGCCGCCGCCGGGATAATCCGGGCCCGGCATGATCGCCATCAGCTCGGCATGTGTGAGCTTGGGATCGCGGATCAGCGCCACCGCCGCCTGCGCCACTTCGCGCAGATTGTGGGAAGGAATTTCGGTCGCCATGCCGACCGCGATGCCGGATGCGCCGTTGAGCAGCGCCATCGGCAGGCGGGCCGGCAGCATGCGCGGCTCCTCCGTGCTGCCATCGTAATTGGGCTGGAAATCCACCGTGCCCATTTCGATTTCATCCAGCAGCAGACGCGAGATCGGCGTCAGCCGCGCTTCGGTGTAACGCATGGCGGCGGCGCCGTCGCCATCGCGCGAACCGAAATTGCCCTGGCCATCTATCAGCGGATAGCGTAGCGAAAAGTCCTGGGCCATGCGCACCAGCGCGTCATACACCGACTGGTCGCCGTGCGGATGCAATTTGCCCAGCACATCGCCCACCACCGCAGCCGATTTGCGCGGCTTGGCGGTGGCATTCAGGCCCAGCTCATGCATGGCGTACAGGATGCGCCGCTGCACCGGCTTCTGGCCATCGCAGACATCGGGCAGGGCGCGGCCCTTGACCACGGAAATGGCGTAATCGAGATAGGCGCGCTCGGCAAAATTGGCCAGCGTCAGGGCGTCGCCGTCATCGGTCGGCGCGGCATCAAACAAGGAAGCTTGGTCAGTCATTGGTGTGGTTCTTTTCCAGTGGCATCAGATGTCGGCATCAGATGTCGGCTTCGACTTCGTTGCCGTGTTCTTCCAGCCAGGTGCGACGGGCGGCAGCTTCGCCCTTGCCCATCAACATGTTGAAGCGCTGTTCGGAGGCGGAAACGCCGAGCTCGCCGAAAGCCACCGGCAGCAGGCGCCGGGTGTCGGGATTCATGGTGGTTTCCCACAACTGCTCGGCATTCATTTCGCCCAGGCCCTTGAAGCGCGAAATGGCCCAGCCGCTTTCCTTGACGCCGTCCTTGCGCAGTTTGTCGAGGATGGCTTCCAGCTCGCCATCGTCCAGCGCATACAGCTTTTGCGCCGGCTTCTTGCCGCGCGCCGGCGCATCCACCCGGAACAGCGGCGGGCGCGCGACATGGATGTGGCCGCGTTCGATCAGCTTGGGGAAGTGGCGGAAGAACAGCGTCAGCAGCAACACCTGGATATGGGCGCCATCCACGTCCGCATCGGACAGGATGCAGATGCGGCCATAGCGCAGTCCGGAGAGATTGGGTTCGTCGTTGGCGCCATGCGGATCGACGCCGATGGCCACTGCGATGTCGTGGATCTCATTGTTGGCGTACAGCCGGTCACGCTCGGTTTCCCAGGCATTGAGCACCTTGCCGCGCAGGGGCAGGATGGCCTGGAACTCCTTGTCGCGTCCCATCTTGGCCGAGCCGCCGGCGGAGTCGCCCTCCACCAGGAACAGCTCATTGCGTTCGGTATCGCTCGATTCGCAATCGGTCAGCTTGCCGGGCAAGACCGCCACGCCGGAGGATTTCTTCTTCTCGATTTTTTGCGAGGAGCGCAAGCGCGTCTGCGCCTGCTTGATCACCAGCTCGGCCAGCTTCTTGCCATAGTCCACGTGATGATGCAGCCACAGTTCCAGCGCCGGCCGGATGTAGCCGCCCACCAGCCGCACCGCATCGCGCGAATTGAGCCTTTCCTTGGTCTGGCCCTGGAATTGCGGGTCGAGCACGCGCGCCGACAGCACGAAGGAAACCCGGTTGAACACGTCTTCCGGCAGCAGCTTGACGCCCTTGGGCATCAACGAATGCATTTCGGCGAAGCTCTTCACCGCCGCGAACAATCCTTCGCGCAAGCCCGACTCATGGGTGCCGCCGGCCGAAGTGGGAATCAGGTTCACATAGGACTCGCGCACCACGCTGCCTTCTTCGGTCCAGGCCACTACCCAGGCCGCGCCTTCGCCTTCGGCAAAGCCTTCGGCATTGGCGTCGGCATATTGCTCGCCCTCGAACAGCGGAATCAAAAGCTCGGCGCTGGATGCCTGGGCCAGGCTTTCGGTCAGGTAGCCGCGCAAGCCCTGTTCGTATTGCCAGCTCTGGCTTTCGCCGCTCTTGCCCTGCACCAGGGTGACTTTCACGCCCGGCAGCAGCACGGCCTTGGAGCGCAGCAGGCGCTGCAATTCGGCCAGCGGGATGTTGGCGGAGTCAAAGTACTTGGCATCGGGCCAGGCCGTCACGCGGGTGCCGGAGCGCTTTTCATCGCGCCCGGCCGGACGCGATTTGAGCGGCTCCACCACGTCGCCATCGGCAAAGGCGATCTGGTGCACGCCGTTGCCGCTCTCATCCTTGCGCCAGACCGTGATTTCCAGGCGCTTGGACAGCGCATTGGTGACCGACACGCCCACGCCATGCAAACCGCCGGAGAAGGCGTAGGCGCCGCCCTTGGATTTGTCGAACTTGCCGCCCGCATGCAGGCGGGTGAAGACAATCTCCACCGTCGACACCCCTTCTTCAGGATGGATGCCGACCGGAATGCCGCGGCCGTCGTCTTCGACGCTGACGCTGCCGTCCGCATTCAGGGTGACGGTGATGTTCTTGCAGTAGCCGCCCAGTGCCTCGTCGGAAGCGTTGTCTATCACTTCCTGGATGATGTGCAGGGGATTTTCGGTGCGGGTGTACATGCCCGGTCGTTGCTTGACCGGCTCCAGGCCTTTCAAGACCTTGATCGATGATTCGCTGTAATCGGAAGCAGACTTCTTGGTTGCCATGCTCGTGTTTTCAGTTGGAAGGCGTGCGGCGGGGAGTCCGCCGGCGACCCTGAATTCTAAGGGATTGCGCCGGTCGCGCATGCGCGCACGGTTGAGATGTGCGGGCGCTGCCAATTTACTAACGAATTTGGAGGCGCTCCCCAACACTGCTGGTTGGCGCTGCGAAGGGGCTATATAAAAACCGCCATGAAAAAATCCCACGTCGCCCCTTTCATTCTTCGCCTGATTGGATATTCGGGCGATGAGCGTACCGAACTGAATCGGCAGTTTGCCCAGTATCACAAGCAAGGGGGCAGCGCCTTCCATGCCATGCATGAAGACAATCTGCTCGATCCCGACTTGTACCTGGTAAATCTGGACCGGCCCGGATCGCTGGAGTCGCTCGAGCGTTTGCGGCCGGCGCCGGCGCGGCCGGCCCTGGTGGTGTCGAGCCGAATGCAGGATCTGCCGCATCTTTTCCTGCAGTTGCCCAAGGACGAAGCCGAGCTGCTGGCCGGCCTGGAGAAGCTGGTCCAGTCGCGCGCCGACGCGCTGGCACGCTTGCCTGCTTCCGAGCTCGTGCATGTGTCGGAGCGGCGCCGCCAGCTTCCGCCCGAGCCCATGCCGGACGCCTTGCGCAGCCGCCGTGCGCCGCTGGTGGGCGGTGTGCTGGTGGTGGATCGCGAGCCGGCATTTGCAGAGTCGGTCGCACAAGTGCTGGCGGCGCGCGGCTTGCGGGTGGACCGCGCCAATGAGCATCGCAGCGCGGTCATTCTCTGCAAGCAGTTCCCGGTGGCGCTGGTGGTCATCAACACCGCCACGCCCGGGCTCGACCCCTACAAATTGTGCGAGGCGATCAAGACCCAGGCCGGCGCCGGCTTGCGGGTGATTTTTTTGGTTGGCCGCTATTTCAGCTACATGCCCGAACTGGCGCGAAATGCCGGCTGCGAGGGCTTTGTCAGCAAGCCCTTGGAAGAGCGTCAGCTCGATTCGCTGTTGCGGCGGTATTTGCCATCACCTTCTGCACAGACCTGAAGCGGGCGGCGCGACGCATTGAAAACTCCGACTGATCAGCCGCACTCACCCACGTAATGGCATTCCGCGCAGTGGCTGCAGCCATCCACCTTGCGCA
>JAEVZY010000367.1 GCA_023392035.1 Pseudomonadota bacterium | reverse complement strand
GAGCCATGGTCGCCATGGCCATGGTCCCTGAGCCGCCGCGCACGGGTCGGTGAGAAGGTCAATGGATGGTCTGTTGACCGTAGCCGCTGCCGCTGCCGCCCTGCGCCTGGCCCGCTTGCGCCTGTTGCATGGCTTGTTGCATGGCCTGTTGCTGGGCCAGTTGCTGCAGCATCGCCAGTTGCGCCGGATCGGCCGAGAAGGGCAGATATTGCCCAAGCTGGCCGGCGATTCCGCCCAGTGTCGAGCCAAGCTGCTGATGACCCAGCATGCGCCCGATCTCGCTGCCCACCGGTTGCCCGACCTGGCTGATCAGATTGCCGAAAAAGCCCTGCGGCGCCAGTTGCTGCCCCTGTCCCGGCTGCTGCTGCTGCTGCTGCTGTTGCTGCCACTGCTGCAGCTGCTGTAGTTGCTGCAATTGTTGAAGCGCGGCCGGATCGGCATTGAAAGGCAGGAGCGAGCCGAGCTGGCCGGCGATGCCGCCGATGGTGCTGCCCAGGTTGCGATTGCCCAGCATGCCGCCGATGGCTCCGCCCAGCGGTCTGGCCGCCTGGCCGATCAGGTTGCCGAAAAAGCCTTGCGGCGCCAGTTGTTGTCCCTGGCCTTGTCCGGGCTGGGCTTGCTGCATCTGCTGTTGCTGCATCTGTTGCTGCAATTGCTGTAGCTGTTGCAGCTGCTGCAGCGCGGCCGGGTCGGCATTGAAAGGCAGCAGGGAACCGAGCTGGCCGGCGATGCCGCCGATGGTGCTGCCCAGGTTGCGATTGCCCAGCATGCCGCCGATGGCCCCGCCCAGCGGCCTGGCGGCCTGTCCGATCAGATTGCCGAAGAAGCCTTGCGGCGCCAGTTGGCTCTGGTCCTGTCCTTGAGCGGCCTGTTGCTGGGGCTGCTGCTGCTGCATTTGCTGCTGCAACTGCTGCAGCTGTTGAAGCTGCTGAAGTTGCTGGATGGCGGCCGGATCGGTATTGAAGGGGAGCAGCGAACCCAGTTGGCCGGCAATGCCGCCAATGCTGCTGCCCAGGCCCTGGTTGCCGAGCATGCTGCCGATGGCGCCGCCCAATGGACGCCCAACTTGTCCGAGCAGATTGCCGAAGAAGCCTTGCGGGTTCAGCTGCTGCGGCATCGGATCCTGTTGCGGCATCTGTTGCTGCGGCATCTGTTGTTGCGGCATCTGTGGTTGCCCCATCTGCTGCTGCATGGCTTGCGTGGGATCGACGGAAAAAGGCAGGAAGGCGCCGCCTATGCCGCCGGCTGCCTGACCGATCTGACCGCCCAGTTGGGAATTGCCGAACAGGCCGCCAATGCCACGTCCGATCATGCCGCCCACCGGGCTGCCCAGCAGGCTGCCGAAGAAGCCTTGCGGCGCCAGACCGCCTTGTTGCGCAGCGTACGGATTGCCTTGTTGTTGCTGATAGAAGGGATTGGCCTGGCTCTGTGTCTCGTACATATCAAACTCCTTGCTCTTGCTTGCGCGTTTCCCGCCGGCCTGTGTGCCGGCTTCGACGGCAATGGTGGATTTGGCCAACAGGCGAGTGCCCATGGCCACGAGGTTTCAGACGCGCACAATGACTGGGCAGCCTGCGCGCGCTGCGGGCAGTGTTGTCGTGGCTTCCCGGGTTTTCAAGGCGGGGCAGGGCGCGCTTGAGTGGGCTCAAGCGGGGTGAGATTGGTCGATCACATGCGGATCACATGCTCGACTAGCGGACTATTGAATGCTGCTTCGCGTAGCGTTTCGATGAAGCTCTGCTGAGGCGATTATCGACGCCATTGTTCATCTCTCCGCTCGTCGCGGTCATGGTCATGATCGCGGTCACGACTATCGCGAAAGCCCTCGTCGTTGCGCCAACGCCCCTGCTCCCAGCTGCGCCTGCGCAAGTCTTCACGCAGGCGCAGCTCTTCATCCAGCAAATTGCGCTGGTTAAGTCCGGGGTCGGAGGGAATGAAGAACTGATTGAAGCCGGGATTGGCAAAGCCGGGATTGGCGGGAGCCCCAAACGGACTGACCGGACCGGGCGGCGGGGCGCTGGGGATGGCCCACGGCGGCGTGCCCGGCGGCACATAGGTCGGCGGCATATTGCTGGGCGGGTTGTAGGTGGGCGGCAAGCCGATCAGGGGCGACTGCGGAATCGGGCGCTGAAAGCCGGGGCCGCCGTGCGCTGCGGCCAGCGCCGGCACGGCGCCCAGTGGCAGGCACAGCAGGGCGGCCACTATGCCGGTGCGCAAGGAGGAAGACATGATGTTGCTCGCGTAGGGATTTCCAGGGACTTCAAAGCATTGGACAGGCTGCGCTCAATTTCCGCTCGGCCTTTATGCAAAGCCTGCAAGCATCTGTAAGCGAAATTGGCGAATCTTGCCGCAAAGGCTATTGACCCCCGGCAAACGCCTCCTGTAATGTACGGCTTCCCCTTACCTTGCCGCATCTTTCCTCATGGCCGATCTGAGCTCCGCAAGCGCACAATCCCTGGAAGGCCGCGGCCGCCACTTCAATTTCAACAAGCTGCAAGCGGTGCTGTGCATGGCAGCCTCCGCCGCGGTTTCGCTCTCTGTCCTGGCCTGGATCATCCTGCGCTGAGTAGTCTTTTCGCCTTGTAAAGCAGGGCGCCGCCGAAGGCCGCCTCATCCCTTGTCCGATTGACCTTGTTGCTGGGCAGCACTACACTTGCGCCCGTTCTGGTGCTCGCACGCCTGTTCAAGGCGCGCGGTTAAACGGGAAACACGAGGCAAGCCATTGCCAACGTGTGCTGCCCCCGCAACGGTAAGCAGTTGCATGCGCGTCTTCACGATACGCACGCATATCGCCCAGCTCGGCCACTGTGTGAAGAACATGGGAAGGCCAGGCGATAGTACTGCCAGCCCGGATACCGGCCAGGACAGGTGAAGCGGGCGCAAGCCGCGCTTCGTTCAAATCCGGCTTGCGGGGAGGCAAGCTGGATGCGTCCACTCGATCTCTTCATGCAATTCCCTTCACAGTCCGCCCGGCATCTGGCCGTGGCTGCCGCCCTGGGCTCCTGTGCCCTGTCTGCCGGCGCGCAATCTCAAGCCGCCCAACCCGCCATGCTCGATCCGGTGTTGGTCACTTCTTCCCGTTTCGAATCGGACCAGCAGTTGCCCGCGATTGGCGCTTCCGTCATCAGCGCCAAAGAGATTCGCGAGGCCGGCGCCTCCAGCGTGGTCGATGCCTTGACGCGCATCGGCGGCGTGGTCAGCCGCAACGCCGGCGCGGCCGAGCGCAGCATAGACTTGCGCGGCTTTGCCAGCCTGAATTCGGACAACAACCTGGTTGTGATGATAGACGGCGTGCGTCTGTCGGAGAACGAACAGGCTTCCGCCGTGCTGTCCTCGATCCCGATCGACAATGTCGAACGCATCGAGATCATTCGCGGCGGCAGCAGCGTGCTGTATGGCGACGGCGCCACCGGCGGCGTGATCCGCGTCATCACCAAGCGGCCGCGCAACAACCAGGCCTGGGGCACGCTGTCGGCCGGCGTCGGCACTTTCAACACTACCGACTTGCGCGCCAGCGCCGGACGCGACTGGAACGGACTTTCGCTGGATGCCAGCGTGCAGAAGCAGCGCAGCGAGGGCTACCGCGACAACAGCGCCAACGGCCAGGACAGCTTTACCGGCACCCTGCAATATCGCATCGATACCGGTCGCATCGGCTTGCGGGTGGATCGCAGCGACACCGACAACCGCCTGCCCGGTCCTTTGAGCCTGGCGGACTTCGAAGCCAATCCGCGCAAAACGACCCAGCCGAACAATTTCGGCACTTCCGGATTGACGCGCTACACCTTGTTCGGCGAGCGCCGTTTCGGCGAGTGGGAAGCGGCTTTCGATTTGTCGCAACGCGAAAAGACTGTGCGCAGCAACTTCGTTTCCTTCGGCAGCGACCAGACCGACCACTCGCGCGTGCTGCAGTTTTCTCCGCGTCTGCGGCATGTGCGCGACGTCGGCAATATGCACAATGAGCTGAGCGTCGGCATCGACTTCCAGCAATGGTCGCGCGATACCAATCGCATCAGCTTGTTCGCGCCTTCCGCCGCGCGCGCCAACCAGGATGCACTGGCCTTCTACCTGCGCGATGACCTGCGCATGGGGAACTGGCGCTTTGCCGCCGGCGCGCGCCAGGAAGGCTTCGACAAGGACTTCACCGATCCCCTTGGTGCCATCTCCGGCGGGCCCACCGCGTATCGCATCAAGCAGACTTTGCGCGCCTGGGATCTGCAAGCCGCTTATCTGGTCCAGAAGGGATTGGAAGTCTTCGCCAAGGCGGGCCAGAGCTATCGCATCCCCAACGTCGACGACAACGGCTCGACCGTCACCCCCAATCAGCCGCTGCTGCCGCAAACCTCGCATGATCTTGAGCTGGGCACGGAGCTGGGCGATCAACGCCAGCGCCTGGTCCTGAAACTGTTCCAGCACAAGATCCGCAACGAGATCATGTTCAATCCGTTCGCCCCCGGTCTGTTCGGCGGTGCCAACGACAATATCCCGGGCACTCGCCGCCGCGGCGTGGAAGTGGAGGGCAAGCTGGCCCTGCCGGCCTCCACTTTCCTGAGCGTGTTCTGGCAGTACATCAACGCCAACATTACCGAAGGTCCCAACGCCGGCAATACGCTGGTGCTGGTTCCGCGCAACACGGCAAGCCTGCGCCTGAACTGGCTGCCGGGCGGACCGCACAGCGCCAGCGCCGGCGTGGTCTGGGTTGGAGAGCAGCGTTTCTCGGGCGACTTCAGCAACAGCTGCTCGGCCATGCCGGGTTATGCCACGCTGGATGCGCGCTATGCGTGGAGACAGAAGGATTGGGAAGTGTCGCTGACCGGCACCAACCTGGCCAACCGCAATTATTATTCCTTCGGTTCCACCTTCAATTGCAACGCCAGCGTCTATCCTGAAAACGGTCGCGCGTTCATCGTCAGGGTCAGGCGCGATTTCTAAGGAGCGTTCCATCGACGCAAACCGCAAGGACCTGCCGTGAAGCGGCCATTTGCCATCCTCGGCATTCTGCTGGCGTTGGCCGTGGTCGCGGCGATGCTGGGACTGGCTTGCGGCAGCACCGGCTGCGCGCGCTGGGATCAGGGCATCGTCCTGCAATTGCGCCTGCCGCGGGTGCTGGCGGCCTTCGCCACCGGCGCCCTGCTGTCCTTGGCCGGGAGCCTGATGCAGGTCTTGCTGCGCAATCCCCTGGCCGATCCCTATGTGCTGGGCATTTCCGGCGGGGCGGCGGTGGGTGCCTTGCTGGCCCTGGCTTTGCTGCCGGCGCTGGCTTTTGCGGTACAGGCCGGCGCGCTCCTGGGCGCCTTTTTTTCCCTTTTGCTGTTGTTGCTTTTGGTGCGGCGCGCCGCCTTTGCGCCCATGGCCGCCGACCACGTTGCCGGCGGCGTGCGCCTGATCCTCACCGGCGTGATGCTGGCGGCCGGCTTCGGCGCGCTGCTCTCGCTGCTGTTGGCGCTGGCCCCGGACAATGCGCTGCGCGGCGTGTTCTTCTGGCTGCTGGGCGACCTGGAAAACAGTCGCCTGCAAGGCTTTGGCTGGAGCGTGCTGGCGCTGTCCCTGGCCTGGTCGCTGGCGGCGGCGCCGCGCCTGAATGTGCTGGCGCATGGCGACGCCACCGCCTGGTTGCTGGGGATCGCGGTCGGGCGTCTCAAGCTGGCGACGCTGGTGGTGGCATCGCTGGCCACCGCCGCCGCGGTCAGCATGGCCGGTACCATCGGCTTCATCGGGCTGGTGGTGCCGCACGGCCTGCGCCTGCTGCTGGGCAATGACCAGCGCTTGCTGCTGCCGGCCGCGGTACTGGGCGGCGGCGCGGCGCTGGTGCTGGCCGATCTGGTGGCACGCACCATCGTCGCCCCGGTGCAGTTGCCGGTGGGGGTGATTACGGTGCTGGCCGGCGTGCCGGTGTTCCTGTTCCTGCTGGCCAGGAGTCGCGCATGAGCGGCACGCCCATCCTGCGCACGCAGGAATTGACCCTTGCCGCCGGCGGCCACGAACTGCTGAGCGGCTTGGACTGGCAGGTCGAAGCCGGGCAGCTATGGTGTCTGCTCGGTCGCAATGGCGCCGGCAAGACCACCCTGTTGAAAACCCTGGCCGGCTTGCGAGCGCCGAGCGTCGGGCAAGTCATGATCGATGGCGAAGACCTGGGCGGCATCGCGCCGGCACGGCTGGCGCGCCTGCGCGGATTGATGGTGCAGGATCAGTCCGATGCCTTTGCCTGGCCGGTGCTGGACACCGTGCTGCTCGGCCGTATCCCGTGGCGGGTCGGCGCGCAGTGGGACAGCGAACAGGAACGGGCCATGGCCTTGCGCGCGCTGCGCCAGGTGGGCCTGGAAGGATTCGAAGAACGCGATGTGCAGCGCCTGTCCGGCGGCGAACGGCAGCGCGTGGCGCTGGCCGCGCTGTTGCTGCAGGAGCCGCCCCTGATGCTGCTGGATGAGCCGCTCTCTCATCAGGACGTGGCCCAGAAGTTGAAGCTGATGCAGTTGCTGCGCGCGCTGCCGGCGCGCCATGCGGTGGTGATGAGCTGCCATGACATCAACCTGGCGGCGCGTTTTGCCAGCCACGCGCTGCTGCTGGGGGCGGGACGGCATTGGGCAGGGCCGGTGGCACAGGTGCTGAGCCTGGAAAACCTGCAGGCCGCCTTTGGCTGCGACTTCCACCGGCAGGGCGAGCTGTTCATGCCGGGCAGCGCGGCTTAGCCGGCACGTCGCAGAGCGTGAAATATCCAGACTAGCGCAGCACCATCTGCGTGCAGCGAAACAGCGCAATCGTCTTGCCGCCGGCCGACACCGTGGCGTCCCACACCTGGGTGGTTTTCCCCAGATGCACGGCGAGCGCTTCGCATTCCAGAGTCCCTTCCAGCGCCGTGCCGAGGTGATTGGTCTTCAGCTCGATGGTGGTGAAACCCTTGGCGCCTTCCGGCAGATGCGCCACGCAGCCATAGCCGCAGCTGGTGTCGGCCAGCGTCACCACCGAGGCCGCATGCAGGAAGCCATTGGGGGCCAGGTGATGCTTCTCGATCTTCATGCGGGCGCGCACCCGCTTTGGCGCCACCTCCACGATTTCCACCCCCAACAGAGCCGGCAAGGTGTCTTTCTGGAAGCTGTTGAAATAGGCAGGATTGAAGCGTTCGCTGTTCATGCTGTTCATGGGTGTTGGGCGGTGGTGTTGGCGGGTTCGGTCAGGGCGATGCTATTCTTGCATGAAACGACAAATCACTCTCCAGAGGAGGATCGAGCATGCCTGTGCTTGCCATTGTCAATCCCAAGGGCGGGGTCGGAAAGAGCACCATCGCCACCAATCTGGCCGGTTATTTCGCGCGCCGCGGCCATCCGGTCATGCTGGGCGATATCGACCAACAGCAATCCTCGCGCTCCTGGCTGTCCTTGCGGCCGCCCTCGCTGCCGGCCATCAAGCCCTGGGAAATCGAGGGCCGGCGCGCCCGTCCGCCCAAGGGCGTGACGCACGTGGTGCTGGACACGCCCGCCGGCATGGATGACAGCCAGTGGGAACAGGTGCTGGCCTGCGCCGACAAGGTCATCATCCCGCTGCAGGCTTCGATGTTCGACATCCTCGCCACCCAGGGTTTCCTGCAGCGCCTGGCGGCGCGGCGCGACAAGGTGGCGATGGGCGTGGTCGGCATGCGCGTCAATGCCCGCACCCGCGCCGCGGACCAGCTGGCGCACTATGTGGGGCAGTTGGGTATCCCGGCGCTGGGCACTTTGCGCGACACGCAAAATTATGTGCAACTGGCAGCCGTCGGCGCCAGCCTGTGGGATGTGGCGCCGTCGCGGGTGGAAAAGGACGTCGAGCAATGGCAAGACCTGCTCAAGTGGGTAGGGGAGTGAGGGCACCCTGAAAACGGCGGCCCGGGCCGCGCAGGCAGCTACGCTTCAGCGCCGGCTGCGCGCCACATCCAGCGCGCGGCAGACGGCTTCGGTGCCCTGCACGATGCGTGGCGAGGGGCGGGTCAGCCAATCGGGATTGGCGCTGAACAGATTGCCGCGGCGCGCCGCCGTCATTTGGGGAAAGCGCTGCCACATGCGTATGGCCGGGGTTTCGTCGCGCCCGCTGGCGAGGATGATCGCTTCCGGATTCAACTGCAGCACATCTTCCACGCCGACCGTGGGCGCCAGTTGTCCCAGGGTGCCGAAGATGTTCACGCCGCCGCACAAGGCCAGCGCCTGCGACATCAGGTGCGCGTCGTTCAGCGTCATCAGGGGTGCATCCCAGATCTGATAGAACACCCGCACCGGCGGACGGTTGGCATAGCGCGCCTGCAAGTCGCGCAGTTGCTGGCGGAATTGCCCGGCCACGCCGCGCGCCGCCTGGGCCACGCCGGTCAGCACGCCCAGCCTTTCCATATTGCTGGCAATCGCTTCGAAATCGCGCGGCTCGCTGGTGAAGACCGGTATGCCCATGGCGCGCAATTGCTGCACCCGCGCCGGATTGTTGCCGCTGCCCCAGGCCACCACCAGCTGCGGACGCAGCGCGGCGATTCGCTCGACGTCAAAGTAGGCGGCGCTGCCGACCAAAGGCAGGCGCCGGGCTTCAGGCGGAAAATCGCTGTAGTCGATGGCGCCCACCACGCTGCTGCCGGCGCCGATGGCAAACAGCATTTCGGTGGCATGCGGCGCCAGGCTGACGATGCGCCGCGCCGGAATCTGCAGGCGCAAGGGCAGGCCGGCATCGTCCACCACCGCCACTTCGGCGCGCGCGGACGGCAGCACGGCCAGCAGGGACAGCAGGAGCAGCAAGGTGTGAACGCGCAGTCGAGCCAGCCTCTGCATGCAAAGACTGGCGCGCATTTTCAGATTTCCAGGTTGTCGATCAGGCGCGTGCTGCCCAGGCGCGCCGCCGCCAGCACCACCAGGGGCTCTTCGCTGGCCAGATCGCCGGCGCCGGGATGCTGCAGATCGATGCGCTTGCGAATCGAGATGTAGTCCGGCTTCCAGCCGCGCTTGGCGAGGCGCTCCATGGCCTGGCGCTCAAGCTGGAAGATGTCCAGGTGGCCGGAGCGCACTTCGGCCGCCACTTCATTGAGCACTTTGTACAAGGCCGGCGCTTCGGCCCTTTCGTCGGGCGACAGATAGGAATTGCGCGAAGACAGCGCCAGGCCATCGTCGGCGCGCCAGGTTTCGGCGGCGATGATTTCAGTCGGCAGCGCAAACTGGCGCGCCATGTTGCGCACGATCATCAGCTGCTGATAGTCCTTCTTGCCGAACACGGCCACCCGCGGCTGCACGCAGGAAAACAGCTTCAGGACCACGGTGGTGACGCCGGCAAAAAAGCCGGGGCGGAATTCGCCTTCCAGGATGTTGCCCAGGTCGTCCGGCGGGCGCACGCGGTATTCCTGCGGCTCGGGATAAAACTCTTTCTCGGTGGGCGCGAACAGCACGTACACGCCTTCCTTTTCCAGCTTCTCGACGTCGGCCTGGAAAGTGCGCGGATATTTGTCGAAATCCTCGTTGGGACCGAACTGCAGGCGATTGACGAAGATCGATGCCACCACCGGATCGCCATGCTTGCGCGCCAGGCGCATCAGCGACAAATGGCCTTCGTGCAGATTGCCCATGGTGGGAACGAAGGCGGTGCGCAACTGGCCGCGCAACTGGTCGCGCAATTCTTCGATGGAGGAAATGATCTTCATGACAGAACGTTGGTATCCGGAGGTTCGGGGCTGGCGGCCAGGACTTTGGGGCTGGCTCAGGCCGGCGAATAGGCCAGGCGCACGTAAATCGGGGCGAAGGCCTCGGCCTGGGTAATTTCGATCAGGGTTTCCTTGGCCAGTTCGAGCAGGGCGATGAAATTGACCACCACCACCGGCACTCCGCGCGCGGGGTCGAACAGGTCGGCAAATTCAACAAAGCGCGTGCTCTGCAAGCGGCGCAGGATGGATGTCATGTGCTCGCGCACCGACAGTTCTTCGCGGGTAATGGTGTGGTGGGCGGTCAGCTTGGCTCGGCGCAGCACGTCGGCCCAGGCTGCCTGCAGATCGTTGGCGTTGACCTCGGGCCAGCGCGTGACCATGCTTTGCTCGATGAAAATCTGGGTCCGCACATAGTCGCGGCCCACTTGCGGCAGGGTGTCCAGCTTGTAGGCGGCCAGCTTGATCTGCTCGTATTCCAGCAGGCGCCGCACCAGCTCGGCGCGCGGATCGACGGCTTCCTCGCCGTTCTCGCTCTTCTTGGCCGGCAGCAGCATGCGCGACTTGATTTCGATCAGCATGGCGGCCATCAGCAGGTATTCGGCCGCCAGCTCCAGGTTCTGGCTGCGGATCTGCTCGATGTACTCCAGGTATTGCAGCGTTACCTGGGCCATGGGGATGTCGAGGATATTGAAGTTCTGCTTGCGGATCAGGTACAGCAGCAGATCGAGCGGACCCTCGAAGGCTTCCAGGAACACCTGCAGCGCATCGGGCGGGATGTACAGGTCGTTGGGCAGCTTGAACAGCGGCTCGCCGTACAGGCGCGCGTGCGCCACGCCGTCTATCACGTCCGGCGTGGAATCGTTCGGCCCCGCCAGGGCCAGGGAATCGGATTCAGTGGTGCTCATCGGTCAGTGTGCCGACAGCCTCCAGGAGCCCTTGCAACAGGCTCCCCAGGGATTCAGTCCGGCTGGTAGACGTAGGCCTTTTGCTTGACGCGCGAGGCTTCGTTGCGTTTGACGTCTTCCAGATTGATCGGCGCCTTGTCCCAGAGGCGGCTGCGGCCGTCGATCTGGTCTTTGTCCACCTGCGGATGGGATTGTTTGAATTCCTTCAAAAATTGGGTGTATTCGGATTGGTAGCCACCCAGTTTCTTAAAGAGAGCCATGTCTTTCCACTATCTGTAATTGCGCCAAGGCGGCTATTCTACCCCGAGTCCCCACTGTTTCCCGAAGAGGATGGAATTGATGAAGCAAGTTTTGAAGGCAGTTTTCGCTTCCCTGTGCGCCTTGCTCGCGCTCGGCTGCGACCAGTTTTCCGAAGAGGCGGCGCTGGCCAAGCTGGCCAAGGGCGTTTCCAGCGAGGGCGATGTGCGCAATGCCATGGGCAAGCCCGACACCGTATGGGAAGAAGACAATGGCGAGCGCGTGCTCGAATATCCGCGTGGGCCCAATGGGGTCAAGACCTGGATGTTCGACATCGGCCGCGACGGCAAGCTGCGCGACTGGCGCCAGGTGTTGACCGAAGATTACTTCCGCCGCGTGCAGCCCGGCATGAGCATGGACGAGGTGCGCCGTCTGCTGGGACGCCCGCGCAGCACGGCGCAATTCCCTAACCGCAATGAGGAAGTCTGGGATTGGCTGTTCCAGGAAGGCGGCACCCGGCGCCTGTTCCAGGCCCATTTCGACCTGCAGACACACAAGCTGCGCATGACCAGCATGGCCGACGATCCGGACATCCGGCCGTAAGCTGCCCCAGCTTGGGCAGCAGGAGGCCTCCGGCGCCGGTCGGCCGCCTTGTTTCAGGCGGCTTGCCTCATGCGGCTTGTCTCATGCGGCTTGTCCATCAAGGCCACCGCCTTGCGCCTGCGGCGCCAGCGAACGGATGGCCTGGTCCACGCTGTCCCGGCAATTGTCCCGGCCCAGGCGCTGCAGGAATCCGCTGTTTTCCATGATTCTGCGCGGCTGGCCTTGCACCCCGCTCAGCAGCAGGCGGTGGTGTCCTCGCTGCAGGTCGTGCAGCAGGCCTTCCAGCGCATGCAGGCCGCTGGCATCCATGTGCAGCAGTTGCGACAGATCGAGCAGCAGCACGTGCGGTGCGATGGCGTCGGCATCGAGCAGGCTTTCCAGCTTGTCCACCGCGCCGAAGAACAGCGATCCCTTCATGGCAAAGGCGCGCACAGCCGGCGGCAGGTCGGTGCGAACCAGTCTTTCCACCGTGGACAGGCTGGCCATCCGATGGATGAAAAAGACACAGGCCAGCACCAGGCCGGTCTGCACCGCCACGGTCAGGTCCACCACCACCGTCAGCCCAAACGCGGCCAGCATCTGCACCCGGTAGCTGAGCGCGAAATTGCGCATATGGGCGAACTCGCGCCACTCGCCCATGTTCCAGGCGACGAACAGCAGGATCGCAGCCAGTGCCGCCAGCGGGATGCTGGAAGCCAGCGGTGCGGCCACCAGCACGATCAGCAGCAGCGCCAAGGCATGCACCATGCCGGCCACCGGCGACACCGCGCCGCTGCGGATATTGGTCATGGTGCGGGCGATGGTGCCGGTGGCGGCCATGCCGCCGAACAGGGGCGATACCAGGTTGGCCAGGCCTTGCGCCATCAATTCCTGGTTGGGGTCGTGGCGATCGCCGATGACACTGTCAGCCACGCGTGCGCACAGCAGCGATTCGATGGCGCCCAGGAGCGCAATGGTGAGCGCCGGCGCCAGCAATTGCTGCACCAGAACCCAGTCGAAATGCGGCCATGCAAAGGCCGGCAGGCTTTGCGGGATGCCGCCGAAGCGGCTGCCTATGGTTTCCACCGGCAGATGGAGCAGGCGCACGGCGGCCGTGGCCAGCACCAGCACCAGCACTGTCGCCGGCAAGGCGCCGACCAGACGCGCCCGGCGCGGCGAGCGGCGGGCCAGGGCAGCAATCAGGTGTGGCCAGGCAAACAGGAAGACCAGTGAAATCGCAGCCAGCAGCACGGCGGCCGGCCGCAGCGTGTGCGCATGCTGTGCCAGGGTGGCCACTTGGCCAAAGAAATCGCCCGGCATCCTGGGGATGGAAAGACCGAAAAAATCCTTCAGCTGCGACAGCGCGATCAGCACCGCAATGCCATTGGTAAAGCCGATCACGATGGGAAGCGGCAGATAGCGCACCAGGGTACCCAGCCGCAAGGCGCCCATGGCAAGCAGGATGACGCCGGCCAGCATGGTGGCAATCAAGAGATTGGCCAGGCCGTAGCGTTCGAGTATGCCGTAGAGAATAACGATGAAAGCGCCGGCCGGACCGCCGATCTGCACCCGCGATCCGCCCAGGCCGGAAATCAGGAAACCGCCGATGATGGCGGTGAACAGTCCGGCTTCCGGCTTGAGGCCGGAAGCGATGGCGAAGGCCATGGCCAGCGGCAGCGCCACCACCGCCACCGCCAGGCCGGCACCCAGGTCGCGCGCGAAACTTTCCCGGTCATAGCCGCGCAACTGATCGAACAGGCGCGGCCGAAAGCGCAACAGTGACGAGGCGGGAAGCTTCATTGGGGTGCAATGAGAAGGCCTGTGCTAAGTCCTGGCCCTTACTGTACGCCTGCGCAAGCCGCAGCGGCAAATTTGAGCGAGGCGCGCTTGATCGAGGCGGGCTTGAGTGAAGCGGGCTTGAGTGAAGCGGGCTTGAGCGAAGCGCTGGCTCGGGGTGGACCTGGCGCCGCAGAAAAGTGCTCAGCGCCTGAGCAGGCGCCGCATCACGCTGGGTGCCGGCGCGGCAGGGTTGGCATGGGCATATTCCAGCTCCAGTGCCAGTTCAAAGCCGTGGGCCGCATACAAGTCGAGCAGGCGCGGCTGGTCGTGGCGCACGGCCAGGCGCAGTTCTTCGATATGGCTGGCCTGGGCCAGGTGCACCACTGCTTCCAACAGATGCTGGGACAACTGCTGGCCCCGAAACTGCGGCAGCACACCCATGCGCAGGATTTCCCAGACGCCGGCCTCGCTCTCCAGCGGCAGCCAGCGCACCGAGCCGATCGGCACTTCGC
>JAEVZY010000222.1 GCA_023392035.1 Pseudomonadota bacterium | reverse complement strand
CGGCCCAGCATCAGCTTGCCGTACATCATGCGGCCCTTCTCGCCGCCGGACAGCACCTGCACCGATTTCTTCACCTCGTCGCCGGAAAACAGCAGGCGGCCGAGGATGGAGCGCACGCTCTGGTCGTCATCGCCTTCGCGGGTCCACATGCCCATCCAGTCGGTCAGGCTCTTGTCGACGGCGAATTCTTCGGTCGGATCTTGCGGCATGTAGCCGACATCGGCGTTTTCCGCCCAGCGCACGCGACCGGCGTCCGGCGCCAGGCCCAGCGCATCGCCGCCGATGCAGCGCAACAGCGTGGTCTTGCCGGCGCCGTTGGCGCCGATGATGGCAATCTTCTCGCCTGCTTCCACCGCCAAATTGACGTTGCGGAAAATCTGGCGGTCGTAAGCCTTGGACATGCCCTCGGTTTCCACCGCCAGGCGATGCAGCTTCTTCTCCGATTCAAAGCGGATGAAAGGCGTTTGCCGGCTCGAGGGCTTGACGTCTTCGATCTTGATCTTGTCGATCTGGCGCGCGCGTGAAGTGGCCTGGCGCGCCTTGGATTTGTTGGCGGAAAAACGCCGCACGAATTCCTGCAGCTCGGCCACTTTTTCCTTGGCCTTGGCATTGGCCGCCAATTGCTGGGCCCGCGCCTGCGACGAGGCCAGCATGTAGTCGTCGTAATTGCCGGGATAGATTTTCAGCGTGCCGTAATCCATGTCCGCCATGTGGGTGCAAACCTGGTTCAGGAAATGGCGGTCGTGGGAAATGATGATCATGGTGGAATTGCGCTCGTTGAGCACCTCTTCCAGCCAGCGGATGGTGTTGATGTCGAGGTTGTTGGTCGGCTCGTCCAGCAACAGGATGTCGGGATTGGAGAACAGCGCCTGCGCCAGCAGCACGCGCAGCTTCCAGCCGGGCGCGACCGCGCTCATCAAGCCCTGGTGTTGATCGAGCGGAATGCCCACGCCCAGCAGCAATTCGCCGGCGCGCGCTTCGGCGGTATAGCCGTCGTATTCGGCAAAGCGCGCTTCCAGGTCGGCGGCGCGCATGTAGTCGTCGTCGCTCGCTTCCGGATTGGCGTAGATGGCGTCGCGCTCGCTCATGGCCGCCCACATTTCCACGTGGCCTTGCATCACCACGTCCAGCACCCGCTGGTCTTCGTAGGCGAACTGGTCCTGGCGCAACTTGCCCAGGCGTTCGTTGGCGTCGAGCGACACCGTGCCCGAGCTTTGCTCCAGATCGCCACCCAGGATTTTCATGAAGGTGTACTTGCCGCAACCATTGGCACCGATCAGGCCATAGCGGTTGCCGTCGCCAAATTTGACGGAAATATTTTCGAACAGCGGCTTGGCGCCGAACTGCATGGTGATGTTGGCGGTGGAAAGCACGGAAAAACCTCGGAGGGAACAGCGGGGAAGAGCGGGATTCTAGCATTCGCTGCCCGTCTTACCGCCCTTCACCCCTGGCTTGCGGCAATTGTCAGAGCAAATCTGACAAGACTTGGCGAAGATCATCGGCCGGCGCGATCCGGGCCAATTCGACGCTTTTTGGCTGCGGCCGCGCAAACCCTGTCAGCTTGGCCAGACCAATCATGTGGTCAGGAACAACAGCAAGAGTGGATCGACATGCGCCGGGGAGCATCGAATCGGAGTCGCAAGTCGCAAGCCGGGCCATGGCTGCCGATGGCGGCGCTGGCCCTGCTGCCGGCGCTGGCACAAGCCCAGGCCACTTTCGGCCAGGACACCCTGGAGCCGGCCAGCCTGACCCAGGAAATGCTGATGCGCCCCTGGCGCTTGCAAGCCCAGTCCGTCTGGCCCGCGCTGCCGGTGACGCCGGGATTCACGCCACGCGGCTTTGCCTGGACCAACCGCGCCGGCTGGTCTTTTTCGCTGGACGTGCAGGACGCGCGACACGACCCGAGCCTGATCTCGGCCGCCTTCCGGCTGCCGGTCCTGGGCAGTAGTACCGGTGCCGGCGGCGGCAACGGCAACCTGCTCAGCGGCGGCCTGTACAAGTCCTTCGGTCCGTGGACTGTGCGCGTCAACCTCAAGCAGCAAAGCAGCGCCCAATATGGATCGTTCCAGCAACCGGGGCTGAGCCTGCACTGGGAACCCGAAGGCGGACCGGTATTGGCGGGCGTCAGGCTGAGCCGCTCCTCGCGCAGTCCGGGTTTCTATACCACCGCCAACCAATTGGCCGGGAATGGCCAGGTCGGCACCGAGCGCAGCCAGCAAATGGAATTCTTCATCGCCAACGCCCAGGCCTCGGCGTGGCGCACGCGCCTGTCGGTATTCCAGGCGTATTACCGCGACATGCTGGACCTGGATGGCGCGCTGCCGCCCAGTTTGATCAGCCGCGCCCGCGTGTACACGCGCGGCATGGAAGCCAGCATTTCACGCCGCTTTGCAGGCGGCAGCCAGGTCTATCTGCACGCCGCCCACTTGAGCTCCTACGACCCGGACAGCGGCGTGGATTTGCGCTATCGGCCGCAACAGCAAGCCACCGGCGGCTTCGGCCTGCCGCTGGCGGGTGCGCTGCAGCTGCATGCCAGCCTGACCTGGTATGGCAAGCGCCTGGACAGCAGCAACAATACCCAAACTGGCGGCGCGGCCGAAGCCGGCTTGATGCTGGCCTGGAAAAGCGGCCGCCGCCAGGCCTTCCTGGCGCTGGACGACATCACCAACCGCCGCGCCGACGGCCTGCCGGACGGCTGGGGCAGCGGCCGCAGGTTGAGAGTGGGATGGCAGTCGCCGTTTTGAAAACCAACGCTATCAAAAATTGATATCATCCTGCGGGATGAACGCCCGTCAGCAAAAAACCCTGCTTGCGATTTTCGCCAAGCCGACTTCGGCGTCCATCTTCTTTTCCGATATAGAAGCACTGATCAAAGGATTGGGCGGCAGCGTTTCCGAACGCGAGGGATCGCGCGTGAAGATTGAGCTGAATGGCGAACAATGGCGCTGCCATCGGCCGCACCCCGGCAAGGAAGCAAAACGGTATCAGGTCGAAGAAGCGCGAGAATTGCTCATCCGGGCTGGAGTAACACCATGAACAGCATGACCCACAAGGGCTATACCGCCCGTATCGAATTTGACGACAGGGACGACATCTTCGTCGGCCGAATTCTCGGCCTGCGCAGCATCATCAGCTTTCACGGCGACACGGTGGCGCAGCTGCGTCGTGAATTCAAAAAATCGGTGGAAGACTATCTCGCCGAATGCGAACAGGAAGGCGTCACGCCCGAGAAACCCGCATCGGGCAAGCTGCTGCTGCGCATTCCGCCGGAAATACACGGACGGGCCATAGTGGCCGCACAATCAGAAGGAAAGAGCCTGAATCAGTGGGCGGGGGAGGTCTTGCTGCATGCCGTACAGACCGTAAATAAAGTGCGCACGCCTCCCAAGCGGAGCAAACGCGCAGCCTGATCTTCGGTCCGCGAATATCGCCGCAGGCCTTCAGTCCAGCGTAATTCCATTCCTGCGTATCACCGGCCGCCAGCGCGCCAGGTCGGCTTGCACGGTGGCGCGCATCTGGGCTGCGCTGCTGCCGACCGGCTCCATCAACTGTGCGTGAAGCTTTTCAATGACGTCCAATGATTTGACGATGGCGGCGATTTCCGCCTGCATGCGATTCAGGATCGCCGGGGCGGTGCCGGCCGGCGCGATGAATCCCATCCAGGCATCGCCTTGCACATCCTGCAGGCCCGATTCGGCCAGGGTCGGCAAGTTGGGCAGCACGCTGGAACGCCGTGCGGTGGCCACCGCCAGCGCGCGCAGTTTGCCGGCTTTCACCTGCTGTATCACCGCCACCGCCGGCAACACAGCCAGCTGCGCATCGCCCGCCAACAGCGCCATCACCGCCTGGCCGGAGCCGGCATAGGGAACGTGCACGATCTCGGTCCCGCTTCGGGCGGCCAGCGCCGCCAGCGCCAGGTGCGAAATGCTGCCCGTGCCCATCGAGGCGTAGTTGAACTTGCCGGGTTGCGCCTTCAATTGCGCCAGCAGGCCTGGCATGTCATGGATCCCGCTTTGCGGCGTCACTACCAGCACGCTGGGCTGGGTGGCGGCAATCGATACCATGGCCAGGTCGGATTCCGGCTTGTAGGGCAGATGGCGGAACAAAAGGCTGTTGGCCGCCAGCGGCCCGGAGATGGTGACGCCGAAGGTATAGCCATCCGGCACCGCCTTGGCGACCGCATCGACGCCGATATTGCCCGCCGCCCCCGGCTTGTTTTCCACCAGCACCGGCTTGCCCAGCCTTTGCGCCAGGCGCTCCGAGACCAGCCGGGCCAGGATGTCGGGCGTGGAGCCCGGCGCGAATCCCACCACCACCCGGATCGGCTTGGCCGGCCATTCGTCGGCCAGGGCCGGCCCGCTCAAAGCGCAAGCTGCCAAGGCCATGAGCAGCGCGCGACGCGATGGTGATGCCGGCATTTCCTGAACTCCCCTGTTCGGCTGAAAGCTGGGGATGATTGCCGCCATGCGCGCACTTGTCAATCGACCGCTTCAGTGCGGGCCGAACGGAATGCAGTGTAGCTTGCCTTGCGCATTCTTCATGCAAAAGCGCTGCGGCGGGGACGCCTCGGCCGGCGCCGGGGTGTTTGGCTTCAGCCGGGCTTTGCTGCCGGCGCCCTGCCCTGCTTTGGACAGTTCGGAATGCCCGCCCTGATGCGCCATGCCGGCCATTGGGCACAGCAAGCAGCCGCAGAGGAACAGGATGCGCAACCGGCCCATGTTCACTCACAAAATCTGGACGATGCGGGCCACCGAAGGCACGCCCTGCGCATTGAGCAGGAACAGCATGTAATGCCCCGGCGGCACCAGGTTGGGATCGGTCGGCGCATCCAGGTTCAGGCCATTGGCCGAGCGGGTGAAAGTCAGCTCGGCGATGCGCTGGCTGTTGTTGAAGGCATGCGTCACCGAACCAAGCCTGATCCAGGTGGCGCGGGCAATGCCGGCGGCATCCGGCGTGCCGACCCAGAAGCGGGCGCCATAGGCCACCGTGGCGGGCGCACTGCTGATTACCGGACGCGCGCCCTTGAACAGGTAAGGCGGCGAATAGATTTGCGAATCGACGTTGTCGCTGCCGTTCACCGGCGCCGGATCGCCGCCGCCGGAAGCCAGCACCCGGCCATCGGGCAGCAGCAAGGCGGTGGAGTGGTACACGCGCGGCGTGGCCATGCTGGCCATGGTGCTCCAGCTGCCGCTGGCCGGGTCCCACATCTCGGCCGGCAAGGCCGCTGCGGTGGCATCGTTGAAGCCGGGCGAACTGGTGCCGCCGGTAACCAGTATCTTGCCGTCGGCCAGCAGGGTGGCGTTCAGGTGCCGCCGCGCATAACGCATCGGCTGCGCCCAGCGCCAGGCGGGCACGGCGTCGTTGAGGTCGATCACTTCGGCACTGGCGGTGGGCGGATCGCCGCCGCCCAGCGCCATCACCTGGCCCGGACCATACATGACGGAGCTGCCGTAGTCGCGCCCGCCGCTGTTCTTGAGCAGGCCGACATCGCTCCAACTGCCCGTGCCGCTGGTGTCCAGATAACGCGTCAATTCCTGCATGCCCGACTTGAAGACGCGGCCGTTGGGGGCCAGATGCATGCGCGGATAAATCCCGAGGTCGTTGGCCACCGCCGTCGTCAGGTCGCGCCAGCCGGACAGGCTGGACCAGACCTGGGGCAAGGGATTGGAAGTCTCGGTGGCGAAGTCGATCAAGCCGCCCAACGTCAGCACCTCGCCATTGGCGAGCGTGGTGGTGGTCGGATACCAGCGCTTGCCATTGCCGTCGGCGATGCGGGTCCAGGTGCCGCTGGCGAAATCGTAGATGTTGGTCGCCGCCAGTCCGCCATCATCGCCCTCGCCGCCGGCGGCGAACATGCGCCCATCGGCCAACAGCGTAAAGCCGCTGCAGGCAATATTGGTGGTGGTGTTGTCGACATGGCGCACCAGCTGCGGCACGCCGCCGCTCGGGATCTGCACTTCGAACACCTGCTTGCTGCTGTTGGTTTCGTCGTGATCGTCGTAGCGATAGGCCCAGGACAGCACATTCCCGTTGGGCAGCAACTGCAGATGCACGCCCACTTGCGGCCAGTACAGCAGGTCAGACCACTGGCCGACCAATGCCGGATCGGGTCCATTGTTGTTGCCGCCGTTGTTGCCGCCGTTGTTGCCAGCATTGTTGCCACCATCATTGCCGCTCGTATTGCCGCCGGTACCGCTGGAAGCCGATTGAGTCGGCAGCGCGTCGCTCGCGCCGCCGCCACCGCCGCAGGCCGCCAGCAGGCCCGACAAGAGCAACACAGGCAGGGCATGCGCCCAACGGCCAGCACCGGGTCCGGGGAATGTTTTCATAGCGCCGCCAGAAAAGCCGCCAGATCGCTGATCTCTTGCTGCGAGAGATTCATCTGGAAGCGTGTGTTGTAGAACAGCACCACATCGCGCAGGGTCGCGGCGCTGCCGTCGTGGAAATAGGGGGCGCGCGCGGCAAGTCCGCGCAGCCCCGGCACCTTGAATTTGCCGATATCGGCCCAGCGGCCGCTGACCATGGCCGCACCGGGATCGGTGCTCTGCAGCAGCTGTCCGGTCTGGCGATTGCGCAGCGTGTACAAGGGCAGATCGGGTGTACGGCGCGAGGCGTCCGAGCTGCCGATGTTCTCCAGCCGCGGGATCGATGCGCTGCCGACATTGGGCGTGCCATGGCAGCCGCTGCAAGTGCGCTGGATCGAAGCCGAACTCATGCCCGGCACCACCCGGCTGTTGAACAATGCCTGGCCGCGCGCCACCGCGCGCCGCGCATCGGCCTGGCCGGCATCGACGCCGGATTGGGCCGAGGGCGTAGCCGCGCTCCAGGCATCGAAGCTGGTGAACACGCGGGTCGAGAACGGCGCGCCGCTCCTGTAGTCGCCGCTCTCGAAATTGTTCATGCCGAACCAGAACTCGCTCTGGGACAGCGCGCCGGTACCGCCGCTGGCGCCGCCCGCGCTCAGATCGCCGGTCAGATTGCCGCTCTTCTGCGCGCTGAACAGGCTCGATTCGAAGCCCACGATGGCGTCCAGGTCCGCTGCCGAAAAGCCGTCCGCCATTTGCTGATGGGTGCGCGATGCCGTCAGCGCCTGCTTCAGCAAACTGTCGCGAGTGGAGGCATAGCAGGTGGCGGTGAACAGCACGCACAGGGGCGAGGCCGGATCGATCGCAGTCTCGCGGCCATCCCACATCACGC
>JAEVZY010000200.1 GCA_023392035.1 Pseudomonadota bacterium | reverse complement strand
CCCATTGATGGCGCAGGATCTGGTCGACGCCGATGCCCAGGCCCTTGCAGGCGCGCTGCAGGACCTCGGCTTCCAGCGGACCGGTGCGACGCAGGGGCGGCGCGGCGAAGGCCAATCGGCGGCCCTCGCGGCGCACGGTGACCAGGCCGATGCCGCATTCCTGGACCACGTGGCTGGGACTGTGGGCGCGGCCGCCGGCCAGCAACCAGGCTTGGCAGGAGCCCAGGGTCGGATGGCCGGCAAACGGCAATTCGCCGCCAGGGGTAAAGATGCGCACTCGATAATCGGCACGCGGATCGACCGGGGGCAAGAGGAAAGTGGTTTCCGAAAGATTGGTCCAGCGCGCGAACGCGGACATCTCGGCATCGCTCAATTCCTGCGCCGCATGCACCACGGCCAGGGCGTTGCCGCGCAAGGGACTGGAAGTGAAAACGTCAAGCTGATGAAAGCGGAATTGGCGCGACATGCGAACTCCAATGGAGACGGGGGACCGGGGCATTATCCCCCGTCCCGCCTTCGAATTGTCGTTTGCATCAGCCCCGCGGCTGCGGCGCAGGCGGGCGCGGCGTCACTCTTTGCCAGTCGCCGACCGGCCCGGTCGGCTGGCAGAAACGGAACAGCCCGCGCCCTTCGGCCTTGGCGCGATACATGGCTTCGTCGGCGCGCGCCAGCAAGACTTCCGGGTCTTCGCCATCGCGCGGATAGAGCGAGACGCCAATCGAGGCCGCCACCGAGTTGCGGCCATAGCCCAGTTCGAACGGCGCCGACAGCACTTCCAGCATGCGCTGGGCGACGTGGGCCGCATCCGACTCGGCCGACACCTGCTCGATGATCAGCACGAACTCGTCGCCGCCGTGGCGGGCAATGCTGTCCGACGGTTTCAGGGCCGACTTCATGCGCAGCGCCGCTGCCCGCAGCAATTCGTCGCCGGCCAGGTGGCCGAGGGTGTCATTGATGGTCTTGAAGCCATCCAGGTCGAGATACATCACCGCCAGCATGCGCCGGCTCTTGCGCGCGCGGCGCACCGCCAAGGGCAGGTAGTTGGTCAGCCAGTGGCGATTGGGCAGGCTGGTCAGCGGGTCTTCGTTGGCCAGGCGCGCCAGTTCGCGCGCCCGCGCCTCGGACTCCAGCACATGTTTTTGCGCCAGATCGAGCTGCTGGTTCAGCTTGGCCAATTCGGCACTGTGGCTTTCCACCAGTTGATGCAATTGCATGCGCATCAGATCGCTCACCTTGCGCCCGGTGGCCAGGGCCGCCGCCAGCTCGGCGCCGATGCTGCGCAGATGGCGGATTTCCTGGGCGCGCAGGAGCGCCGCCTCCACCGCCGGCACCAACTGCTTGGCATCCACCGGCTTCACCAGATAGCCGATCGCGCCATGTTCGGAAGCCTCGCGCACGATGTCGGAATCGACGTGGGAGGACAGGAACATGAAAGGCACACTGGTTTCGCGCCGTAATTTTTGCGCCAGCTCCAGTCCCGACATGTCGGGCATGGAAATATCGAGCAAGGCCAGGTCCGGGACGCGCTGCGCCACCAGTTCCAGCGCCTGTTCCGCCGTTCTCGCCTGCAGCACTTCATAGCCGGCGCGGCGCATGCCGGCATTGAGCCGCGCCAGCAGGACGCGATCGTCATCGACCGTGAGGATGCAGCGTCTGCCTACCTGTTTCTCTTCAGTCACCGCGGCATACTCCTGATGGTTTGAACAAGATTGCGGCGGTTTTGCCGCCCCGTTCAATGTACTTTGGCGGTAATTCGCAGTTTTGATGTGAGGCAATCAGGACCGCCGCCGCGCCTGCGATCCTGCATTCCACGGCGCAAGTGAGTGGCCGCGCTCGCAGCCGGGCTGCGGCCGCGCATCGTTCGCGCTTTGGGGCAGGCTTTTGCGCGCCGATTGTCGCCGTGCTGACGGTCTGGCAAGAGGGGTTTGCGGCTATACTCGATCCGACAAGAGTGACGTTGACGTAAACGTCAATCACGGAGACCGCAATGACCGACCTTTCCATCGCGCCGCGCCTGACGCCGGCGCGACCTGCAAACCGGGTTCGCTTTGTCACCGCGGCCTCGCTGTTCGACGGCCACGATGCCTCCATCAACATCATGCGGCGCATATTGATGTCGCATGGCGCCGAGGTGATCCATCTCGGCCACAACCGCTCGGTGGAAGAGATCGTCAACGCGGCACTGCAGGAAGATGCGCAAGGCATCGCGGTCTCCAGCTACCAGGGCGGGCATGTCGAATATTTCAAGTACATGCTGGACCTGCTGCGCGAACGCGGCGCCGGCCACATCAAGGTCTTCGGCGGCGGCGGCGGCGTGATCGTGCCGCACGAAATCGAAGTCCTGCATGCCTATGGCGTGGCGCGCATCTTCAGTCCGGAAGACGGCCAGCGCATGGGCCTGGCCGGCATGATCGAGCACATGATCGAAGTCTGCGATGCGGCCAGCGCGCCGCCGGCGCCGGACCGGATCGAAGTGCTGCAACAGGGCACCCTGCCCGAGCGCTACCGCCCCTTGGCGCAATTGATCACGGCGCTCGAAAACGGCCACGCCAGCCCGGCCCTGCGGCAAGCCTTGCAGGAAGCGGCCGAGCAGCATCGGGCCCCGGTGCTGGGCATCACCGGCACCGGCGGCGCCGGCAAGTCTTCGCTGACCGACGAACTGATCCGGCGATTGCGGCTGGACCAGCAGGACCGGCTGCAGATTGCCTTGATCTCGATCGATCCTTCGCGCCGCAAATCGGGCGGCGCTTTATTGGGCGACCGCATCCGCATGAATGCCATCGGTCCCTGGCAAGGGCGGCCGCGGGTGTTCATGCGCTCACTGGCCACGCGCGAGGCCGGCTCGGAAATTTCGCCGGCCCTGCCGCTGGCGATTGCCGCCTGCCGCGCCGCCGGCTTCGATCTGGTGATCGTGGAAACCTCGGGCATCGGCCAGGGCGATGCCGCCATCGTGCCGCTGGTGGATGTGCCGCTGTACGTGATGACGCCGGAATTCGGCGCCGCTTCGCAACTGGAAAAAATCGACATGCTCGATTTCGCCGAGTTCGTGGCGATCAACAAGTTCGACCGCAAGGGTGCGCAGGACGCGCTGCGCGATGTCAGCAAGCAAGTGCAGCGCAACCGCGAATGGTGGGACCGGCCGACGGAACAGATGCCGGTGTTCGGCACCCGGGCTTCGCGCTTCAATGACGATGGCGTAAGCGCCCTGTACCAGGCGCTGGCGCCGCGCCTGGCCGAGTTGGGCCTGGCGCTGCAGGCGGGCAGCCTGGCACCGGTGAAAGTGCGCGCCTCGACCAATCGCAATGCCATCATTCCCGCCGCCCGCAGCCGCTATCTGGCGGAGATCGCCGACAGCGTGCGCGGCTATCGCAAGGAAGTGGAACAGCAAGTGCAAGTGGCGCGCGAACGCCAGCATCTCGGCGAATCGGCGCGCATGCTGCAGGAGAAAAAACTGGATGCGGGCGCACTGGCGCAACTGGCGCAGGAAAAAGAGGCCCAGCTTCATCCAGAGGCGCGCCAACTGCTGGATGGCTGGCCGGCCCTGCAGGCGACCTACGCCGGCGACGAACATGTGGTGAAGATTCGCGAGCAGGAGATCCATACCCGCCTTGTCTACACCACGTTGTCCGGCAACACGGTGCGCAAGGTGGCGTTGCCGCGCTTTGCGGACCACGGCGAAATCCTGCGCTATCTGATGCTGGAAAACGTGCCGGGCGCCTTTCCCTACACCGCCGGCGTGTTTCCCTTCAAGCGCGAGAACGAAGACCCGACCCGCATGTTTGCCGGTGAAGGCGATGCCTTCCGCACCAACCGCCGCTTCAAGCTGGTATCCGAAGGCATGCCGGCCAAGCGCCTGTCCACCGCCTTCGATTCGGTCACCCTGTATGGCGCCGATCCCGATCTGCGGCCGGACATCTACGGCAAGGTCGGCAATTCCGGCGTCTCGATCGCCACCCTGGACGACATGAAGGTCCTGTACGAGGGCTTCGACCTGTGCAGCCCGAGCACCTCGGTCTCGATGACCATCAACGGCCCGGCGCCGACCATCCTGGCGATGTTCATGAACACCGCCATCGACCAGCAACTGGACAAATTTCAGGCGGAGCAAGGGCGCGCCCCGACCGCAGAGGAAGCAAACAAGATTCGCGCCAGTGTCCTGCAGAATGTGCGCGGCACGGTGCAGGCCGACATCCTGAAGGAAGACCAGGGCCAGAACACCTGCATCTTCTCCACCGAGTTTTCGCTCAAGGTGATGGGCGACATCCAGCAGTATTTCGTGCAGAACCAGGTGCGCAATTTCTATTCGGTGTCGATCTCGGGCTATCACATCGCCGAAGCCGGGGCCAATCCGATTTCGCAGCTGGCGTTCACGCTGTCCAATGGCTTCACCTTTGTCGAAGCCTATCTGGCGCGCGGCATGCACATCGACGATTTCGCGCCCAACCTGTCCTTCTTCTTTTCCAATGGCATGGACCCGGAATACACCGTCATGGGGCGCGTGGCGCGCCGCATCTGGTCGGTGGCCATGCGTGAAAAATATGGCGCCAACGAGCGCTCGCAAAAGCTCAAGTACCACATCCAGACTTCCGGCCGCTCGCTGCACGCGCAGGAGGTGGACTTCAATGACATCCGCACCACCCTGCAGGCCTTGATCGCGATCTACGACAACTGCAATTCCCTGCACACCAATGCCTACGACGAGGCGATCACCACCCCGACCGATGAATCGGTGCGACGGGCGCTGGCGATCCAGCTCATCATCAACCGCGAATGGGGACTGGCCAAGAATGAAAACCCCAACCAGGGCGCGTACATCATCGATGAGCTGACCGACCTGGTGGAAGAAGCGGTGCTGCAGGAATTCGAGCGCATCGCCGAGCGCGGCGGCGTGCTGGGCGCGATGGAAACCGGCTACCAGCGCGGCAAGATCCAGGAAGAGTCGCTGCTGTATGAACACAGGAAGCACGATGGCAGCCTGCCCATCATAGGCGTCAACACCTTCCGCAATCCGAACGGCAATCCGGTGCCGCAGACGCTGGAACTGGCGCGCTCCAGCGACGAAGAAAAGCAATCGCAATTGAAGCGCCTGGCGGATTTTCACGCCCGTCATCAGCAGCAAGCACCGGCCATGCTGGCACGCCTGCAGCAGGCGGTGATCAAGGATGAAAACGTGTTCGCGTGCCTGATGGATGCGGTGCGCTGCTGTTCGCTGGGCCAGATCAGCGAGGCCTTGTTTGAAGTGGGCGGGCAGTACCGGCGCAGCATGTAAATCCAAGCCCGAGCTGGAACCCGCGTGCCGGCACGACCACCCATTCGCTTTGCATGCGAATGGAGTGAGGATGAAGCGCGCCCTGAATGAGACTACACCCGGCACAAAACAGCGACCCAAGCTTGCACCGGAAAGACCGGAACCTCTTTCGGATTCGACTGAGCCCAATCTCAAATCGGAGCAGCGCCCCGCGCCTGGTGCCTTCGCGCATTTTGAAGAACTGAGCAAAGCGCGGGCGAATCAGAAAGAAAACAAGCAAGCCCGCAAGGAATCGGCGCCGGCCAAGCCCACAAAGAATTTTCTTGCCAACTGGCGCACGCTCGAAGAGGCACAGGACTGGCTGACAAAACTGACCAGTCCCGCCCATGTGAAGTTGCCGCCCCCCACCCTGACGGTGCCCACGCTGCGGCCCTGGCTGCCGGCAGAGGTGCTGAAGCTGATCGTCACCAAAATGCCGGCCCGCTCCGCTGCAAATTGGGCGCGCACTTGCCAGTACAACTATGCGATGGTCGATTCGATGTGTCCGCTCAATCGGCTGCCCACCTTCCTCGGTTTTTTTCCATCCTCAAGCACGCCGCCGCCCACCGGCCTGATCCCGCTTGTAGTTAACTGGCTCGATCCGAAGAAAGCGCAGCTCGACCAGGCGCTCTACACGCCCCTGGACAATCGGGTGCGGCTATCCCTGACTTTGGCGCTGCGGGGAGCGATTGCCGACAACAGCGCCAAGAAGACGATTGCGCTGGCGGAAGAAGCGGTGTTGGCGCTCGGCGCCGACGCGCTGACCGCCTTGTGCGATTTGCTGGACGAATATGTCCGGCAGCACGAATCGGTCGGCATCGGGCTCAATGTTCAAGCTCAGCGTGCAGCTTTGAAACGACTGGTGCCGCTCTTGTTGCCGCTCCTGAACCAATCCGAAAATGCGCTCTGTGCACCAACTTGGCTGAAACTGGCCAAGTTTCTGCCGCTGGTCACGGTTTCGACCTGGGCGCCCTTTCCCGAGAATGACTCGATAAGCCTGGGCTATGAGGCTTTGCTGCGCATCGAAGTGCTGGGGCTGATAGATCGCGGGGCGTTCCCGGCCGATGACTGCGACTCCAAGCTGCAACTGGCATGCGACCTTCTCTCCGACTATACGACTTATGCCCGCAATGCCAGCGCCCTTCTGGCAAGCATCGCGAACAAAACCGAGGGCATCACAACGATTCAAAGGTTCACCCTCGAAAATCGCCTCATGGTGACACGCCACATTGTTCGCCTCTCCAAAACGCTAGGATTGGACGCCTTGGCCGAACGGGCGCTGCTGCCGCCATCCCTGGCGCTGCTGGCGCTGGAAGTCGAACTCCTGGCAAGCAGATGGATTACTCCTTGTGTGCACAGCGATGAGGAGTTTTTCGATTGCCTGAACTGCGCTTGGCCAGACCTGGATGCAAGCCACTTCCTGGCAACGTCCATGGCCTGGCGCTTCGGCCGCCTGAGCACGCTGGCGCTGGAAACAGATCAGACCCGCGTGGATTTCCTGCCGGCTTTGCAGGCCATCAGTGAAAAATGGCCGCGGTCCCAGAATGGCGATCTGCTGCGCCAGTGGTTCAGGAAAAAGCAGGAAGGCGCGGATGAGTGATCGAGGTCGACAACCTCGCGCTGGAAACCGGCGGCTTAAATCTCGATCTGCGTGCCGAGCTCGATCACGCGGTTGGTCGGCACCTTGTAGTAATCGGCGGCATCGCGCGCATTGCGCGACATGGTGGTGAACAGCGCTTCGCGCCAGTTCGCCATGCCGCCCTCGGGACCGCGGATCACGGTCTGGCGCGAGATGAAGAAGGAAGTCTCCATCATGCTGAATTCCAGGCCCTGGCGGGCGCACAGTTCCAGCGCGGCCGGGATGTCGCGCTCGTCCTTGAAGCCGTAGTACACGTTCACCTGGTAGCACTGGTGGCCGAGGTCTTGCACCGCCACCCTTTCATTGATCGGCACATAGGGAATGTCTTCATCGAACACGGTCAGGAAGACGATGCGCTGATGCAGGGTCTTGTTGTGCAGCAGGTTGTGCAGCATGGCGTGCGGCACGCCATCGCCATGGGCGCGGAAGAACAGGCCGGTGCCTTCCACCCGCATCGGTGGCGAAACGAACAGCGACTGCAAGAAATCCTGCAGCGGGATGGCGTGCTTCTTCAAATTGTCGAACACCAGTTGCCGGCCGTCTTTCCAGGTCAGCATGATGGTCACCATCAGCGCCGACACCGCCAGCGGGAACCAGCCGCCGTGGATGATCTTCAAGGCAGTGGACGAGAACAGCATGATATCGATCACCAGGAAGAAACCGGGGGCCGCCAGCGCCAGGCCCAGCATGTAATGCCACTTGAAGCGGATCACGAAGAAGGTGAGGATGGTGGTCACCGTCATGGTGGCGGTGGCCGCAATGCCATAGGCCGATGCCAGGTTGTTGGATGAGCCGAAACCCAGCACCGCCGCCACCACCGCCGCCAGCTGTACCCAGTTCACCAGCGGGATGTAGATCTGGCCGATCTCGCGCTCGGAGGTGTACAGCACTTTCATGCGCGGCAAAAATCCCAGCGAAATGGCCTGATGGGTGACGGAAAACGCGCCGGAAATCGTGGCCTGCGAGGCAATCACGGTGGCTACCGTCGACAACACCACCAGCGGATACACGCTCCATTCGCCAAGCTGGTTGAAGAAGGGATTGCTGGCCGCCGCCGGGTTGGACATCAGCATCGCGCCCTGGCCGAAATAGGACAGGGACAGGGCCGGAAACACGATGTTGAACCAGGCCATGCGCACCGGCCGCTTGCCGAAATGGCTCATGTCGGCATACAGCGCTTCGGCGCCGGTCAGGGACAGCACCACCGCGCCCAGGGCAACGAAGGCGAACCAGCCGTTGTGCATCATGAAATCCAGCGCGTGCAGCGGATTCAAGGCCAGCAGCACATGCGGATTCTCGAGGATGTTGACGATGCCCATCGCCGCCAGCGTGAAAAACCAGAGCAGCATGATGGGACCGAAGAATTTGCCGATGCCGCCGGTGCCGCGGCTTTGCGCCCAGTACAGCAGGACCAGCACCACCAGCGTGGCCGGGACCACGAAAGGCTTCATGGCGGGGGTGGCGACTTCCAGGCCCTCGATGGCCGACAGCACCGAGATGGCGGGCGTGATCACGCCGTCGCCGAAAAACAGGCCCGCGCCCACCATGCCCAGCAGCATCACCGGGAAATGCCAGCGGGTCTTGGCCACCGCCGACATGGCCAGCGAAGTCAGGGCCATGATGCCGCCCTCGCCGCGGTTGTCGGCGCGCAGCACCAGGGTGACGTACTTCAGGGAAATCACCAGCACCAGGCCCCAGAAGATCAGGGACACCACGCCCAGGATGTTGGCTTCAGTCAGCGCTATGCCATGCGAAGGCAGGAACACTTCCTTCATGGTGTACAGCGGACTGGTACCGATGTCGCCGTACACGACGCCGATGGCGGCCAGCGTCAGCGTGGCGAGACTGGATTTGGCGGGAGGCAGGGACAAAGAGCACCTGGCATGCAAAAGAAAGAAGGCCGTATCTTAGCGGAAGTTCAATTCGCTGGAAGCCGCATGGGGCTTACCGCGGGTTAAAGTTGGACCGCTTTTTTCCGTTAATCCGAACAGGCGCCATCACTTTGGACAAGGTCGGTCACCGGCGACAGCCAACCGTTTCCAATTCACCGGAAACTACGGAATACGGAAGACACCATGCTGAAAAACCTCACCATCAAGGTCCGCCTGATCGCGGTCCTGGCTTTTCTCTCACTGCAACTGGTCACCGGCGGCCTGATCGGCATCGGTAGCCTGTGGTGGACCAATGCCGGCATGAAGACCATGTATGACGAGCGCCTGGTGCCGCAGGGCCAGATCGATGCGGTCATACGCGGCCTGAACTTCAGCCAGCTGGTGGTGGCCAAGGCCATCACCAGCGAATCGGCGGCCGCCGGCTCGCAGATGGAGCAGGTGGAAATCGGCCTGCGCAACCTGGGCCAGGCCTGGGACCAGTTCGCGGCCGGGGTCAAGGATCCGCAGGAAAAGGCGCTGGTCGAGCGCCTGACCAACGACCAGAGGGAATTCGTCAAGAACGGCTTGTTGGCGGCAGTGGCGGCGATTCGCGCCGGCGACATGAAGCTGGCCACCGAAATCGCCCAGGGCCCGATGACCCTGCTGTTCCTGCCGGTCAAGGACGGCATCGACGAACTGGTCAAGCTGCAGGTGGACAGCGCGCGCCAGGACTATGAGCAATCGCAGAAGCTGTACCGCCTGGTGTGGATCAGCTGCGGCTTCGGCATCCTGTTCGGGCTGGTGCTGGCCACGGTGGTGGGTTCGCTGCTGGTGCGCGGCATCACCGGCCCCTTGAATGAGGCGGTGCGCATCGCCGAAGGAGTGGCCGCCGGCGATCTGACCCAGGCCATCGATGTCACGCGCCGGGATGAAACCGGCAAGCTCAAGCGCGCCCTGAAGAACATGAACGATGGCCTGGAACGCCTGGTCGGCCAGGTGCGCGCCGGCACCGACACCATCGCCACCGCCTCGCGCGAAATCGCCTCGGGCAGCATGGACCTGTCGGCACGCACCGAGCAGCAGGCGGCCTCGCTGGAACAAACCGCCTCGGCCATGGAGCAATTGACGGCCACGGTGGCGCAGAACTCGGAAAACGCGCAACAGGCCAACCAGTTGGCCAGCGCCGCCTCGGAAGTCGCCGCGCGCGGCGGCCAGGTGGTGTCGCAAGTGGTGGACACCATGCATGCCATCAACACTTCGGCGCACAAGATCGTCGACATCATCAGCGTCATCGACGGCATCGCCTTCCAGACCAATATCCTGGCGCTCAATGCGGCGGTGGAGGCGGCGCGTGCCGGCGAGCAGGGACGCGGCTTCGCGGTGGTGGCAACCGAAGTGCGCAGCCTGGCCCAGCGCAGCGCCGCCGCCAAGGAAATCAAGCTGCTGATCAACGATTCGGTGGACAAGGTGGAAGACGGCAGCAAGCTGGTGGACCAGGCCGGCGCCACCATGCGCGAAGTGGTGACCAGCATCAACCGCGTGGCCGACATCGTGGCCGAGATCACCGCCGCCAGCAGCGAACAGAGCAATGGCATCGGCCAGGTCAACCAGTCGATTGCGCAGATGGACCAGGTCACGCAACAGAATGCCGCCCTGGTGGAACAGACCGCGGCCGCCTCCCAGGCCTTGCAGGACCAGGCGACGCAGTTGCTGGCGCTGGCGGCAGTGTTCAAGCTGCGCAGCGCCGAAGAGAGCGCAAACGAGGTGCCGGTGCCGCTCCTGACGCCGGTGCCGCCGCTGCCCTCGGCCGTCGCCAAAAGCGAGCGGCCGGCGCGCGGTGCGCC
>JAEVZY010000199.1 GCA_023392035.1 Pseudomonadota bacterium | reverse complement strand
TTATAAGACACCGGACCGGGGCGGCGGCCGGCGCGACCGCAGCGGGCGCCGGGGCGGTGACCTTGGCTACCGGCGCGACCAGGGGGCCGTCGCAACCGCTGACCGAATCCGCCGGCGACCAGTAGCCGGTGCGGATGCAAGTGCCATATGGCGTACGTGCCACCACACCGCGGCTGTCGGCAGCATAAGCGCTGACGCCTTGCTTGGCCTGGATGTCCGGGGAGGTTTGCGCGCAAGCGGCGAATGCGGCCGAGCCGATGAGCAGGCCGGCGGTCAGGTGTTTCAGCATGGTTCCCATCCCTTTGGTTTTCTGGTCGTTGGGGCAATGTTTTGCCCGCATGCATTAAAACATAGTCATCGCCGCGCGTCAGCGTTCCGTGATTGCCGGATAACACGTAGGCCGTCCCGGGTTGGTTGGCAGCCACATGGTAAAATCGAGTGTTTTTCCGCAGCCGCGCAGGTGCGGCGCTGCGGCCTGTCGCCTCCACTTCGTCACCATTCCGACCCGACATGGATCAATTCGCCAAAGAGACTATTCCGATTTCACTCGAAGAGGAGATGCGCAAGAGCTATCTCGATTACGCCATGAGCGTGATCGTCGGCCGCGCGCTGCCCGATGTCCGCGACGGATTGAAGCCGGTTCACCGCCGGGTGCTGTATGCGATGCATGAGACGAACAACGTCTGGAACCGCCCGTATGTGAAGTGCGCGCGCGTGGTCGGCGAGGTGATGGGTAAATACCACCCGCACGGCGACCAGGCCATCTACGACACCCTGGTGCGCATGGCCCAGGACTTCTCCCTGCGCTATACGCTGGTGGACGGGCAGGGCAACTTCGGCTCGATCGACGGCGACAATGCGGCCGCCATGCGTTATACCGAGTGCCGGCTGGACAAGATTTCGCAGGAGCTGCTGGCGGACATCGACAAGGACACCGTCGATTTCGTGCCCAACTTCGACGGCAAGGAGCGCGAGCCTTCGGTCCTGCCGACCAAGGTCCCGAACCTTCTGATCAACGGTTCTTCCGGCATCGCGGTGGGCATGGCGACCAATATCCCGCCCCACAATCTGTCGGAAGTGGTGAATGGCGCCTTGCACGTCCTGCGCAATCCGCAGTGCACAGTGGACGAGTTGATCGAGCTGATCCCCGCGCCCGATTTCCCCACCGCCGGCATTATCTATGGCGTTTCCGGTGTGCGCGATGGCTATCGTACCGGCCGCGGCCGGGTGGTGATGCGGGCCAAGACCCACTTCGAAGAACTGCGCGAGAACCGCTCGGCCATCATCGTCGACGAGCTGCCCTACCAGGTCAACAAGAAGTCCCTGCTGGAGCGCATCGCCGAGCTGGTGCGCGAGAAGAAGCTGGAAGGCATTTCCGACATTCGCGACGAGTCCGACAAATCGGGCATGCGCGTGGTGATCGAATTGAAGCGCGGCGAACTGCCGGAAGTGGTGCTCAACAACCTGTACAAGCAGACCCAGTTGCAGGACACCTTCGGCATGAACATGGTGGCCCTGGTGGATGGTCAGCCCAAGTTGCTGAACCTGAAGCAGATGCTGGAATCCTTCCTCTCGCACCGGCGCGAGGTGGTGACCCGCCGTACCGTGTTCGAGCTGCGCCGTGCGCGCGAGCGCGGCCATGTGCTGGAAGGCCTGGCCGTGGCCCTGGCCAACATCGATGACTTCATTGCCATCATCAAGGCTGCGCCGACGCCACCGATCGCCAAATCCGAATTGATGGCGCGCGCCTGGGATTCTTCCGTGGTGCGCGAGATGCTGGCCCGTACCGGCGCCGAAAACACCGGCGGTGTGGCCGCTTTCCGGCCCGAAAACCTGCCGCGCCACTACGGCTTGCAGGAAGATGGCCTGTACAAGCTGTCCGACGATCAGGCCCAGGAAATCCTGCAGATGCGTCTGCAACGCCTGACCGGCCTTGAGCAGGACAAGATCGTCAACGAATACAAGGAAGTGATGGCGCAGATCGCCGACCTGCTGGACATTCTGGCTCGGCCGGAGCGCGTCACCAGCATCATTTCCGACGAATTGACGGCGGTGCGCAATGAATACGGCGATGGCACAAAAGACCCGCGTCGCTCGCAGATCGAGCTCAACGCCACCGACCTGGGCACCGAAGACCTGATCGCGCCGCAGGACATGGTGGTGACCTTGTCGCACGCCGGCTATATGAAGTCGCAGCCCGTGTCTGAATACCGTGCCCAAAAGCGCGGCGGTCGCGGCAAGCAAGCCATGGCAACCAAGGAAGACGACTGGATCGACCAGCTCTTCATCGCCAACACCCACGACTACATCCTGTGCTTCTCCAACCGTGGCCGCCTGTATTGGCTGAAAGTCTGGGAAGTGCCGCAGGGTTCGCGCAATTCGCGCGGTAAGCCCATCGTCAACATGTTCCCCTTGGCCGAGGGAGAAAAAATCACCGTGGTGCTGCCGCTCTCGGGCGAAAACCGCAGCTTCCCGGAAGACCACTACATCTTCATGTCGACCAGCCTGGGCACGGTGAAAAAGACCCCGTTGTCCGACTTCAGCAATCCGCGCAAGGCCGGCATCATCGCGGTCGATCTGGATGAAGGCGACTTCCTGGTCGGCGCCGCGCTCACCGATGGCAAGCATGACGTGATGCTGTTCTCCGACGCCGGCAAGGCGGTGCGCTTCGACGAAAACGATGTGCGTCCCATGGGCCGCAACGCGCGCGGCGTGCGCGGCATGAATCTGGAAGAAGGCCAGCAGGTGATCGCCTTGCTGGTGGCCGAGAATGAGCAGCAGTCGGTACTGACCGCCACCGAAAACGGCTATGGCAAGCGGACCCCGATCACCGAGTACACCCGCCACGGTCGCGGCACCAAGGGCATGATCGCGATCCAGACCAGCGAGCGCAACGGCCGTGTGGTGGCGGCGACCCTGGTCGAGCCGACCGATGAAATCATGATGATCACCACCGGCGGCGTGCTGATCCGGACCCGTGTTTCCGAAATCCGCGAAATGGGCCGTGCCACCCAGGGCGTGACCCTGATCGCGGTGGAAGACGGCACCCGCCTGTCGGGACTGCAGCGCATCCTGGAAAGCGATGTCGAGGAAGACAATGGCGCCGCCGGCGGTGAAGAAGGCGGTGAAGCAGGCAGCCAGGAGTAAGCAGGACAAGATGAGCGACGAACAACTCAAGCCGCTGCGTCAGCAGATCGACGATATCGATGCGCAACTGCTGGAACTGCTGAGCCGGCGCGCGCGCGTGGTGCAGGAAGTGGGGCACGTCAAGGCCGAGACTTCGGCGCCGGTATTCCGGCCCGAGCGCGAAGCGCAGATCCTGCGCGGCGTGGCCGAACGCAATCCGGGGCCGCTCGCCGCCGGCGATCTGCAATCCATCTTCCGCGAGATCATGTCGGCCTGCCGCGCGCTGGAAAAGCGGGTAACGATCGCCTATCTGGGACCGGCCGGCACCTATAGCGAACAGGCGGTGACGCGCCAGTTCGGGCAATCGGTGCAGGGCCTGCCCTGCCTGTCGCTGGATGAAGTGTTTCGTGCCACCGAAGCCGGCACGGCCGAGTTCGGCGTGGTGCCGGTGGAAAATTCCAATGAAGGCGCGGTCAACCGCAGCCTCGATCTGCTGTTGCAGACCACGCTTTCCATCTGCGGCGAAGTCTCGCTGCCGGTGCATCACAGCCTGATGACCAGGAGCGGCAGCATGGAGGGCGTGACCCGCATCTGCGCCCATTCGCAGGCGCTGGCGCAGTGCCAGAACTACCTGAACCAGAATTACCCGCAGCTCCAGCGCCAGTCGGTGGCCAGCAATGGCGAAGCGGCACGTATGGCGGCTGAAGATCCGACCATGGCTGCCATCGCCAGCGACGCCGCCAGCCAGCGCTATGGCTTGCAGGTGGTGCAGGCGCACATCCAGGACGATCCGCACAACCGCACGCGCTTCGCCGTGATCGGTCGCATCAAACCCGGCCCCAGCGGCAATGACCACACTTCGGTGGTGTTGTCGGTGCCGAACCAGGCCGGCGCGGTGGTCAAGTTGCTGGCGCCGCTGGCCACCCATGGCGTGTCGATGACCCGTTTCGAGTCGCGCCCGGCGCGCCTGGGCACCTGGGAGTATTACTTCTACGTCGATCTCGAAGGCCATGCCGAGGAAGAGAAAGTGTCGCGGGCGCTGCAGGAACTGAAGCAGAACGCGGCTTTCTTCAAGTTGCTGGGCTCGTATCCGCTGGGCGTGTAGGCCGCGTCGCGCACTGTCTCATCTGTTTGCATCACATTTGCATCCGCATCACATCTGGAAACTGTCATGTCCCTAGTCTTTGGTCCCGAATACGTCCGCGCCATCGCGCCTTACCAGGCCGGCAAACCCATTTCCGAAGTGGCGCGCGAGTTCGGGCTGCTCGAGTCCCAGATCATCAAGCTGGCGTCCAACGAAAACCCCTTGGGCATGCCGGAGTCGGCCCGCCTGGCCATGCAAAAAGCGGTGGCCGAGATCGGCCGCTACCCCGACGCCAACGGCTTTGAGCTCAAGCATGCCATCAGCAACAAATACCAGGTGGACAGCGACTGGATCACCCTCGGCAATGGCAGCAATGACATCCTGGAACTGGCCGCGCATGCGCTGGTGCAGCCGGGCCAGGCGGTGGTGTTTTCCCAGTATTCCTTCACGGTCTATCCGCTGGCCACCCAGGCCGTGGGCGGCAAAGCCATCGAGGTGCCGGCGCGCCAGTTCGGGCACGACCTGAAAGCCATGGCCGATGCCATCACGCCGGAGACACGGCTGGTCTTCATCGCCAACCCCAACAACCCGACCGGCACCTTCGTTCCAGCGGCCGAGATCGAAGCCTTCCTCGCACGGGTGCCGCAACAGGTGGTGGTGGTGCTGGACGAGGCCTACAACGAATACCTTGCGCCCGAGCTGCAGTACGACTCCATCGCCTGGGTGCGCAAGTATCCCAACCTGCTGGTGTCGCGCACCATGTCCAAGGCTTATGGCCTGGCCGGCCTGCGGGTGGGCTTTGCCATCGCCCAGCCGGGTCTGACGGATTTGCTCAACCGCATCCGCCAGCCCTTCAACGTCAATTCGCTGGCGCAGGCGGCGGCAATTGCCGCATTGTCCGACTACGACTTCCTGGCCAAAAGCGCCAAGCTCAATGCCGAGGGTTACCGGCAGCTGACCCAGGCCTTTGCGGCGATGGACATCGAGTACGTTCCTTCCTTCGGCAACTTCGTGCTGATGCGCGCCGGAGCGGATGACGGCGCCGGTGCCCGCATCAACCTGGCCCTGCTCAAGCAAGGCATCATCGTGCGCCCGGTGGCAGGCTATGGATTGCCGCAATGGCTGCGCATCACCATCGGCCTGCCGGAAGAGAACGAAGCCTTCCTGGCAGCGTTGAAGAAATCGCTGGCCGCGAGCTGAAAGGACGCCGGCCCGTGTTCAAGCGAATTGCAATCTTTGGCGTCGGTTTGATCGGCGGTTCATTCGGCCTGGCGATTCGCCGCGCCGGCCTGGCCGAGCGCATCGTTGGCGTGGGCCGCAGCCGCGCCTCGCTGGAGCGCGCGCGTGAACTGGGCATCATCGACGAGATTGCGACCGATGCGGCGCAGGCGGTGCAAGGCGCCGATCTGGTGCTGCTGGCCGCGCCCGTGGCGCAAACCGAAGCCATCCTGCGCGCCATCGAGCCGGTGCTTGAGCCCGGCACCCTGGTCACCGATGCCGGCAGCACCAAGTGCGATGTGGTGCAGGCGGCGCGGCGCGCGCTGGGCAGCAAGATTGCACAATTCATTCCCGGCCACCCGATCGCCGGGCGCGAACTGAACGGTCCGGACGCCGCGCTGGCCACGCTCTACCAGGGCAAGAAAGTGGTGCTTGCCGCGCTGGCGGAAAATCGCGAGCAGGACATCGAGCGGGTGGCCAGTGCCTGGCAGGCCTGTGGCGCGCGCATTCATCGCCTGTCGCCGGAAAACCACGACCAGGTTTTCGCCGCCGTCAGCCATTTGCCACATCTGCTGGCCTACGCCCTGGTGGACGATATCGCCAACAAGCCGAATGCCGATTTGCTGTTCCAGTACGCCGCCAGCGGTTTCCGCGATTTCACCCGCATCGCCGGCTCTTCGCCGGAAATGTGGCGCGATATCACGCTTGCCAATCGCGACGCCATGCTGAGCGAGCTGGACGCCTACCTGGCCCAGCTGCAACGCCTGCGCGCCATGCTGGTCGAACGCGATGGCGCGGCGCTGGAAGCGGTGTATGCCAACGCCCGCCATGCGCGCGAGAACTGGATCAATGCCATCGAAGCCGGAGCCCAGGCGGCCCAGCAAGCCCAACAATGAAACACTATCCCCATCATCTCGATCTGCAGCCGGTGGCGCATGTTGAAGGCAGTGTGCATTTGCCGGGCTCCAAGAGCATCTCCAACCGCATATTGCTGTTGTCGGCGCTGGCGTCGGGCAGCACCCGCATCCTCGACCTGCTGGCATCCGACGACACCAGCGTGATGCTGATTGCCCTGCAAAAGCTGGGCTTGTCATGGAGCCAGGAAGGCGATACGCAAAACTACCGCGTGCAAGGCGCCGGCGGCGCTTTCCCCACGCACCAGGCCGATCTGTTCCTCGGCAACGCCGGCACCGCGGTCCGTCCCTTGACTGCCGCCTTGGCGGCGCTTGGCGGCGACTACACCCTGCACGGTGTGCCGCGCATGCATGAACGGCCGATCGGCGATCTGGTGGATGCCTTGAACGCGGTCGGCGCGCGCATTGAATACACGGGCGTGGCCGGCTATCCGCCGCTGCATATTCGCCGCGGCCAGATCGATACCCGCTTGATGAAGGTGCGCGGCAACGTCTCGAGCCAGTTCCTGACCGCCTTGCTGATGGCCGCGCCGCTGATTGCGCGCCAGCAGCCCCTGACCATTGAAGTTGTCGGCGAACTGATTTCCAAGCCCTACATCGAGATCACGCTCAAGCTGCTGGAACGCTTCGGCATCAAGGTCGAGCGCGACGGCTGGCAGGCTTTCACGATTCCCCCAGGGCAGCGCTATGTGTCGCCCGGCGAAGTGCAGGTGGAGGGCGATGCCTCTTCGGCTTCCTACTTCCTGGCCGCCGGCGCCATCGGCGGCGGGCCGGTGACGGTGCAGGGGGTGGGCCGCGACAGCATCCAGGGCGATGTGCGCTTCGTCGACGCCTTGCAGCAAATGGGCGCGACCATCGAAGCCGGCAGCAACTGGATACGCTGCAGCGGCAATGGCGTGCTGAAGGCGATCGACATCGATTGCAACCATATTCCGGATGCTGCCATGACGCTGGCGGTGGCGGCCTTGTATGCCGACGGTCCGAGCACACTGCGCAATATCGCCAGTTGGCGGGTCAAGGAAACCGACCGCCTGGCGGCAATGGCGACCGAATTGCGCAAGTTGGGCGCGCAGGTGGAAGAGGGCGCGGACTATTTGCGCGTGGTGCCGCCGAAACAAATTTTGCCGGCCACCATCGACACCTACGACGACCACCGCATGGCCATGTGTTTCTCGCTGGCCTGCCTGGACGGCGCCGCGCGCCAGGGTGCCAAAGTGCGCATCAACGATCCGAAATGCGTGGCCAAGACTTTCCCCGATTATTTCCAGGCCTTCGCCAACATCGCCCGGCCCGGCAACTATTTGATCTGAGCGCAGGCGAACATGGCATCCATTCCTGTCATCACCATCGATGGACCCACGGCTTCCGGCAAGGGCACAGTGGCGCAGCGCGTGGCGCAGCGGCTTGGCTTTGCCCTGCTCGATTCCGGCGCGCTGTATCGATTGACCGCCTTGTCGGCCATGCGCGCGGGCGCCGACCTGGCTGACGAAGCAAAAGTGGCGGCCATCGCGCGCGCCATGAAGGTCCGCTTCGCGGCCGACGCCATCCTGCTCGACGGCGAAGATGTCAGCCTGCAATTGCGCGCCGAGCAAGTCGGCAACAATGCTTCCCGGGTGGCCGCCTTGCCGGCCGTGAGAGCGGCCCTGCTGGACCTGCAACTGGCCTTCCGGACCGCTCCCGGCCTGGTGGCTGACGGGCGCGATATGGGCACCGTGGTGTTTCCCGATGCGAAGCTCAAGGTGTTCCTCACCGCAAGCGTCGAGGCACGCGCCGAGCGGCGATATAAGCAATTGATTGAGAAGGGTTTTCCTGCTAACCTGTCCGACCTTCTGAAAGATTTGACCGAGCGTGACGAGCGCGACACCAAGCGTGCCGTGGCGCCCCTCAAACCGGCCGAAGGGGCGTATTTGCTGGATACTTCCGGCATCAGCGCCGATGAGGCAGTCGAGCAGGTGCTGGCTTGGTATGCGGCCCTTCCCGCTTGAATCGATTCACGCTTGAATAGATTTACTTCAGCCTCATCTCCCGCATTTGCAGTGTTGTAGCACCGGTGCCTGTTGGCGCATCTGGCGTCCGCGGGTATTTGTTCAATCCAACCCAGGTTCATGCCGCATCCCGTGGCAAGACTGGCTAACCTTATCAACCCTATGTCTACTGTTGCTCCTTCGTCCGCCGCGTCCGACGCTGAAAGTTTTGCCGCCCTGTTCGAGGAATCGCTGACTCGCCAGGACATGCGTTCCGGAGAAGTCATTTCGGCTGAAGTCGTTCGCATCGACCACAACTTCGTGATCGTCAAAGCCGGCCTGAAGTCCGAAGCATTCATCCCCATCGAAGAATTCAAGAATGACAATGGTGAAGTCGACGTCCAAGTCGGCGACTACATCACCGTTGCCATCGAGTCGCTGGAAAACGGTTTCGGCGACACCATCCTGTCGCGCGACAAGGCCAAGCGCCTGGCGTCCTGGCTGGCCCTGGAAAAAGCCATGGAGTCCGGCGAGATCGTTTCCGGCACCGTCTCCGGCAAGGTCAAGGGCGGCCTGACCGTCATGACCAACGGCATCCGCGCATTCCTGCCGGGTTCGCTGGTCGACACCCGTCCGGTCAAGGACACCACCCCGTACGAAGGCAAGACCCTGGAATTCAAGGTTATCAAGCTGGATCGCAAGCGCAACAACGTTGTGCTGTCGCGCCGCGCCGTGATCGAAGAGTCCATGGGCGAAGAACGCGCCAAGCTGATGGAAACCCTGAAAGAGGGCACCATCGTCACCGGTATCGTCAAGAACATCACCGACTACGGCGCATTCGTGGATCTGGGTGGCATCGACGGCCTGCTGCACATCACCGACCTGGCATGGCGTCGTGTGCGTCATCCGTCGGAAGTGCTGTCGGTTGGCCAGGAAATCACCGCCAAGGTCCTCAAGTACGATCAAGAGAAGAACCGCGTTTCGCTGGGCGTCAAGCAACTGGGCGACGATCCCTGGACCGGCCTGTCGCGTCGTTACCCGCCGGGCACCCGCCTGTTCGGCAAGGTCACCAACCTGACCGACTACGGTGCGTTCGTGGAAGTCGAGCAAGGCATCGAAGGCCTGGTGCACGTCTCCGAAATGGACTGGACCAACAAGAACGTGGCTCCGAACAAGGTTGTCC
>JAEVZY010000196.1 GCA_023392035.1 Pseudomonadota bacterium | reverse complement strand
CGGCCCAGCCGGATGACTGGCTGCCCAGCGGCCGCCTGACCCGCCTGCCGCTGCCGCTGGAGCCGCTGGACTTCAGCTCCGACCTGGCCGCCGGTTATGCCGGGCGGGTGGAGTTGATCCTGCTGGTGGACCGCAGCGGCAAAGTCCGCGAAGTCAGCACCCGCGACCGCGACGCCGGCGCGCGCGCCTTCGCGCAAGCCCTGGCGCCGCGCATACGCAGCGCCCGATTCGCGCCGGGCGAGGTGGATGGCGTGCCGGTCAATGCCATCGTCAAAATTGCGGTGGTCAGCGAAGCTGCCGCCACCCGCGAAACGTCCGTTCCGCCCTCTTCGATCTGACGGGCTTATTGGCTCGCGTCCACAATCTCCTTTGCGGACAAGGCATCGTCTTTCAGATTTTGGTCGGCACTCGCTACCATGGCCATGAAGGAATCAGCGAGCTTTTCGCGGGGAATGCATCGCAACAGAATGGCAAAGCCGTGCTGGCGTTCGGCTCCGCTGGCCAATTGGCAGGCCGCGAACAGCAGCCTGTCCAGCGCGGGGAAGGGCTGCGCGAATACCCCGGACGGCATGGCTTGCAACAAAGGCTGCAGCACATCATCAAAGAGCGCGGCGTTGGTGCGCAAGAGATTGACGGAAATGACGATCTCCCGCCATAGCTTGGCGTTCTGCGCCTGGCCAAGCTTTTCGCACAGGGGAGGCGTCAGCTTGCTGCGCTCCAGCTCCGGCATCAATTGCGCGACCCTGAAGGCGGCCTTCCAAACCGCATTGGTGGCGTGCTGGCTGGTGTGGGCTTCTTTCGCAAACCGCAGCAGCAGATTGATCAACGGCAGCTTGTCCGGCATCTGCTCCAACTGCCTGCGGGCCACGCGCGGATCTCCGGGCAAGCACTTCTCGAGCAGGCGGATCAATTGGGCATCGCTTGCTTGCATGCCCGATTCCTGGATGTTCAGACAGAACGTCGCCAATTGCACGCCAAGCGCACTCGGGAGATGCAAGCCGCGCAGATCAAGCATCGCAACGATTGCATCCAGCAGCGCTTTCCCCTGTTCCGGTGACAGCCCCGCGCCCGCTGACAAAAAATTGCTCACCACGGCTTCCAGGTCGGTCCCGACGAAGAATGAGGAAGACTCAGGATTGCGGAAACCTCGAACGTAGAAGTCTACAAACTGCAGCAGCAGCTTCCCTTTTTGCCCAGGCAGTCCAACCGCGATGTCCAGCAAGCCCAAGGCAAAATTCTGGTTCATGCCGGACTTGGCGAGCAAGCGCAGTGCGCACCCGAACATGGGGCCGCGACTGGCAGCTTCCAGCGTCTTCATGCTTGCAGCAAACGCCTGGAGAACACCCGGGTTGTCGGCATCCTCAAGATAATCCGCGAAAGTCTCGGATAGCGGACGCAGCGACCAGACCGCAGCTTGCTGAATGGCGTCACCCTGCCTGACTTCCTGATCCAGGCGAGCGCGCGCCTCCAGGCTCGCTTGTGGCAGTGACAGGTCCGCCAGCGCCAGCTGTGCCAGGGCCGCCACCCACCAGTGCTCGGAAACGAAGCGGACAAGATCGCACAAGGCAATGAATTTTTCAGCCTGCTTTTGCCGCGGAAGCGTGCTGAGCGCGTCAACCAGGTCCAGCAGAAGCGGGCCGGTCGAAGCGTCTGGAATTTTGGGGAAGCGCAGGCATACCGAAGAAAAAATCGCGACGCGATCGTCCTGCGCAATGGCGCCGAGCTGGTGAAGCAGCCCGGCGACCGGCATGTCCTGCGAGCCGGCAGGAATCTCGTCCACGACTTCGCAGATATCGATCGATGCCGGACCACGCTCATTTACTGGCAGAATGCCGATCCTGGCAATCAGCTTCCCGGTCGATTCAAGCAGTACCGGGGACGACATCTTTGCCCGGTGGGTATGCAAGTGGCGAAGAAGCGCCATGAATTCTTTCTGGCCCCGCTTGTCGAGCAAGCGCTCCGATAGCGTTCGCGCCTTGCAGTCGATACTCGCGCGGTGGCAATGGCCATGCAGTGCATGGTCCGTCAGCAGCAGGGCGTGCAGGTTTTTCCGGATGTCCGCAGGCACCGGACCGAAGTGGACAAGAATGACGTCGAGCACCTCCAGCGGAAGCTGGACAAATGGATGGGGTGGAACATGGGCGCTTGATGCCGCCTTGGTCGTCAAGTTCATTGTGCCTCTCCGGTAGTTTCACCCGGACTGGGTAAGGCCTGCATCAAGGCAGTTCCCGTCTCCGGTCGAGGGTCGATCCCCGGCTAATGTGTTCCTGCAGCCCGAGGCCGGTTACACTTCAAACTTTGATCCGAGTCTTTCCCATGCGCCTGGACACACCGCTTTCCGACCGCGAGTTCGATGAACTCGACCGCTTCCTGCTTTCGGATCGTTGCAGCGACGAATGCATGACGCTGGATGCGCTGCATGGCTTCGTCACCGCATTGGTGATCGGCCCGGAGCAGGTCAACATCGCTGAATGGCTGCCGCGCGTGTGGGGCCCGGCGCCGGAAGATGCGCCGCAGTTCCGCAACAAGCAGGAGATGGAGCGCATCACCGGCCTGATCGCGCGCTTCGCCAATGAGATTGCGCTCACTTTCGAAGTGGCGCCCAAGGAATTCGAACCGCTGTTTTCCCAGTTCGAGGAAAGCGGCCAGACCTATATCGACGGCGAACCCTGGGCCTGGGGTTTCTGGGAAGCGATGCAATTGCGCGCCGATGCCTGGCAGCCGGCCTGGGACGCGCCCGAGATCGCGCCCTTGCTGCGGCCGATCCAGTTGCTGGGCGCGGAAGAGCTGGAGGAAGAAGAGCTGGTCCTGGTGGACACGCCGGCCAAGGTCAATCGCCTGTCGCTGGAAATCGAAGCCGCCCTGCCGGCGATTCGCCGCTATTGGCAGGACAAGCGCAAGACCATAGCGCCGGTGCGGCTGGAAACACCAAAACCCGGCCGCAACGACTTATGCGCTTGCGGCAGCGGCAAGAAATTCAAGAAGTGCTGCGGCGCACATTGAGGCTGGGCTTTCCCGGCCACTTTCCCGCTATTTGCGCGCCGTAAGAAACGGATTCAGCAGGGTCACCTTGAAGCGCTTGAAATCGGCCACGTTGCGGGTGACTACAGCAAGTCCGTGAACTCTTGCCGTCGCGGCGATCATGGCATCTTCGTAAAGCGTGTTCGAAGTACCGTGCATCAAACGCGCCCATTCCCGGAAGATCGGAGCGTCCATGGGAAGAACATTGAAGCTTGCCGCCACCTGATCCAACCACGCCTCAAGCTCCGCGGCCTTTTCCTGGTCCTGTGCGCGTGTGATCTCGATACCCGCCTGGATTTCACCGATCGTCACTGCGCAAACGTGCAGATGCTCATTGGCGATGTCGGCAATCCATTGAAGTACGGCGCCGTGCGGCTTGGGCTTGCGTAATTCCGAGACGACGTTAGTGTCGAGCAAGTACACGCGAGTCACCCTATCGGAGTGATCGGTCGACGCCGGGCGCGCCCCCTGGGGGGAATCGGGATTTCAGCTCGTGCCTGATCGGTAAGCAAAAGCTCTTTGAGACTGGGTTTGGCGCATGCCTGCAGGCGGCGCCACTCGTCGACCGGCACCAGCACCGCCGCCTCCGTACCACGTCGAGTCACCATTTGTGGCCCTTCGACGAGGCACTTCTCCAAAAATTCACTGAAACGGGCTTTTGCGTCCTGTACGGGCCAAGATTGCATGACGACCTCCTGACTAGCTTGCTGACTAGTCTAACACGCCTATCCCGGTTTACTCCTTGATGAAGTGCTGGCGGTAATAGCGCAGTTCTTCAATCGACTCCAGGATATCCGCCAGCGCCGTGTGCTTTTGCTGCTTCTTGAAGCCGGCGTGCACGTCCGGCTTCCAGCGGCGGCACAGTTCCTTGAGGGTGGAGACGTCCAGGTTGCGGTAGTGGAAGAAGGCTTCCAGCCTGGGCATCCAGCGCGACATGAAACGGCGGTCCTGGCAGATGGTGTTGCCGCACATGGGCGATTTGCCGGCCGGTACGTATTGGCGCAGGAATTCGATGATCTGCAGCGTGGCTTCGTCTTCGGTGATGGTGGAAGCCTTGACGCGTTCGATCAGGCCGGACTTGCCGTGGGTGCCCTTGTTCCAGGCATCCATGCCGTCCAGGGTCTCCAGGCTTTGATGGATCGCCAGCACCGGGCCTTCGCCCAGAACGTTCAAATTGGAATCGGTGACGACCACCGCCACCTCGATGATGCGGTCGGTGTCAGGCGAGAGCCCCGTCATTTCCATGTCGACCCAGATCAGGTTGAATTCATTCGGGCGGGCCGGGGCGGACTGGCTGGCGGCGTTGGCGTCGATCGCTTGTGACATAATGGTTTTCCTCTTTTGAACCGCGCATTCTCGCACAGACCCGACTCATCATGCCCGCGCAGTATTTCACTTTCCTCTTCGTTGGCCTCCTGGTGGTGACGCTGCTGCTGCGCTTCTGGCTCACCTCGCGCCAGATCCGTCATGTGCTGGCGCACCGGCAAGCGGTGCCGTCCCAGTTCGCCGAGCGCATTCCCCTCTCCGCGCATCAGAAGGCGGCTGATTACACGGTGGCAAAAACCAAGTTCGTGCTGCTCACCATGCTGGTCAATACGGTGGTGCTGATCGGCTTCACCTTGCTGGGCGGCTTGAACTGGCTGGCGCATCTCATGCGCGAGATCGCCGGCGCCGGCATGCTCTACCAACTGGCCCTGATCGCTGCCTTCGCCGCCATTTCGGCGCTGATCGAATTGCCCTTCGATTACTACCGCCATTTCAAGCTGGAGCAGCGCTTCGGCTTCAACAAGATGACGCAGCGCCTGTTCTTCGCCGACATGGTGAAGTCGGTGCTGCTGGGCGTGGCCATGGGCTTGCCGCTGCTGTGGATCGTGCTGCTGCTGATGGAAAAATCGGGCGCGCTGTGGTGGTTCTACGCCTGGCTGGTGTGGAGCGGTTTCCAGTTGTTGATGCTGGTGCTGTTTCCAACCGTCATCGCGCCCATGTTCAACAAGTTCACGCCGCTGGCCGACGACGCCCTGCGCCTGCGCATCGAAGCCCTGATGAAGCGCGTCGGCTTTGCCTCCAAGGGCTTGTTCGTGATGGATGGCTCCAAGCGCAGCGCGCACGGCAACGCGTATTTTTCCGGCTTCGGCGCGGCCAAGCGCATCGTCTTTTTCGATACCCTGCTGGCGCGCCTGGCGCCGGAAGAAGTGGAAGCCGTGCTGGCGCATGAACTGGGCCATTTCAAGCTGCGCCACATCATCAAGCGCATCGTGGTGCTGTTCTCGATTTCGCTCGGCTTCCTGGCTTTGCTGGGCTGGCTCAAGACCCAGACCTGGTTCTATACCGGCCTCGGCGTGGAGCCGATGCTCGACGCCAGCAATGACGCCATGGCCCTGATCCTGTTCATGCTGGTCTTGCCGGTGTTCACCTTCCTGCTGTCGCCGCTCAATTCGCTGACTTCGCGCAAGCACGAATTCGAGGCCGATGCCTTTGCCGCCCAACACAGCAGCGCCAACAAGCTGGTCTCGGCCCTGGTCAAGCTGTATGAAGACAATGCCGCCACCCTCACGCCCGACCCGGTGCATTCGGCCTTCTACGATTCGCACCCGCCGGCCACCATCCGCATCAACCGCTTGCTGGAGCAGGCTGCATGAGCACTTTGGCGCAACTGCAGACAGCCCAATGCCAGGCGCAAGTCATTGCATTGGATGAAGCCGCCATCCGCGAACGGCTGGCCTTGTTGCCGGCCTGGCGCCGCGAAGGCCAGCGCATCGTGCGCGATTTCGATTTCCGCAATTACTTCCGCACCATGGCTTTCGTGAATGCGCTGGCGTATATCGCGCACACGCAAGACCATCATCCCGAGCTGGTCGTCACCTACTCGCGCTGCACCGTCAAGTTCGATACCCATTCCGTGCAGGGCTTGTCGGAAAACGATTTCATCTGCGCCGCCAGGGTCGACCTGTTGGCCGCGCAGGGCATTTGATGTCGGTCCTGCAGGGAACCATCATCGCCGCCCACGGCCGGCATTACGTGGCGCTGGCGGCGGGCGAAAGACTGCAATGCGTCACGCGCGGCAAGAAAAGCCATGTGGCGGTGGGCGATGTGGTGGACCTCAAAAAGACTTCGCCTGACCAGGCCGTGATCGAGCGTGTGGCCGATCGCAAGAGCCTCCTGTTTCGCTCAGACCAATACAAGTCCAAATACCTGGCGGCCAATGTCGACCAGGTGATGATTGTGGTCGCCACCGAGCCGGCGTTTTCGGATGACTTGATTTCGCGCGCCCTGGTGGCGGCCAGCGCCGAAGGCATCGAAGCGCGCATCCTGCTCAACAAGGCCGACCTGGAACAAAACCTCGCCAAGACCCGCGAACGGGTGGCGCGCTACGCGGCACTGGGCTATGCGGTGCACGAGATATCCGTCACGGCCCAGCCTGAGGCGACGCGGCAATCCCTGCTGCCCCTGCTGCAGGGTAAAACCACCATCCTCATCGGCCAATCCGGCATGGGCAAATCGACCCTGGTGAACCTGCTGGTGCCGGATGCGGAAGCGGCGGTGCGCGAAATTTCCCAGGCGCTGGATACCGGCAAGCACACCACCACCTTCACCCGCTTGTACCAGCTGGAAGGCGGGACGGCGCTGATCGATTCGCCCGGCTTCCAGGAATTCGGCCTCTACCACCTGAGCGAAGGAAGGCTGGAGCGCGCCTTCCCCGAGTTCGCCCCCTATCTGGGCCAATGCCGCTTCTACAACTGCCATCATGTGAGCGAACCGGATTGCGCGCTGCTGGAAGCGGTCAAGGCGGGCAAGGTGGCCGAGCTGCGCCATGCCTTGTATGTGCAGCTTCGGCACGAGTCGCTGCAAAACCCCGACTACTGAGCGGGGGGATTTTTGCCGCCGGGCTCCGGTTTGCCGGCCGAACGGGGAAGGATCGGCTTCCTGCGCTTCGCATTGCTTGAAGGAACGGCAAAACCGCTGCCCAAAGCTTGGCCGCCGACTGTCTTTGTGCCCGGAAACCCCTTATAATTGAACAAGTTACAAACTCCGGCGGCAGGCGCCCAAACAGCATCCTGCCGCCGTTCTCGTTCATGGCCATCCAACACTTTCTGCAGTTCTCCGACTTCACGCGCGACGAGTTCGAATACGTGATCGAACGTACCCGTCTCATCAAGCGCAAGTTCAAGAACTATGAACCGCACCACACCCTGCTCGATCGCACGCTGGTGATGGTGTTCGAAAAAAATTCAACGCGTACCCGGCTCTCGTTCGAAGCCGGCATGCATCAACTGGGCGGCGCCGCCATCTACCTCAATACCCGCGACAGCCAACTCGGCCGCGGCGAGCCGGTGGAAGACGCGGCCCAGGTGATGTCCCGCATGTGCGACATCATCATGGTGCGCACCTTCGGGCAGGAGATCATCGACCGCTTCGCCAAGCATTCGCGGGTGCCGGTGATCAATGGCCTGACCAATGAGCACCATCCCTGCCAGGTGCTGGCCGATGTCTTCACCTATATCGAGCATCGCGGCTCGATTTCCGGCCGCAAGGTGGCCTGGATCGGCGATGCCAACAACATGCTGTATTCATGGCTGCAGGCAGCGCAGGTGTTCGGCTTCCACCTGAATGTCTCCACGCCGCGCGGCTATGAACTGGATTCGACCCTGGTCGATGCCGGCAACACGCACTACACCTTGTTCGACAACCCTGCCGACGCCTGCGAAGGCGTGGACCTGGTCACGACGGACGTGTGGACCAGCATGGGCTTTGAAGAAGAAAACGCGGCGCGCCTGAAAGCCTTTGACGGCTGGATCGTGGACGAAGCCAAGATGGCGCGCGCGAAACCGGATGCGCTGTTCATGCACTGCCTGCCGGCGCACCGCGGCGAAGAAGTTTCCGCCGGCGTGATCGACGGTCCGCAATCGGTGGTGTGGGATGAAGCGGAAAACCGCCTGCATGTGCAAAAAGCCTTGATGGAATATCTGCTGCTGGGTCGTCTGTAAAGACCCGCGGCGCAACTTTGACGATGGAAATGAAAGCATGAGCGATATCAAGAAAGTCGTCCTCGCCTACTCCGGCGGTCTGGACACCTCGGTCATCCTGAAATGGCTGCAAGATAACTACCACTGCGAAGTGGTCACCTTCACCGCCGATCTCGGCCAGGGCGAAGAGCTGGAACCGGCGCGCGCCAAGGCGCTGAAATTCGGCATCAAGCCGGAGAACATCTTCATCGACGATCTGCGCGAAGAATTCGTGCGCGATTTCGTGTTCCCGATGTTCCGCGCCAATACCGTGTACGAAGGCGAATACCTGCTCGGCACCTCGATCGCACGGCCGCTGATTGCCAAGCGCCTGATCGAAATCGCCAAAAAGACCGGCGCCGACGCCGTCTCGCATGGCGCAACCGGCAAGGGCAATGACCAGGTGCGCTTCGAGCTGGGTGCCTATGCGCTGATGCCGAACGTGAAGATCATCGCCCCCTGGCGCGAATGGGATCTGCTGTCGCGCGAGAAGCTGCTCAAGTACGCCGAAGACGCCGGCATCGAAATCGACATGAAGCACAAGAAAGGCGGCGCGCCCTACTCCATGGACGCCAACCTTCTGCACATCAGCTTCGAAGGCCGGCACCTGGAAAACCCGAGCGCCGAAGCCGAGGAATCGATGTGGCGCTGGACCGTCAGCCCGGCAGCCGCGCCCGATCAAGCCGAATACCTGGACGTGGAATTCGAGAAGGGCGACATCGTCGCCCTGAACGGCAAGCGCCTGTCGCCGGCCGCGGTGCTGACCGAACTCAATCGCCTGGGCGGCAAGCATGGCATCGGCCGCCTCGACCTGGTGGAAAACCGCTACGTCGGCATGAAGTCGCGCGGCTGCTATGAAACCCCGGGCGGCACCATCATGTTGAAGGCGCACCGCGCGATCGAATCGATCACGCTCGATCGCGAAGTGGCGCACCTGAAAGACGACCTGATGCCGCGCTACGCTTCCATGATCTACAACGGCTACTGGTGGTCGCCCGAGCGCGTGGCGCTGCAGACCCTGATCGATCACACCCAGCAAAGCGTGAATGGCTGGGTCCGCATCAAGCTGTACAAGGGCAATGTGATCGTGGTGGCACGCGACTCCAAGACCGACTCGCTGTTCGACCAGACCATTGCCACCTTCGATGAAGACGGCGGCGCCTACAACCAGGCCGACGCCGGCGGCTTCATCAAGCTCAACGCGCTGCGCATGCGCATCGCGGCCAACGCGCGCAACAAGCGCGGCCAGTAAGCCATTCTGCCCGGCCGGGTGTTTCGCCCGGCCGGGCTCTTCACGTCAGAAAAATCATGGAAAAATTCGACGAAGTTTCCGTCATCAAGAAAGCCAACATCTACTTCGATGGCAAGTGCGTCTCGCACACCGTGCTGTTCGCCAATGGCAGCAAGAAAACCCTGGGCGTGATCTTTCCGTCTTCGCTGGTGTTCAACACCGGCGCGCCGGAAATCATGGAACTGAACGCCGGCAAATGCCGCGTGCGTATCAAGGGCCAGCAGGACTGGCACGAGTATCAGGGTGGCCAGAAGTTTGAAGTGCCGGGCAATTCCAGCTTCGATATCGAAACCATCGAGACCCTGGATTACGTCTGCCATTTCGTGGAAGCCTGAGGCTCAGGCCTCCACTGGAGCTGCGCGGTAAACCGGCCTACACCACGACCGGTTCCATCTCCAGCTCCACGCCGAAGCGCGCGCGCACATCGTCCTGGATGGCGCGCGCCAGCTGCAACACTTCATCGCCGCTCGCCCCACCCCGGTTCACCAGTACCAAGGCCTGCTTTTCATAGGCGCCGGCGCGTCCCAGGTTCCTGCCCTTCCAGCCGCATTGATCGATCATCCAGCCGGCCGCCAGCTTGGCGCTGCCATCGGGCTGGGCATAGCTCACCAGGTTCGGAAATTTTTCCGCCAGCGCCTGGCGCTTGCTGGCCGACACCACCGGGTTCTTGAAAAAGCTGCCGGCATTGCCGATTTGTGCCGGGTCGGGCAGCTTGCGGGTGCGAATCGCGACCACCGCTTCGGCCACCCGGCGCGGGCTGAGCGCTTCCACGCCCTTGAGCTCATTCGCCAATTCCGCGTACTGCAGGCGGGCTTGCCAGCGCTTGGGCAAGGCGAAGCTGACTTCCAGGATCACTGCATCGCGCAAGCCATGCTTGAAGATGCTGTCGCGGTAGCCAAAGCGGCACTCGGCATGGGACAGCGTGCGCATCTGGCCGCTGGCCATGTCGAACAGGCGCAGCGAATGAAAGCAATCCTTCACTTCCACGCCGTAAGCCCCAATGTTCTGGATCGGCGAGGCGCCCACGCTGCCGGGAATCAGGGACAGGTTTTCCAGGCCGCCCAGGCCTTGCGCCAGCGTGGCCTGCACGAAGCCATGCCAGTTCTCGCCGGCGGCGGCCGTGGCCAGCACGAAATCGCCCCGGTCCTCGAAACGGATGCCACGCGCGGCCATATGCAGCACCAGGCCCTCGAAGTCGTGCGCCAGCACCAGATTGCTGCCGCCGCCCAGCACCAGGCGCGGCAGGGACGCCAGTTGCGCATCCTCCCGCACTGCCTGCAACTGCGCCGGATCGTCCACCCGCAGGTAGTGGGAGGCCCGCGCCGCCAGGCCAAAGGTGTTGAGGGCGGTCAGCGCAAAGTCTTTCTGGATCGGCAGGAGGGATTGCATAGCGGCAGATTATAGCTTTCGACTGGCGGTGGACCCGGTGCTTCGCTATCATTGCCAATCGCAAAACAAGCCCGCCCACGCAAGAGAGGACTGACTATGCCATCCTTTGACGTAGTTTCCGAAGCCAATATGGTCGAAGTGCGCAATGCCATCGACCAGTCCAACAAGGAAATCTCCAACCGTTTCGACTTCAAGGGCTCCGACGCCCGGGTGGAGCAGAAAGAACATGAACTGACCGCCTATGCCGATTCCGACTTCCAGCTCGGCCAGGTGCGCGACGTCATGACCGGCAAGCTGGTCAAGCGCAGCGTGGACGTGCGCTTCATGGATATCGGCAAGGTGGAAAAGATCGGCGGCGACAAGGTCAAGCAGGTGATCCGCATCCGCAACGGCATCGAGTCGGATGCCGCCAAGAAGATCGTCAAGATCATCAAGGAAAGCAAGATGAAGCTGCAGGCCAGCATCCAGGGCGAAGCGGTGCGCATCACCGGCGCCAAGAAGGATGACTTGCAGGCCGCCATGGCTTTGCTGAAGAAGGAAGTGGCCGACCTGCCGCTGAGCTTCAACAATTTCCGCGACTGAGCACGGCATCGACACGTGTGCATTGCGACACCGCCTTTGAGATAACTCAAGGAAGCAAGGTCTTGCATCAATAGACTGGGCTTCCAGCGGATTGCGGCCACTGGGGCGGTGAGTGCCCGAACCCGCATTCGACTACTGTGGATCGACCAGGGGCGTGTTCCTTTTGCGACCCGAAGCAAGGGGAATTGTCATTTTGATGAATGGTGGCTTCGCGCCCACGGACGGTCAGGAAGAACAGTTGGCGCAGCTTGTCGCCGACTCCGGGCGCAAGCTGCGCCTGTATGAAACCTTCCTCGACAACTCTCCCGACCTGGCCTACGGCTTCGATCTCAACCATCGTTTCGTCTATGCCAACCGCGTGCTCTTGCAGATGTGGAGCAAGACCTGGGATGAGGCGATCGGCAAGAACTGCCTGGAACTCGGCTATGAGCCCTGGCACGCCGACATGCACAGCCGTGAGATCGAACTGGCGATCGCGACCAGGCGGCCGGTTCGCGGTGAAGTCCCGTTCAACGGTTCTTTCGGTCGCCGCATCTATGACTACATCTTCGTGCCCGTCATCGGCCCGGATGGCGAGGTGGAAGCAATTGCCGGCACCACCCGCGACGTGACCGAGCGCAAGCAGACCGAAGAGTCGCTGCGCGAAGCCAATCGGCGCAAGGACGAATTTCTCGCCATGCTGGCCCATGAATTGCGCAATCCGCTGGCGCCCATCAGCGCCGCGGCGGAGCTGTTGAAAGTGGCGGGCGAGGACAAGGACCGGGTCGAGCGTGCCAGCGAAATCATCAGCCGCCAGGTCACGCACATGACTTCGCTGGTGGATGATTTGCTGGACGTCTCGCGCGTCACGCGCGGCCTGGTGGATCTTGACCAGCGCCGGGTGAATATCGAGACCGTGATCCATTCCGCCATCGAACAGGTGCGGCCCATGATCGAGTCGCGCCAGCATACTTTGTCGACCCGCCTGCCCTTCGGCAAAACAGCGGTATGCGGCGACAAGGTGCGGCTGGTGCAGGTGCTCAGCAATGTCCTCAACAACGCCGCCAAATACACGCCGCCGGGCGGCGAGATCGCGCTGGATGTGCAGGCCGACCAGGCCAATGTGAGGATCAGCGTGCGCGACAACGGCATAGGCATGGAAGCCGCGCTGCTGCCACGCGTATTCGATCTGTTTTCGCAGGCGGAACGCAGTTCCGACAGGGCACAGGGCGGCTTGGGCCTGGGGCTGGCACTGGCAAAAAGCATTGTCGAGCTGCACGGCGGCCGGATTCAGGCCAGCAGCGACGGTGCCGGATGCGGCAGCTGCTTCGAGATAGAACTGCCGATTATGAACGCGGCCGACAGCGCGGTTGCGGAAACGCCCCGTCAGGCCGCGCCCGGCCCGGACCGGAACAGCCTGCGCTTGATGATCGTGGATGACAATGAAGATGCAGCCGGATCGCTGGCCGCCCTGATGCAGATCGAGGGCCACGAAGTGATGGTGCAAACCGATCCGCACGGCGCCCTGCTCTGCGCAAGCCGGCAGGCGCCGCAGGTTTGCATCCTCGACATCGGCCTGGCCAGCATGAATGGCCATGAGCTGGCGCGTGAATTGCGCCGGCTTCCCGGCACGCAAAGCGCGGTGCTGATCGCGCTTTCCGGCTATGGACAGGCCAGCGACAGGGCCCTGGCCGAGGCGGCCGGCTTCAACCACTACTTCGTCAAGCCGGTCGATCCAGCTTCGCTGGCGCAGGTGCTGCGGCGGCTGTGAAGCGCGCGGCCGGGCCGTGCTACTTGGCCGTGCTGCTTGGCCGTGCTACCCGGCCGTACTTCCTTCCTGGAGCTGCGGCCTGGCCATACTGCCTGGACTTGCGGCCTACTCGTCCGCCTTCAGGCGCCGCTGGCGCACCGCTTCGGCCAGGCCTTCCAGCATCGGCACGCTCTGCTCCCAGCTGACGCAACCATCGGTCACCGATTGGCCATAAGTCAATTCACGTCCCGGCACCAGATCCTGCCGGCCTGCCACCAGGTGCGATTCGATCATGACGCCGATGATGCGGCTGTCGCCCGCGGCCACCTGGCCGGCGATGTCGGCAATCACCGGCACCTGGTTTTCCGGCTTCTTGGAACTGTTGGCGTGCGAGGCATCGATCATCACCCTGGCCGCCAGGCCATTGGCGGCCAGCGCCTTGCAGGCTTCGTCCACGCTGGCGGCGTCGTAGTTGGGCGCCTTGCCACCGCGCAGGATCACATGGCAATCCTCGTTGCCATTGGTGGAGACGATGGCCGAGTGTCCGCCCTTGGTCACCGAGAGGAAGTGGTGCGGCTGCGAGGCCGCCTTGATGGCGTCGGCCGCGATGCGGATATTGCCGTCGGTGCCGTTCTTGAATCCCACCGGGCATGAGAGGCCGGAAGCCAGTTCGCGATGCACCTGCGATTCCGTGGTGCGCGCGCCGATGGCGCCCCAGCTGATCAGATCGGCCACATATTGCGGGCTGATCATGTCCAGGAATTCGGTACCGGCCGGCAGACCCAGCTCATTGATTTCCACCAGCAGTTCGCGCGCCAGGCGCAAGCCGTCATTGATGCGGAAACTGTTGTCCATGTAGGGGTCGTTGATCAAGCCTTTCCAGCCGACCGTGGTGCGCGGCTTTTCGAAGTACACGCGCATCACGATTTCCAGATCGGCGGCCAGGCGCTCGCGTTCCTTCACCAGCCGGCGCGCATATTCCAGCGCGGCCTTGGTGTCGTGGATCGAGCAGGGGCCGATCACCACCATCAGGCGGTCGTCCTGGCCATGCAGGATGCGATGCAGCGCCGTGCGGCTGGCCGAAGTGGTTTGTGCCGCGCGCTCCGAACACGGAAATTCGCGTATCAGATGCGATGGCGGGGACAGTTCCTTCAATTCCCTGATCCTCAAGTCGTCGGTGCGCGGCATGCTTTCTCCAATGTCGTAGTGATCGTCCAAAAGAAAAAACCGCCATCGCGGGCGGTTTTTTCAGATTGTCGGTTTGTCTTGTTTCTTCGCGACCCTACCGCTTCTCCACCGCCTGGGGGCTGGAATAGCTAAAGTAGAAGTAAAAGTGGAAGAAACGCGAAATTCGCATGGTATTTGGGGGTTCCGTGTCAGCCATACTGCAGGAATTCAAGCTTTTTGGCAAGGACGTCCTCTATACGGTTCCACCGACCGTCATGCCTTCGATGCGCATGGTCGGCTGGCCCACGCCTACCGGCACGCTCTGCCCTTCCTTGCCGCATACGCCGATGCCGGAATCCAGGCGCATGTCATTGCCAATCATGGAGACCCGGTTCAAGACGTCCGGACCATTGCCGATCAGGGTAGCGCCCTTGACCGGGTAGGCCAGCTTGCCATCCTCGATCATCCAGGCTTCGCTGGCCGAGAACACGAACTTGCCATTGGTGATATCGACCTGGCCGCCGCCGAAGTTGACCGCATACAAGCCGTGCTTGACCGAAGCCAGGATCTCTTGCGGATCGCGCTCGCCGGCCAGCATGTAGGTGTTGGTCATGCGCGGCATGGGCAGATGGGCAAAGGATTCGCGCCGCGCATTGCCGGTGACCGCCATGTTCATCAGGCGCGCGTTCAGGCTGTCCTGGATATAGCCGCGCAGGATGCCGTCTTCAATCAGCGTGGTGCACTGGGTGGGATTGCCTTCGTCGTCCATGTTGAGCGAGCCGCGCCGATCCGGCAGCGTGCCATCGTCCACCACGGTGACGCCCTTGGCCGCCACCCGTTCGCCCATGCGGCCGGAGAAGGCGCTCGAACCCTTGCGGTTGAAGTCGCCCTCCAGGCCGTGGCCGACCGCTTCATGCAGCAGCACGCCCGGCCAGCCCGGGCCCAGCACCACGG
>JAEVZY010000101.1 GCA_023392035.1 Pseudomonadota bacterium | reverse complement strand
AAGGTGGGCCTGTTCGGCGGCGCCGGCGTCGGCAAGACCGTGAACATGATGGAACTCATCAACAACATCGCCAAGGCGCACTCGGGCTTGTCCGTGTTCGCCGGCGTGGGCGAGCGTACCCGCGAGGTCAACGACTTCTACCACGAGATGGCCGAAGCCAAGGTGGTGGACCTGGACAACCTGGCCAACTCCAAAGTCGCCATGGTCTATGGCCAGATGAACGAGCCCCCGGGCAATCGTCTGCGCGTTGCGCTGACCGGTCTGACCATCGCCGAAGGCTTCCGCGATGAAGGCCGTGACGTGCTGCTGTTCGTCGACAACATCTACCGCTACACCCTGGCCGGTACCGAAGTATCGGCACTGCTGGGCCGTATGCCTTCCGCCGTGGGTTACCAGCCGACGCTGGCCGAAGAAATGGGCCGCCTGCAAGAGCGTATTACCTCCACCAAGACCGGTTCGATCACCTCGATCCAGGCCGTGTACGTCCCTGCCGACGACTTGACCGACCCGTCGCCTGCCACCACGTTTGCTCACTTGGACTCGACCGTGGTGCTCTCGCGGGACATCGCCGCGCTGGGTATCTACCCCGCCGTCGATCCGCTGGACTCGACCTCGCGCCAGCTCGACCCGCACGTGGTCGGCCAGGAGCACTACGAGACCGCACGCGCCGTGCAAGGCACGCTGCAGCGCTACAAGGAACTGCGCGACATCATCGCCATTCTGGGCATGGACGAACTGGCTCCGGAAGACAAGCTGGTCGTGGCACGCGCTCGCAAGATGCAGCGTTTCCTGTCCCAGCCTTTCCACGTTGCTGAAGTGTTCACCGGCTCGCCCGGCAAGTACGTTTCGCTGAAAGACACGATCAAGGGCTTCAAGATGATCGCTTCCGGCGAACTGGATCACCTGCCCGAGCAAGCCTTCTACATGGTCGGCACCATCGAAGAAGCCATCGAAAAGGCGAAGAAGATGCAATAAGTCTGACGAGGGCCTGCCGCGTGCAGGCCTTTGTTGGCGAGCATCCCACTTCACGAAAAAGGCAAATCCATGGCACACACGATACATGTCGACGTCGTCTCCGCCGAAGAGCAGATCTTCTCCGGCGAAGCGGAATTCGTCGCCTTGCCCGGTGAAGCCGGCGAGCTTGGCATCTATCCCAAGCACACGCCGCTGATCACCCGCATTCGTCCCGGCGCCGTGCGCATCAAGGTGCCGGGCAAGACCGAAGACGAATTCGTCTTCGTTGCCGGCGGCATCCTGGAAGTGCAGCCCAACACGGTAACCGTGCTGGCCGACACCGCCATCCGCGGCGCCGACCTGGACGAAGCCAAGGCGGCCGAGGCCAAGAAGGCAGCCGAAGAGGCGCTTGGCAATCGCGACGCGAAGATTGACTACGCGGCAGCGCAGGCGGAACTGGCAGTGGCGATCGCGCAGTTGGCGGCGATCCAGAAGCTGCGGCAGAAACGCTGAGCAGCAAATGCTTCAGGCAAAAGGCAGCTGCGGCTGCCTTTTGTTTTGGTTCGGACGAATCGGAACCCGACGGACTTCAAAGATACTCGATAGCCATCAGCGTAGAATCCAGTTCTTCCAACGAAGGACAGCCATGGACTGCGACGACGCCTCGATCAGCGACATCCTGCATAACAGCCGCACGGTAGCCATCGTCGGCCTTTCCAACAAACCCGAACGCGACAGCCATGAAGTGGCGGAGTATCTGCAACAGCATGGCTACCGCATCATTCCCATCAATCCCGTTCTCGCCGGCCAGCATGTGCTGGGCGAGCATTGTCACGCCACCTTGAAAGAGGCGGCGCGCGACCTGGCTGAGCAGGGCGTGCTGATCGACGTGGTGGACTGTTTCCGCAAAGCCGAATTCGTCACCGAGCTGGCTGCGCAAGCAGTGGAAATCGGTGCCCGCACATTATGGATGCCGCTTGGCGTCATCAACGAAGAAGCGGCGCGCATCGCCAGTCGCGGCGGGCTGAAAGTCGTGATGGACCGCTGCATGAAGATCGAGCACACGCGCGATCGCCTGCGCCAGGAACGCGGCGGCGTATAGCCTCATGCGCGAGTGGTTGCCCGAGCTGCTGGCCTTGCCGCTCTATCCCCTGCTGGCCTGGCAGGGCAGGCGCACCCGGCTGCGTGTGCCGCGCCTGCCCGAGCCTGAAGACGAGGCGCACGGCATGGCTGGAGCAGGCGGCGGCAAGCCCTTGTCCCTGCTGTTGATCGGCGAGTCACCGGTGGCCGGCGTCGGTGTGAGCTCGCATGCCGATGGCATCGGCGCCGCGACAGCCCAGGCCCTGGCCGGCGCCAGCGGCCGGCCGGTGCAATGGCAGGCCTATGGCATCAACGGCATCACCGTGGCGCAGGCGCGCAATGAATTGCTGCCGCACATTCCCGCGAGTCCGGTCGATATTGCTTGCATCGCTTTTGGTGTGAACGACAGCACCAGCTTTCGCCGCCACGCGCAATGGCGTGCCGACATACTGGCCATGCTCGAACTTTTGCAGCAAAGCGCAAGGCCGCGCCTGATCCTGTTGTCGGGCGTGCCGCCCCTGGCCACTTTTCCGGCGCTGCCCTGGCCCTTGCGCCAGGTGCTGGGCATGAAAGCCGCTTCGCTGGATCGCGCCTTGGCCGACATTGCCCGCGCCCGACCAGCCACGATTCACGTCCCCTTTCCGGCTACCTTGAGCGACCCGGCTTATATGGCCAGCGATGGCTATCACCCTTCAGCCGCCGGTTGTCGCTACTGGGCCGGAATAATGGTCGAGGCCATCCCTGGGCCTTTGCTTTCGTCCCTCTCCTGAGCACTGGGCCATTCGGCGGCTGGCCATTCGGGGTCTTTCGGCGATAATAGCGGCCTTGTCCAGAAGCCGACCGCTCATGCCTTCCTTTGCCCCGCTGAAGAACGATACTTTCTTGCGCGCCCTGTTGCGTCAGCCGACCGACTACACGCCGGTATGGCTGATGCGGCAAGCCGGTCGCTACTTGCCGGAATATCGCGCCACGCGCGCGCGCGCCGGCTCCTTCATGGGCCTGGCGCAAAATCCGGAGCTCGCTTGCGAGGTGACGCTGCAACCGCTGGATCGTTACGCACTGGACGCAGCCATTCTGTTCTCCGACATTCTCACCGTGCCGGACGCCATGGGCCTGGGCCTGTCCTTCGCCGAGGGCGAAGGCCCGCGCTTCGCGCATCCCTTGCGCGATGAAAAGGCCGTGCTGGCCTTGCGTGAGCCGGATCTGGAATCGCTGCGCTACGTTTTCGATGCCGTCACGCTCATCCGCAGCGAGCTGCAAGGGCGTGTGCCCCTGATCGGTTTTTCCGGCAGCCCGTGGACCCTGGCTTGCTACATGGTGGAGGGTGGCGGTTCGGATGATTTCCGTACCGTCAAAACCATGCTCTACGCGCGCCCGGACCTGATGCATCACATCCTGCGCGTAAACGCCAAGGCCGTGGCCGCCTATCTGAACGCGCAGGTCGATGCGGGCGCCCAGGCGCTGATGATTTTCGACACCTGGGGCGGCGCCCTCGCCGATGGTGCCTATCAGGCATTCTCCCTGGCCTACATGAAAGAGGTGATCGCCGGCCTCAAGCGCGAGCATGCAGGGCAGCGCATCCCCGTCATCGTCTTTACCAAGGGCGGCGGCATGTGGCTGGAAGCTCTGGCGGATACCGGTGCCGATGCCGTCGGCCTGGACTGGACCGTCAATCTGGGCCAGGCGCGCCAGCGCATCGGTGACCGCGTTGCCCTTCAGGGCAACCTCGATCCGATGATCCTGTTCGCCGGCGAACGGCGGGTGCGTGAACAAGCGATGGCGGTGCTCGATTCTTTCGGCAAACCAGGGCCGGGCTCGGGCCACGTCTTCAATCTCGGACACGGAATCTCCCAATTCACGCCGCCCGAGGCGGTGACCGAGTTGGTGAATGCCGTGCACCAGCATAGCCGCAGCTTGCGTGCCTGAGGAAGTTCTTCGCAGCAGTTATTCACACGCGTATATTTGTGCGAAGCACAAGCCGTAACAATTCAAGCCTGTCCGCACATGCGGTTTAAGTCATTGATTTTTATGGAAGAACTGCCTTTTCGCGGAAAAATTCCGAAAGGCGCTCGGCGTCACTAGCACTTTCCAGCGTGGCCCGAAAGTCCTTTGTTCACAAAGTTTTCCACAGCCTAGGCTCATAGGAAAATTCCCATTAAGAAACTGGCTCTTTTCTGCGGGACTTCAAGTGAATTATCAAGAGCCTGCGCCGGAAAAGATGCCGCAATGCAAATTTTTGGTTCATTTTTGAACACTCATCTTCACAATCGCACCATGGTTATGCACACGGTCCGCTTAATGATTCATTGGTGCGCGTGGTCCCCGCTTTGAATCTGCAGTCACTGCATAAGTATATGAATTCAAACGAGAATCCATAATGCGTTGAAATAAGGCAATTCGCCGAGACCCGCGCCAATGCTCGTTCTGCGGGCCATACGCCGGCTTTATCCCCAAAGTTTTCCACAGCTTTTGTGGATATCGAAAAAAAGCCTTAGAAAACGCGCCCTTACCTCACTTCTTAAAGTCATTTCTTGAATCCGACCCCGACCATCCTGCAACTGGCTCTGGACACGCCGTTGAACGCGTTGTTCGACTACGCCTGGACCGAATCCGGTCCGGTGCCAGGCGTGGGAAGTCTGGTCATGGTGCCGTTCGGCCGGCGTGAGGTGCCGGGACTGGTGATGGCCGTGAAGGAAGGCAGCGAACTTCCGCCGGAAAAAATCAAGGCCGTGATCGCACACCGTCCGCTTGGACCGTTCAGCGCAAACTGGCTCGCCCTGTGTGCTTTTGCCGCCGACTACTACCAGCGTCCCTTGGGCGAAGTTGCCTTGCCGGCCTTGCCCAAGCAACTCCGTTCGCTGAAGGAAGGGCCTTTGGTCAAGGCCCTGGGCAAGCTGGAGCGGGAGGCTGGTGCGGCGAAATCGCCGCATGAGCCGGTGCCGTGTCCCACGCCGAATGGGGAACAGCAAGAAGCGATCGACGCCATCTGCGCCGCAAGCGGCTTTCAGGCTTTCCTGCTGTTTGGCGTCACCGGCAGCGGCAAGACCGAGGTCTATCTGCAGACCATGGCGCGCCAGCTTGCTGCCGATCCGGCATCGCAAATTTTGCTGCTGGTGCCCGAGATCAATCTCACCCCGCAACTGCTGGGCCATGTCCAGGCCCGCTTTCCCGGAGAGCGTATCGCCAGCCTGCATAGCGGATTGGCCGAAGGCGAGCGCTTGCGCAACTGGCTGATGGCGCATACCGGAAACGCCCGCATCGTGGTCGGAACCCGACTGGCGGTACTGGCTTCGCTGCCGCAACTGGCGATGATCATCGTGGACGAGGAACACGATCCGTCCTACAAGCAGCAGGAAGGTTTGCGCTATTCAGCGCGCGACCTGGCGATCTGGCGCGCGCATCAGCTGCGCATCCCGGTGGTGCTGGGTTCAGCCACCCCTTCACTGGAAAGCTGGCAGCACGCCCAGTCCGGTCGGTATCGGAAGCTGGAATTGCGGCAAAGGGCGGTGGCTCGCGCAGCCTTGCCGGCGGTTCGCATCATCGATCTGGAAAAAGACAAGCCGCAACAGGGCTTGTCCAGCGCGCTGTTGCAAGCCTTGCGGCGCCGGCTGGAGCGCAACGAACAGTCGCTGCTGTTTCTCAACCGGCGCGGCTATGCGCCGGTACTCCATTGCGAATCCTGCGGCTGGGTATCGGCCTGCAAGCGCTGCACGGCCTTCATGGTGCTGCACAAGCCCGAGCATCGTTTGCGCTGCCACCACTGCAGCCTGGAATTGCGCATTCCGCGCGCCTGTCCCACCTGCGGCAACATCGATTTGCAGCCCATGGGACGCGGCACCCAGCGGGTGGAAGAGGGCTTGCAAGCCATTTTTCCGCAGGCGCGCATCCTGCGTATCGATGCCGATTCCACCCGGCGCAAGGGCAGCGCCCAGGCTGCGCTGGAAAGCGTGCACCAGGGCGAGGTCGACATCCTGGTCGGCACCCAGATGGTGGCCAAGGGGCATGACTTCCAGAATCTCAGCCTGGTCGGCGTGCTGAACCCCGACACCGCGCTGTTCTCGCAGGATTACCGCTCGGCGGAGCGCCTGTTCGCGCAATTGATGCAGGTCTCCGGCAGAGCGGGACGCAGCGGGGCGCGCGAAGGCGGCAACGCGCCGGAAGTGCTGGTGCAGACCCGTTATCCAGGGCACCCGCTTTACCAGTCCCTGGCGGCCCATGATTACCCCGGCTTTGCCGCCACGGCCCTGGAGGAAAGGCAACAAGCCGGCTTGCCGCCCTTTGTGCACCAGGCCTTGCTGCGCGCCGAAGCCAAGGCACTCGAGCAAGCGTTGGAGTTTCTGCATCAGGCCGCGGCGGCGGCAAGTGATCGGCCCGCCACGGTGGTGCTGCAAGACCCCATTCCGATGACCATGACGCGGGTGGCAGGGGTGGAGCGGGCCCAACTTCTGATCGAGTCATCGTCCCGGCCCTTGCTGCAGACTTTTCTGCATGCCTGGATGCAGCAGCTGCGCGCCATGCGTTTTCGTGGCCGCTGGTCGCTGGAAGTCGATCCGGTCGATATATAAGACGCCAGCGCACGCTTGCGCCCTCGCAAGTCAGTCGCCCACGAATTACAATTTCTCATCGAATTTCATCAGGCAAAGGAAAGTCAGGCCTATGGCGGTTTCCATGGAGTGGCTGACCAGCCGCGATCTCCGGACCAAAACACGGCTCAAGCGCACCGCGCATGCCGCGCTGGATTACGCGCTCAATGCTCTGGTCTTGTTCGGTTTCGCCGCCCTGGGTGTCATTCCTTTCGCTGTCGCCTACCTGTTCCTTCAGATCGCCCTGGTCGTCAACATCCTTTTGCTGCTTGCCATACGCAGCGGCTGGAGCCAACGCTTTTCCGATCCCGCGCTGACCGTCGCCCAAATCTTCACCGCATGTTTCATCGGCCTGGGCGGGATGCTGTTGGCCCCCGCCGTGGCCCACATTTTCCTGATCGATCTGTTTGTGTCGCTGGCCTACGGCAGCCTGTATTTCAGCAAGCGCACCTACCTGGCAGCATGGGGCTTGCTCACCTTTGGATTGGCGCTGGTGCTGTTCCTCGCCGGGCCCGACATGCGCATCGCGGTGAGCACCTTGCCGCAGCAGATCCTCACCTGGCTGTTCTGCGCGGCCGCCTTGGCGCGCTATCTGTCGGTGAATGCGGCCGTCTCGGCCTTGCGCACCCACCTCAAGAGCAGGAATGACGAAATGGTGGACGCCAGCGCCAAGCTCAAAGAGCTGGCCAGCCGCGACGAACTGACCGGACTCTGGAACCGCCGCGAATTCATGCGCCTGCTGCAGGAAGAGGCGCGCCGCTGTGCCCGCAGCCAGACCAGCTTTTGCGTGGCCATCATCGACATCGACCACTTCAAGGCCGTCAACGACGAATATGGCCACCTGGTCGGCGACGCGGTGCTGCATGAATTGGGGCAGCTGCTGGAATTCTCGCGCCGCGCAACCGATACGGTAGGCCGCTACGGCGGCGAGGAATTTACGCTTTTGCTGCAGGGGGCGCGCCTGTCAACCGCCATGGTGGCGCTGGAACGCACCCGCCATCTGGTGGCACAGCACGACTGGAGCAGCATCGCCCCGGACCTGCAACTGACCGTGTCGGCAGGCATCGCCGCCTGGCATCCCGGCGATACGCTCACCGTGGTGATGAACCGTGCCGACGAGGCCCTGTACGATGCCAAGCACGCGGGCCGCAACTGCGTGCGCACCCGCGACCGTGAACGCCAGGACCGCGAATCCTAGTAAGGCGAACTACCGCTCTGCTCGATGAAATGCGGGGCCGAGACCGGGTTGAAATCCTGCCAGTCGCCGTCCTCGATCGTACCGGAGGCGCGTTCGATATCGCCGGCGCCCAGCGAGCGCAACAGGGTTTGAGCCTGCTCTTCCTGTTGCTCGTCTTCCACTCCAACCGCCAGGATCATGCCCGAATGGCGGGCCGGAGGGTCTTCTCCGCGATCGGTATCGTCGCGCATGGCGTTCATCGCTCCCGCGGTATTGCCGATGTGGGCGCCGACCATGCCGCCCAGCACTGCGCCCAAGGGACCTGTGAATGGAGCCGTGATCGCGCCTACGGCCGCGCCCACCGTGCCTCCGGTGACCGCGCCGGCTGCCATGCCCGAGCCGGCGCCCTTCGCGCCTTCGGATTCCGCTTCATCGCCGCCAATCGGAAAGGTGTCGTGCCGTCCCGGCGGGTTGAGATAAAAGCTGGAAATATGCTCGCGCGCAAAACCGGCGCGCACCAGTTCTTCAAGCGCATGCGCGCAGGCTTCCTGCTGCTCGAACCTCCCCGCGATGATGGTTTGCATGATGTCCTCCTGTCTCTTTCTTCTGAGTGAAGCCCCTGCGGATAGTTTCAACAGGGCGCCCATACCCCCAAGGAACACGGGGGGAAGCCTTCAGTCGAAGCACTACGCGCGCAGCCCAAAAGGAGAACGCATCATGCAAAACACCGTGATCGGGGTCTACGACAACTATTCGCAGGCACAGGCGGCGTTCAATGACCTGGTCGCGCGCGGCTACAACCTGGCCAACATCAAAGTTGCGCCCGCGCGCGAAAGTCATGAGGCCCGCACCCAGGCGCTGGCGGCGCAGCAGGAAGAGCAGGGCTTCAGCCTGGGCAAATTCCTGCATGCGCTGTTTGGCGACAATGAAGCCTCCCGCGCCCATCATGAGCTTTACCGCGAGGCGGTGCGGCGCGGCAGTTATCTGGTGACGGTGCAAACCGACAGCGATGCTTCGCGCGATCAGGCCTGCCAGGTCATGGAGCAATACGATCCGGTCGATATCGACGAACGCTCTTCGCGTTGGCGCACGCGCGGCTGGTCCGCACATGACCGAGAAGCGGCGGCCTATACCGATGAAGAAGTGCAACAGGAACGCGGCCTGTACTTCCCATCCGATCCGGCGGCGGCCAGCCTGGAGCGGCGCGTGCGCGTGTACGGCGTCGATCCCGCGTTGGCCAACACACCCAACACCGAGGCGGCCACCGGCGTTGAAAGCCGCGAGAACGAAGCCTTCCGCACGCATTGGCAAAGCGCCTTCGCCAGCCAGGGCGGACGCTATGAAGACTTCGAACCGGCCTACCGTTTCGGCAGCCAGCAGCGGCAAAATGAAAACTATCGTGGGCGCAACTGGAATGAGATCGAGCCCGAGCTGCGGCGCGACTGGGAGGGCGAAGCGGCCCGCACGCCCTGGGAAAAAGCCAAGGAAGCCGTGCGCCATGCCTGGGAGCGGATTCCCGGATAGCGCCGCGCAGCGGACTTACATCATGGGCGAATCGAGCAGGCCGTCAGCCGCCATTTCGCGGATGGTGCGGATGGTGTCGATGTCCGACTCCTTATAGGCCGAGCGGCGGAAATCGTTCACCATTTCATCCACCTTGCCGTCCTCCTCAGGGATGTGGTCGTCATATTCGAAGCGTACGAACAGGCGGCCCGGACCCGGTTCTTCGATGCTCATCACCAGGTCGGCCAGCGGAATATCGCCCTGGCGCGGCACATGCACGTGCACGCTGTCGGGTTTGCGGAAACTGACATGGTCGCGAATCGCGGTGCCGCCGTAATGCAGCACGCGCTCCAGCGTATCGTTGTCGCGCTTGCTGATCTCGCAGCGATCCAGCCAGGGCACGAAGCGCTTGGGCATTTCCACCCGCAGCACCAGGCCGCGCCAGACCTGCTCACGACTGAGGGCGTCGATCAATGGATTGAGAGGGTCGTTGATTTCGACCAGATGGGAGAATCGCATGCAGGCACTGTACCATGGCGTCACCGCAACACTTCGGACAACGAAGCGGGTCCGGGGTTCAGGCGACGCCGGCGCGCGCCGGGCTTCCGTTAAAATGGCCCGCCATTGCCTTGCCTCCCTCCCGCCCTGTCTCGATGTCAAACCCGCATCTTTCCGGTCTCAACCCTCCGCAGCGCCAGGCGGTTGCCTATCTGGACGGACCCTGCCTGGTGCTGGCCGGCGCCGGTTCCGGCAAGACGCGCGTGATCACGCAGAAGATTGCGCACCTGATCGAGCACTGCGGGTATGAGTCGCGCAATATTGCCGCGCTGACTTTCACCAACAAAGCCGCCACCGAGATGCAGGAACGCATCGCCAAGCTGCTGAAAGAGCCCAAGCAGGCGCGCCACCTCACGGTTTCCACATTCCACTCGCTTGGGGTGCAGATCCTGCGCCGGGAAGCGCGCGAACTGGGCTTGAAAGACCGCTTTTCCATCCTCGACAGCGACGATTGTTTTTCCATCGTGCAGGATCTTGCGGCGACCACCGACAAGCAATTGATCCGCAAGATCCAGAACCACATGTCCTTGTGGAAGAACGCGCTCATCAGTCCGGAACAGGCCATCAAAGGCGCTGCCGGCGAAAGCGAGTTGCAGGCCGCGCGCCTGTACCGCAACTACGTGGCCACGCTTTCTTCCTACCAGGCGGTGGATTTCGACGACCTGATCCGGCTGCCGGTGGAACTGTTCCGCCACAACGAAGAAGTGCGCGACAAATGGCAGCGCCGCCTGCGCTACCTGCTGGTGGACGAATACCAGGACACCAACACCTGCCAGTACGAACTGGTGAAGCTGCTGGTCACCGGCGTGGGCAAGAAACCGATGTTCACGGCTGTCGGCGACGACGATCAGGCCATCTACGCCTGGCGCGGCGCCACGATTGAAAACCTGAAGACCCTGCAGGTGGATTTTCCCGATCTCCAGGTGATCAAGCTGGAGCAGAACTATCGCTCCACGACCCGCATCCTGCAGGCGGCCAATGCCGTGATCGGCAACAACCCCAAGCTGTTTGAAAAATCCCTGTGGTCCGAACACGGCCTGGGCGATCCGATCCGCGTCATGGCCATGAACGATGACGAGCATGAAGCCGAGCAAGTGGCCATCATGCTGTCGGCGCATCGCTTCGAGCGGCGCACCAAATTTTCCGACTATGCGATCTTGTATCGCGGCAATCACCAGGCGCGCATCTTCGAAAAAGCCTTGCGGCGCGAACGCATTCCCTATGTGATGTCGGGCGGGCAGAGCTTCTTCGACCGCAGCGAAATCAAGGACATCATTGCCTACCTGCGGCTGATCGCCAACCAGGACGACGATCCGGCCTTCATCCGCGCCGTGACCACGCCCAAGCGCGGCGTCGGCCAGAGCACGCTGGAAGGGCTGGGCGCCTATGCCGGCCAATGGCAATGCTCATTGTTCGAAGCGGTGTACAAGGGCGGCATCGAGACCAAGCTGAATGAAAGGCAGTTGAAGCCGCTGCGCGAATTCTGCGATTTCATCAACCAGCTCGAAGCCCGCGCCAGCCGCGCCGGCGTGGCTGGCGAAGTGCTGGATGACATGATGAAAGCCATCCACTACGAAAACTGGCTGTACGACACCTTCGACGATGTGCAGGCCCAGTCCAAGTGGCAAAACGTGCTCGACTTCACCACCTGGCTGAAAGAAAAAGGCAATGGCGGCCGCGACGGCACCGACCCGGAAAAGAGCCTGCTCGACCTGACCCAGATGGTGGCCCTGATGAGCATGCTCGAAGGGCGCGACGAAGACCCGGATGCCGTGCGCATGTCCACCCTGCATGCCTCGAAAGGTTTGGAATATCCGCACGTGTTCCTGGTCGGTGTGGAAGAGGGCATCCTGCCGCATCGCGGCGACCCGGACGCGCCGGATGAAGTCTTTGCCGAACGCATCGAAGAAGAGCGGCGCCTGATGTATGTGGGCATCACGCGCGCCCAGCGCAGCCTGACCATCAGTTGGTGCAAGAAGCGCAAGCGCGCGCGCGAAAGCGTGCAATGCGATCCCTCGCGCTTCATCAAGGAAATGAAACTCGATGAGGGCAATGCCCGTCCCAGTGAGGAAGAACAGATCACGCCCCAGGCGCGGCTGGCCAACCTGAAGGCCTTGCTGCAAAAGCCGCGGCCGGCGCAGGTGGAGGAATGAAGAAAATGGAAGAAGATCGCCTGGTCGATATCGAAATCAAACTGACGCGGCAGGAAGACCTGCTCGACACGCTGAACCAGACCGTGTTTCGCCAGCAGGAAAGAATCCAGGAGCTGGAAACGCTCTGCCTGGGCCTGGCGCAACGCCTGAAGGAAGTGCAGCAGGGCTTGGCCGAAGTCGGCCCGGCCAACGAACCGCCGCCGCATTACTGAGACGTCTTATGAGTTCTACCGAAGATGCATTGTTGAACGCCAAGCTCAACCAGGAAACCGCGCGCATTCCCTGGGCGGAACTGATGCGCTGGTTTGCTTCCGGCGCGGTGGTGGCGGTTTCGCCCGAACTGGATTTGATTGAAGTTGCGGCCGCCATGTCGCGCGACGACACGGCGGCGGTCAATGCATGGATCGTCTCGCAGCAGGTGGCCAAGATCAGCGACCAGCAAGCCCAGGCTTGGCTGGAGCAGGAGCTTGAGGTCTGGGCGGTGGTGGTCAAGCCATGGATACTGGTGCAACACAAGGCGGCGCAAGGCCAAGCCGAAGCGCCGCCGCCCAAAGGCAGTCACTAGTCCGTCGACTAGCGGCGCGATACGCCGCTGTGCGGTTTGCCGGCGGGGCGTCCGCGCCAGCCGGGATCCTTGTCGGGGTCGATGGAGTCGTCGATTTCGTCGGTCCCCTCGATGCCCTCGAAATCCTCTTCCAGCGGGGTTTCGCTCATGCGTTGCACCTCGTCGAAACCGATATCGGCGCCTTCGCGCACCCAGGTGTCGCGCCCGGCGGTGGCGTGTTCGCCGGTGCCGCCCGAATCCGAGTCGGATGAAAGATCGGCGTCGCCCACGTCCGGGCCGGCGCTGTGCCGGGTTCTATGTTCGGGATCTTCGTTGGTGCCGGTATCCAGCGGAATGGTTTCATCCTCGGCCAGGCCTTCGTTGCCGATGATGTCGCTGCCGCTGTCCGAAAGGTCGCTCGGCCCCAGGGCACGGGTGCCGTGTCCTTTGCCCAGTTGGCGATCTCGCGTGGGCAGGTTGTCGGGATCCAGTGTGCTGTCAGCCATGATCATCTCCTCCATGTCAAAGAGCTTGGAGGTCGAGCGCCATGGCAAGTTCAAGTAATCAAGCATGACCGCGCGCATCGTGTGTTGCGCCAGTAAAATCTCCTTTCGCTGCGCGAGCCATCCGTAAAAGTGAATCCCGATCCCAGCCTTCTGCAACGCAAGATCATCCACTGCGACTGCGACTGTTTTTACGCGTCGGTGGAGATGCGTGACGATCCCGGCCTGGTCGGCAAACCGGTTGCGGTGGGCGGGCGCGCCGACCAGCGCGGCGTGGTGGCGACCTGCAATTACGAAGCGCGCCGCTTCGGCATTCATTCCGCGATGGCGATGGCGCAAGCCATCAAGCGCTGTCCGGCCCTGATCGTGATTCCGCCGGCGATGGAGAAGTACCGCGTCGCTTCGCGCCAGATCCTTGCCATCTATCGCGACTACACCGAACTGGTCGAGCCGCTGTCGCTGGATGAAGCCTATCTCGACGTCACCGATTCGCCCCGCCACGGCGGCAGCGCCACCCTGATCGCCCGCGAAATCCGCCAGCGCATTGAACAGACCGTCGGCATCACCGCCTCGGCCGGCGTGGCGCCCAACAAGTTCATCGCCAAGATCGCCAGCGACTGGAACAAGCCGAACGGCCAGTTCGTGGTGCGGCCGCAAGAGGTGGACGCCTTCGTCGCCGCGCTGCCGGTGCACAAGCTGCATGGCGTGGGCAAGGTCACCGCCGCCAAGTTGCGTGGCCTGGGCGCGGAAACTTGCGGCGATCTGCGCGGCTGGAGCCTGGCGGATCTGCAGCAGCACTTCGGCAAATTCGGTACTCGCCTGTTCGACTTGTGCCGTGGCATCGACCACCGTCAAGTCAGCAGCGAACGCGAGCGCAAGTCGGTGAGCGTGGAAGAAACCTACGTCACCGACCTGCCCGATCTGGCTGCCTGCCGCGCCGCCTTGCCGGAATTGCTGACTCGCTTGCAAACGCGCATCGCGCGCGCCCAGGCCGACAACAGCATCAGCAAGCTCTTCATCAAGATCCGCTTCGCCGACTTCCAGCGCACCACGGCGGAATGCAGCGGCAGCGCGCTGGATGAACCGACTTTTTATCGTTTGCTGGACACCGCCTACCACAGGCGTGCGCGGCCGGTGCGGCTTTTGGGTGTGGGCATCGGCGTGGACGAGGCGCGCGACCAACAGTGGCAATTGTTCGATCCGCGGGAAAGCGCTTGAGCGGTAGAATGGCCGCTTTTTGCGCGACTCCTCACATGTGGTTCAAGAATCTCCAGCTCTATCGTCTTCCTGCTCCCTGGCCTGTGAGTGCCGAACAACTTGAAGAAGCGCTCAAGCCGCAAGCCTTCTCCGCCGCCGGCAGCCTGGACATGCAAAGCATGGGCTGGGTGGCCCCGCGCCCGAATGGCGGACTGGTGCACGTGGTCGGCAAGCAGATGCTGCTCTTGCTTGGCCGCGAAAAGAAGCTCTTGCCCAATACCGTGATCAACCAGGTCACCAAGGCCAAAGCCGCCGAGCTGGAAGAGCAGCAAGGCTTTCGCGTCGGCCGCAAGCAGATGAAGGAATTGAAAGAGCAGGTGGCCGACGAACTGCGTCCGCGCGCCTTCTCCATCTACAGCAGCACCTTTGTGTGGATCGATCCGGTCAATGGCTGGCTGGTGGTGGATGCGGCCAGCAGCGCCAAGGCCGAGGATGTGCTGAAGCTGCTGATCAAGGCGGTCGACAAGCTGCCGCTGGAAACCCTGCACGTGGTGCAATCGCCGCGCGCCGCCATGACAGAATGGCTGTCCGCCGACGAAGCGCCGGGCGGATTCACCGTCGACCAGGACACCGAACTGCAAGCCGCCGGCGAAAGCAAGGCGACCGTGCGCTATGTGCGCCACACGCTCGATCCGGAAGACGTGCGTCGCCACATTGCCAGCGGCAAGCAATGCACCCGCCTGGCCATGACCTGGGCCGATCGCATCTCCTTCGTGCTGACCGAATCGCTGGCCATCAAGCGCGTGGCGCCGCTGGATGTCCTGAAAGAAGATTCGGACCGCTCCGGCAGCGACGAGGACGAACGCTTCGACGGCGACTTCATTCTCATGACCGGCGAGTTGTCCAAGCTGTTGGCCGATCTGGTGCTGGCCCTGGGCGGCGAGCAGAAGATGGCGCAAGCGGCCTGAGGACGGAAAAGGCTGCGAATTGCGTTGCAAAAGGGTGGCGAATTCATGTAGACTTCGCGCTCTTGTCGTTTCGTGACACCACGAAGACACGGAGTGGTAGTTCAGTTGGTCAGAATACCGGCCTGTCACGCCGGGGGTCGCGGGTTCGAGCCCCGTCCACTCCGCCAGCACAAAATAAAACGCCCGCGCAAGCGGGCGTTTTTCATTTAAGAGCAGTTTGAGCGGGAGCGGGGACTCAAGTGATCCCATAGAATGCGCCGCGCCCCTGCCCATGCGCCTTCAACTGCCCGCGCTCCACCAACTTCCTGAAATGCTGCTTCAAGGTATGCCGACTCGCTCCGGTCAACTTCGCGGTCGCCAGCCATTAATTCACCCATTTACACCCATTTATTTCGGATCGTGACCAGAAGAAACATGCGCTGCCGGAAATCCATGCCGCATTACAATCACCCCGTTCGTCATGGGGTGATAAATGAAAAAACTGCTCGCATGCCTGGTGGTCCTGTTCGTCGCCGCTTGTTCCAACACTCCACCCAGCACTTCAGCGCCGGGCGAATCTGAAACGCCTCCGGCCGCGAGCCTTCCCTCCAACTCCATCCCGCCCGGTCCGCCCGCCGCATCACGCGCCGACACACTCAATGCCTACAAAGTCGATCTCGCCCAGCGCATCGCCCAGGCCAATGCCGCCCGAATCTATGAAGGCCGACCGCAAGCCTTGCTGCGCTCGGTGATCGTGCTGCGCTACAGCGTCGATGGCCAGGGCAATCTGGTGCATAGCGAAATCCTGCGCAGCAATCGCGATCGCGCCAATGAACAAACCGCGCTGGCTTCGCTCAAGTCGGCCGCGCCGTTTCCGAGTCCTGCCGGTCATTTGCTGCGGCATGGCCGGGTGGATGTGTCGGAGAGCTGGCTCTTCAACAACGACGGCCGCTTCCAGTTGCGCTCGATCGCGCCGCCGCAGATGGATGAGTGAGTCCACATGGATAGCGTGATGCTCATTCGCAGCCTGAGCGCGCTGCTGCTGCCGCCGCTGGATGTGCTGCTGCTGGCGCTGGTGGGCGGCCTGCTGCTGCTGGCGGGATCGCGCCGTCTTGGCGCCACGCTGTTGAGTCTGTCCTTCGTTCTGCTGGCCTTGCTGTCGACCCCCAAGGTGGCCCACTGGATGCTGGCGCGGCTGGAAACCAATGTGCCTGTGCTGACCCAGCCGATCGCCGCCAAAGCCCAAGCCATCGTGATCCTTGGCGGCAGCCGCCAGGCCAATGCGCCGGAGTACGGCGGCCGCGATGTGCCCGGCCCTTACAGCTTCGGACGCCTGCGCTATGGCGCCTGGCTGCACCGGCAAACGGGCTTGCCGATCCTGGTGTCCGGTGGCTCGCCCGAACGCCGGCCGGAATCCGAAGCCGAGCTGATGGCGCGCGCGCTGCGCGAAGACTTCAAGATACAGGTGCGCTGGCAGGAAGGTGAATCGGACAACACCGAACAGAATGCCAGCAACAGCGCGCGCATCCTGAAACCGGCCGGGGTGCACCGCATCCTGCTGGTGAGCGACGCCTGGCATTTGCCGCGCGCCCTGCCCATGTTCAGAGACCAGGGCTTTGAGGTCATCCCGGCGCCGACCAACCTCATGAATGAAGACGCGCTGCCGGGCTTGCAGGCTTGGTTGCCGCAAGCGCCGGCCCTGACCCTGTCCTACCTCGCCCTGCACGAATGGATAGGCATGGCTTGGTATGCAGTGCGCCATTAGGCCGGCCGCAATACTCGAAAAGCGCACCGTTGCATATTCGTCTTGCCCACTTGGCAAACAAATGCCGGCTTCACTGGAAGGTGAGGGTTGATTCTGGTTAAATGCCCTTTCCCTATCTTCTGACAGTCCTCGGATCGTGCGCTTCAAACACCTCCTCGCCGGATTGGCCTGCTCGCTGGCCGTATTCCATGCCCAGGCCGACATCGTCATCGGCCAATCGGCGCCGCTCACCGGTGAAGCGGCAGAGTTCGGCAAGGGACTGGTGCTGGGCACCAAGGTCTATCTCGATCATGTGAACAGCGAGGGCGGCATCAACGGCCACAAGCTGGCCCTGGTGGTGAAGGACGACGCCTACAAGATCGAAGGCACGGTGCGCAACACCAAGGAATTCCTGGCCGACCCCAAGGTGGTTGCGCTCACTGGTTACTACGGCACCGACAACGTGACGGAGCTGTTCAAGCAAAGCCTGTTCGACAATACGCCCTTGTCCATCGTCGGCGTTGCCTCCGGCGCGCGGCTGCTGCGCGAACCCTACAACCCCAACATCTTTCATCTGCGCGCCAGCTACGCCGATGAAGTGGAAGCCATCGTGCGCCACGTGGCCGGCCTGGGTACCAAGCGCATCGCCGTTTTGTACGAAGACAATCCCTTTGGCGATGCCGGCGTGCGGGCGCTGGAAGACGCAGCCAAGAAGCGCAATATCGCTGTCGCCGCGCGGGTCTCGTATGAACCCTATACCGCCGATGTCGACCAGGCCGTCAAGGACGTGCTGGCCGCCGATCCCGATTCGGTCTTGATGGTGGCCATCAGCGTGCCGGCAGCAGAATTCGCGCGCCGTTACCGGACCGCAGGCGGCCGCGGCTTCCTGTTCAATATCTCCACCGCCAATGTGGAAGTCATCAACAAGACCATAGGCGCCAACCTGGCGCAGGGCATGGGCATTTCCCAGGTCTTTCCCTTCCCCTACAGCGCCACCTTGCCGCTGGTGTCCGAGTATCAAACCCTGATGCAGCGCTATGCCAAGGGCAAGCCTTACTCCTATCCCAGCATGGAAGGCTTCATGAACGCCAAGGTGCTGGTGGCCGCGTTGCGCAAGGCCGGCAAGGAGCCCACGCGCGCCTCGGTGAAGCAGGCGCTGGAAGGGCTGGGCCAGCTCAACCTTGGCGGTTATCCGATCACCTTTGGTTCCGGCAACCACATCGGTTCGCACTTTGTGGAATTGACCGTCATCAGCAAGAGCGGCAATCTGGTGCGCTGACCACGTAGCAAGGGCTAGCCTGTTACGCTCTGGCCTGCGGCGCTTGGCCGTCTGTTGCAAGGAGCTGATATGAACAGGCTTTCGGTGGATGTTGCCGTCATCGGCGCCGGCAGTGCGGGGCTGACCGCATTCTTTGCCGCACGTACCCATACCTCCAATCTGCTGTTGATCGACAGCGGTCCCTACGGCACCACTTGCGCGCGCGTTGGCTGCATGCCCAGCAAGCTGATGATTGCCGCCGCCAATGCCGCCTGGGAGGCGCAGCATGCCAAGCGCTTTGGCGTGGAAGTCGGTCAGCTGCGCATCGAGGGTGAAGCCGTCATGCGCCGGATCCGTGCGGAGCGCGATCGTTTTGTCGGCAGCGTGGTGGAAAACACGCTGGCCATTCCGGATTCACAGCGACTGCTGGGCAAGGCGCGCTTCAGCGGCCCGAATTCCCTGCTGGTCGATGCCCATACCGAAGTGAAGGCGCGTGCAATCGTAATTGCCACCGGCTCGCGTCCCTCCGTTCCGCCGGAATTGAAGGCCGCCGGCGATCTGCTCGACACCAGCGACAGCATTTTTGAATGGAGCACGCTGCCGGAATCGGTGGCGGTGGTGGGGGCCGGCGCAATTGGCCTGGAGCTGGGGCAGGCCTTGCATCGCCTGGGGGTCAAGACCAGCATATTCGGCCGCGGCAAGACAGCCGGTGCCCTCACCGATCCGACTCTGGCAGCGCTGGCCACCCAAATCATGGGCCGCGAACTGGATCTGCACATGGAAAGCGAAGTGCTGCAGGTCATGCGCGAAGGGCAGGGCGTAACGCTGCGCGTACGCGAGGCCGACGGCCGCGAAACGGTTCACAAGCATCAACGCATCCTGTGCGCCACCGGCCGCATTCCCAATCTGGGGGCGCTCGAACTCGCTAATACCGGATTGAAGCTGAACCCCCGCGGCATCCCCGAATACGACCCACAAACCATGCGTTGCGGCGACAGCAGCATTTTCATTGCCGGCGACGTCGGCAGTGAACGCCCGGTGCTGCATGAAGCCACCGGCCAGGGCCGCATCGCCGGCGACAATGCCGGTGCCTGGCCCAATGCACATCCCGCCAAACGCCATGTGGCCTTTGGCATTGCCTTTACCGAGCCGCAGATGGCGCAGGTCGGCGCCGGGCCGGCGCAACTGAAGGGGCGTGATTTCGTGACCGGCAGTGTCGACTTCGCCGACCAGGGACGCAGCCGCGTGCTGGGCGAAAACGCCGGCACCTTGCACCTGTACGCGGAGCGCGTCAGCGGACAGTTTTTGGGCGCGCAGATGATCGGGCCGCGCGCCGAGCATCTGGCGCATTTGCTGGCCTGGTCGCTGGAATCGGGCCTGAGCGTGGAGCAAATGCTGCGCATGCCGTTTTACCACCCGGTGGTGGAAGAGGGCTTGCGCAGCGCATTGAAGGATGCGCGCGACCACATGCGCAGGCCGCCGCCCGCCCTCGAACATTGCGACGATTGCACGCCAGGCGTTTGACCGCTCTTGATTATTCGACAGTTGGCCGCAGGTACAATGCCAAACGAATACGCGTCCGGCCGCGGCATCGCCGTCCGGCCACAGGCGCACGAGGTTTCAACCCGAACGGAGAATCCACCATGGTCGAGTCCCACATCAAAACCGTACGCAACGATTTCAGCACCTTGCTGCGCGATGCCCAGGAACTGTTGCGCGAAGCCGCCAGCAGCACCGGCGGCAAGGCCGACGAACTGCGTGGACGCGGCATGGCCATGCTGGAAGAAGCCAGCGGCCGCGCCAAGGAATTGCAGACCGCGGCCATGGAAGCCGGCCGTGAACTGGCCGACAGCGCCGACGATTACGTGCGCAAAAATCCCTGGCAAGCCACGGCCGTGGCGGCCGGCGTCGGCCTGCTGATCGGCGTGCTGATCGCGCGCAAGTAAGCGCCAGCCCCCTGCGAACGCGTGCAAACGCCTGACAACGGCCCGGACCAGGAGCCGGCCAAGGGACTGCTGGACAGCGCTGCCAGCATGGCACGCAATGCCCTTGGCCTGCTGCTGACGCGGCTGGAACTGGCCGCCATCGAAGCCGGCGAGATCCGCACCCAGGTCATCAGACTGCTGCTGCTGGGCGCCTTGTTCGTGCTGGCGGCATGGTTTGCCATTGCCTGGTGGTCGGTGCTGGTGGTGGTTCTGGCCTGGCCCGCGCTGGGCTGGAAAATCCTGGCACTGATCGGCCTGCTGTTTACCGTGCTGGCCTTTGCGCTGCTGCGCAAGCTCAATGCCATGCTGCGCGAGAACCGGCTTTCCATGCCCATGACCATGGCCGAGCTGCAGAAAGATCGCGACGCCCTGATGTGAGGTCCCATGCCCACTGACCGTCAATTGCCGGCCGCCCAGCGCAAACATCTGCTGCTGTTGCAGGGCCAGGTGTTTCGCGCCGGGCTGGTGCTGGCCCAGCACGATGTGCGCGCCGCCATGCAGCCGCGCGCCTTGCTGCGCAATGCCATGGGCGGCATGGCCGACACCGGCATCGACGCCGCGCGCCATCTGCTGTCTCTGCAATCGCTGCTGGATGGCCGCCTGGCCATGCTGCTGCCCCTGGCCGGGCGCGGCATGGGTTTGCTGGCGCGCTATCGGCTGTTGCGCCCGCTGGCGCTGACTTTGCTCACCGCAGGCCTGGGC
>JAEVZY010000090.1 GCA_023392035.1 Pseudomonadota bacterium | reverse complement strand
AGGCCCATCTTGGCCAGGTATTCGCCGGCCGCGCTGTTGGCCAGAATGGCATTGGAAGGCGAGAGATGATCGGTGGTGATGTTGTCGCCCAGGACCGCCAGCGGCCGCATCCCTTTCAAAGTGCGCTCGCCCGCCAAAGCACCTTCCCAATAGGGCGGACGGCGGATGTAGGTGCTCATCGGCCGCCAGTCATACAAGGCACTGACCGGCTCGCCGCGCTCTTCGCGCAGGGCGAACATGGGCGTGTACACATTGCGATACTGCTCGGGCTTGACCGCCTGCGCCACCACGGCGTCGATCTCGGCATCCGACGGCCACAGGTCGGCCAGGCGTATGGGCTTGCCGGCCGGGTCCAGGCCCAGCACATCCTTTTCGATATCGAAGCGGATGCTGCCGGCGATGGCATAGGCCACCACCAGTGCCGGCGAAGCCAGGAAGGCCTGCTTGGCATAGGGATGGATGCGGCCATCGAAATTGCGATTGCCCGACAGCACCGCCGTGGCGTACAGATCGCGCTCCACCACTTCCTTCTGGATCGCCGGATCGAGCGCACCCGACATGCCATTGCAGGTGGTGCAGGCGAAAGCCACCACGCCGAAGCCGAGTTTTTCCAGCTCGGGCAACAGCCCGGCTTCCTGCAGATACAGGGCCACGGTCTTGGAACCGGGCGCCAGCGAAGTCTTGACCCAGGGCTTGCGCAAGAGGCCGAGACGATTGGCATTGCGCGCCAGCAGGCCGGCGGCAATCATGTTGCGCGGGTTGTTGGTATTGGTGCAGCTGGTGATGGCGGCAATGATTACCGCGCCGTCAGGCATCAGGCCGGGCTGGGTCTGCACCGGCGCGGCGATACCGCGCGCCGCCAGCTCGCTGGTGGGCACGCGCTTGTGCGGGTTGGACGGTCCGGCGATATTGCGCACCACGCTCGACAGATCGAACTTGAGCGTGCGCTCGTATTGCGCCTGCTGCAGGCTGTCGGCCCACAAGCCGGTTTGTTTGGCATAGGTTTCAACCAGCTGCACCAGCTCTTCTTCACGGCCGGTCAGGCGCAGATAGCGGATGGTCTGCTCATCAATGTAGAACATGGCGGCGGTCGCGCCATATTCCGGGGCCATGTTGGAGATGGTGGCGCGGTCGCCCAGGGTCAGGGCCGATGCGCCTTCGCCAAAGAATTCCAGGTAGGCCGACACCACGCGCGACTGGCGCAGGAACTCGGTCAGCGCCAGCACGATGTCGGTGGCGGTGATGCCCGGCTGCGGCTTTCCAGTCAGTTCAACGCCAACGATATCCGGCAGGCGCATCCACGAGGCGCGGCCCAGCATCACGGTTTCCGCTTCCAGGCCGCCGACGCCAATGGCGATCACGCCCAGCGCATCCACCATCGGCGTATGCGAATCGGTGCCGACCAGGGTATCGGGGAAAGCCACGCCATCCTTCACCTGCACCACCGGGCTCATGCGCTCCAGGTTGATCTGGTGCAGGATGCCGTTGCCGGGCGGGATCACGTCGACGTTGCGAAAGGCTTTCTTGGTCCAGTCGATGAAGTGGAAGCGGTCTTCATTGCGCCGGTCTTCAATCGCGCGGTTCTTGTTGAAGGCGTCCGGATCGTAGCCGCCGCATTCCACTGCCAGCGAATGGTCCACCACCAGTTGCGTGGGTACCACCGGATTCACCAGCGCCGGATCGCCGCCCCGTTCGGCAATGGCGTCGCGCAGGCCGGCCAGATCCACCAGCGCGGTCTGGCCCAGGATGTCATGGCACACCACGCGCGCCGGGAACCAGGGAAAGTCCAGGTCGCGCTTGCGTTCGATGAGCTGCTTGAGCGAATCCACCAGGCGCGCCGGCTCGCAGCGGCGCACCAGGTTTTCCGCCAGCACGCGCGAGGTGTAGGGCAGCGTGGCCCAGGCGCCGGGCTGGATCGCTTCGACGGCTTCGCGCGCATCGAAATAGTCGAGCTTGGTTCCCTGCAGCGGTTTGCGAAAGGCTTGGTTCATGGTCTTACTTGCGATCCTTGATCGGCACGAATTTCAGGTCTTCCGGCCCGACGTAATTGGCGCTGGGACGGATGATCTTGTTGTCGATGCGCTGCTCGATGATGTGCGCCGCCCAACCGGAGGTGCGCGAGATGACGAACAGCGGCGTGAACATGGCGGTGGGCACACCCATCATGTGGTAGGACACGGCCGAGAACCAGTCAAGATTGGGGAACATTTTCTTGATATCCCACATGACGGTTTCCAGCCGGTCGGCGATTTCCCACATCTTCATGGAGCCGGCTGCCACCGACAATTGCCGCGCCACTTCCTTGATGACCTTGTTGCGCGGGTCGCCGATGGTGTACACCGGGTGGCCGAAGCCAATCACCACTTCCTTGTTTTCCACCCGGCGCCGGATGTCGGCTTCGGCCTCGTCCGGATTGTCGTAGCGCTGCTGCACTTCGAACGCCACTTCGTTGGCGCCGCCATGCTTGGGACCGCGCAGCGCGCCGATGGCGCCGGTGATGGCCGAGTAAATGTCCGAGCCGGTGCCGGCGATCACGCGGCCGGTGAAGGTTGAGGCATTGAATTCATGCTCGGCATACAGGATGAGCGAGGTGTGCATCGATTTTTCCCACAGCGCGCTCGGCTTTTCGCCATGCAACAGGTGCAGGAAATGGCCGCCGATGGAATCGTCGTCGGTCTCGGTCTCGATGCGGCGGCCGTTGTGGCTGTAGTGATACCAGTAGAGCAGCACCGAGCCCAGGCAAGCCATCAGGCGGTCGGCGATGTCGCGCGCGCCGGGCAGATTGTGGTCGTCCTTTTCCGGCAAGGTGCAGCCGAGCACGGAAACGCCGGTGCGCATCACATCCATCGGATGGGCGGACGCCGGCAGGCATTCCAGCGCGCTCTTTACCGCCGCCGGCAAGCCGCGCATGGCTTTCAGCTTGGACTTGTAGGCGGCCAGCTCCGCCACGGTGGGCAGCTTGCCGTGCACCAGCAGATAGGCGATCTCTTCGAATTCGCAAGCATCGGCCACGTCGAGAATGTCATAGCCGCGGTAGTGCAGGTCATTGCCGGTCTTGCCGACGGTGCATAGCGCGGTATTGCCGGCGGTCACGCCAGAGAGGGCAACCGATTTCTTGGGCTTGAAGGCGGGGGCTTGTTGTTCGCTCATTTGGTCAGACACTCCGATGGTTTTATTTGGTTTTTTGCTGGGCAAACAGGGCGTCCAGCTTTTGTTCGAACTCGTGGTAGTTGATGCGCTCGTAAAGCTCGTCGCGGGTCTGCATGCTGTCCACCACATTCTTCTGCGTGCCGTCGCGCCGGATCGCCGTGTAGACGTTTTCCGCCGCCTTGTTCATGGCGCGGAAGGCCGACAGCGGATACAGCGCCATCGCCACCGAGGCCTGGCGCAATTCATCCACCGTGAACAGGGGCGTGGCGCCGAACTCGGTGATGTTGGCCAGGATCGGCACCTGCACCGCTTCGGCAAACTTCTTGTACATGGAGAGCTCGGTAATGGCCTCCGGAAAAATCATGTCGGCGCCCGCTTCCACGCAGGCGCAGGCGCGGTCAATGGCGGCCGACAGGCCTTCCACCGCCAGCGCATCGGTGCGCGCCATGATGAGGAAATCGGGATCGGTCCTGGCATCCGCCGCGGCCTTGATGCGGTCCACCATTTCCTGCTGGCTGACGATTTCCTTGTTGGGCCGATGGCCGCAACGCTTGGCGCCGACCTGGTCTTCGATGTGCAGGCCGGCGGCGCCGAACTTGATCATCGATTTCACGGTGCGCGCCACATTGAAGGCCGAAGCGCCGAAGCCGGTATCGCAATCCACCAGCAGGGGCAGGTCGCAGACGTCGGTAATGCGGCGCACATCGGTCAACACATCGTCCAGGCCGGAAATGCCGAGGTCGGGCAGGCCGAGCGAACCCGCCGCCACACCGCCGCCGGACAGATAGATCGCCTTGAAGCCGGCGCGCTGCGCCAGCAAGGCATGGTTGGCATTGATGGCTCCCACCACTTGCAGCGGGGATTCCTCCTTGAGCGCCTGGCGCAAAGCGGCGCCGGCAGATCGAATCGTCATTGTTTCACCTGTATTGGAACGATATGCGGATGCGCTTGCAGTTTCGCAAGTCATGTGCCAACCCGCCGCCGGTTTGGAAGCGGTCACTCGCTTCCTCGAAAATCACCATACAGATCATGGACTTGGCGGAAAACAAGACGGCCGATGCAGAACTGGCAAGCCTTGTTCTGGAGGGTGAATTTATGTTCCAATGAAACCCATTCATGAAACATTGAAACTTCCTCTGAAACATGGCTCGTCCCCCTTCCAACCAAGCCGACAACGCCGACAAACCGGTGATCTGGACCGTTTCCATCTCGCGCCTGGCCGACCTGTTTCGCGACATCACCCTGGAATTCGATGAGCAGGCCACGGTGGAACCGATTGCGCTCGGCTTCGAAGACGCGGTGCGGCATATCCGTGAACGGCTGGAACATGAGCATTGCGATGCCGTCATCTGCGCCGGTTCCAACGCCGCCTATCTGAAAGCGCGGCTGTCGGTGCCGGTGGTGGTGGCCAAGGCCAGCGGCTTCGATTACATGCAGGCGCTGGCGCGTGCGCGGCGCATCTCGCCCCACATTGGCGTGGTCACCTACCAGCGCACCCTGCCCGAGCTGGCGGATTTTCAAAGCACCTACGCTCTGGCCATCCAGCAGCGCACCTATGCCACGGAAGAAGATGCGCGCGACCGCATCGGCGAATTGAAAGCGGCCGGCGTGCAAGCCATCGTCGGCGCCGGCCTGGTGACCGACCTGGCGGAAGAAGCGGGACTTTCCGGCGTGTTCGTCTACTCCGCGGCATCGATTCACCAGGCCTTTGAGGACGCATTGGAAATCGCGCGGATCGCAAGGCTGCAGTCAGCGCGGCGCGGCGCTTCGCCGCTGGCCGCGCAATTGCGTGCGCGGCATGGCTTGAATGACTTGCGCGGCGAATCGCAGGCCATGCAGGGCTTGCGGCAAGCGGTTGTGCTGTATGCCAAGTCGCCAGCCACCGTGCTGCTGGAAGGCGAGACCGGCACCGGAAAGGAATTGGTGGCGCAAGCCATCCATCGCGAAAGCGAAATCGCGCAGCGCATGAGCAAGCCTTTCGTGGCGGTGAATTGCGGCGCGGTGGCCGAATCCCTGTTGGAATCCGAATTGTTCGGCTATGAAGAAGGCGCCTTCACCGGCTCGCGCCGTGGCGGCCACGCCGGCTTGTTCGAAGCGGCCCAGGGCGGCACCCTGTTCCTGGACGAGATCGGCGAAATGCCGCTGCCCCTGCAAACGCGTTTGCTGCGGGTGCTGGAAGAGCGGGAGCTGACCCGCGTCGGCGGCACGCGCCCGATTCCCGTCAAGCTGCGCATCATCAGCGCCACCCATTGCGATCTGGAACAGCGGGTGCGCGAAGGACGCTTTCGGGCGGATCTGTTTTATCGGCTGTCGGTATTGCGGCTGGCCTTGTCGCCCTTGCGCGAGCGACCGCAGGACATCGTCTTGCTGGCGCAATGGCTGCTGAAAAATGCCTTGGCCGAACTGGGCGCGCGCGCCGGCTCCAACCTGAATGCAGAGATCGAAGCCTGCGGCGAGCTGCTGCGCGCCTATGCCTGGCCCGGCAATGTGCGCGAATTGCGCAATCTGATGCAGCGCGCGGCGCTCCATCTGGCGGCCGAACCGCTGCAGGCTTGCAGTCCCGGTTTTCTGCTGAAGATTGCGCCCGAACTTGGGGGCAGCGTGAAGAAAGAGGCGCATCCAGTCGTGACTGCGCCAGAGGAGGATCTGCAAGCCCTGTTGGCTCGCTTCGGTGGCAACCGCAATGAGTTGGCCCGCCACCTTGGAATCAGCCGCACCACGCTTTGGAGGCGCTTGAAGTCGGAAGTGGTCCGATCTGCGTAGGGCGCGATAGCACAGCGTATTGCGCCCTACGCTGCAAATGTAGCCGGCAGCGCCCTACTCGTCTATTCGTCCTTGGCGCCGTCTATACCCAGTTCGTGAATCTTGCGGGTGATGGTGTTGCGTCCGATTCCAAGCCGGATCGCGGCGTCATTCTTGCGGCCGTGGGTGTAGCGCAATGCGGTCTTGATCAGCGCCGATTCAAACTGACGGCCAAGCGCATCCATCACTTCCGGCCGGCCGGCGGAAAGCATGTTGGCCGCTTCGGCTTCAAGCAGTGCGATCCAGTTCGGTCCTGGGGCGGGCATGCCCACCAGGGGTGCGGAAGGCAGGGCGTGATTGAACTGGACCGGTGCGGCATTCGAAACCATGCTGCCATTGAAGCCGCCATTGGCGCTGCCGTTGAGGCCGCCATTGCCCGCTTCCGCGCCAACCGGGGCGGAGGCAATGGTAGTGGCGAAAGCATGGGCAGCGACCGCGCCGGCAGCGCTCGCAACGCCGGCGCCGACCGTCGCGCTTGCGGCTGAGCCCTCGATCAATTCTGGCGGCAGGTCCTTCACCTCCACCACCTGCCCCGGCGCCATCACGGTGATCCAGTTGCACAGGTTCTCCAGCTGGCGCACATTGCCCGGCAGCTCGAGGCCGGTCAGGAATTGCATGGCCGGCTCGGACATGCGCTTGGCTTCCACGCCCAATTGCCGCGCGCTTTGCGCCAGGAAGTAGCGGGTAAGAATGGGAATGTCTTCGCGCCGCTCGCGCAGGGGCGGCAAGCGCAGGCGGATCACATTCAGGCGGTGGTACAAGTCTTCTCGGAACAAGCCTTCCTTGACCCGCGTCTCCAGGTTCTGATGGGTGGCAGCGATCACGCGCACATTGGCCTTGAGCGGCTGATGTCCGCCGACTCGATAGAAATGTCCGTCCGACAGCACACGCAACAGCCGCGTCTGCAGGTCGAAGGGCATGTCGCCGATCTCGTCCAGGAACAGGGTGCCGCC
>JAEVZY010000344.1 GCA_023392035.1 Pseudomonadota bacterium | reverse complement strand
CCCAGGCCCATGGAGACGGTGGGAAATTGCCAGAAATCCGGCATCAGCTTGGGATGCGGATAGGAAGACAGGCCGTGGCCATCCACTTCGCGGCGGAAGTTGGACATCTGCTCTTCGCTGATGCGGCCTTCGAGGAAAGCGCGGGCATACACGCCGGGCGAGGAATGGCCCTGGATGTAGAGCAGGTCGCCGCCGTGGTCTTCGGTCGGCGCGTGCCAGAAATGGTTGAAGCCGATACCCAGCATGTTGGCCAGCGAGGCGAAGCTGGAAATGTGGCCGCCCAGATCGCCATCGGCGCGGTTGGCTTTCACCACCATGGCCATGGCGTTCCAGCGCATCCAGGAGCGCAGGCGCTCTTCATATTCCAGATTGCCGGGACAAGGCGCGCCCAGGTGGGCGGGAATGGTGTTGACGTAAGCGGTATTGCTGGAGAAGGGAATGTGGGCGCCCCGGCGGCGAGCCAGGTCCACCATGCGCTCCATCAGGTAGTGGGCGCGCTCCGGGCCCTCGTTCTGAATGACCGCTTCGAGTGCATCGAGCCACTCCTGGGTTTCGATGACGTCGGGATCGTTGGCGGCCTGGGCCAGAACCAGGTCAATCTGGGCTGACATTGCTTGTCTCCTTGAAGTCGCCTGGCAGCGGTGGCTGCGACAGGCATTGTCGACCAAACGCGATGGGTTGTCGCGAAATCATGCGAATTCTAGCAGCAGCACCTCATTTTTCAAAATGCGGGATCGATTTTCATAATGCGGGATTTGTGCTGCGGCGCACTATGAAAATTCAGGTCCAGTGCGGCCCGTTCCAGGACCTTTGGGCGCAGCGGCGTGCCACCTCGGCGGCGACTTATAATGCGCTTTCCGAAAGCCGCGCCGGCCGTGTTTGCCGGCGTACTGCACAGCCCTTCTTCATCATCCATTACCACCGCTCCCGCCAATGCCTGCCCAGATCATCAACGGAAATCTCCTGTCCCAACAATTGCGCGCCGATGTCGCCAAGCGTGCCGCCGCCCTCACTGCGAAAGGAAGACAGCCGGGATTGGCGGTCGTTCTCGTCGGTGACAATCCGGCTTCACAGGTTTATGTCCGCAACAAGGTCAAGGCTTGCGAAGAGAACGGCATCCACTCGGTGCTGGAAAAATATCCGGCGCAAATGAGCGAGGCCGGACTGCTGGCGCGCATCGCCGCCCTCAATGCCGACCCCAGCATCCACGGCATCCTGGTGCAGTTGCCCTTGCCGGCCCATATCGATTCGCACAAGGTGATCGAAGCGATCGCCGCCGAAAAGGACGTCGATGGCTTCCATATCAGCAATGCCGGCCTGTTGATGACCGGGCAGCCGCTGTTCCGCCCCTGCACGCCCTACGGCGTCATGAAAATGCTGGAGTCGATCGACTACCCGGTGCGCGGTGCGCATGCGGTGGTGGTGGGCGCGTCCAATATCGTTGGCAAACCGCAAGCCATGCTGCTCTTGCAGGCCGGCGCCACCGTCACCATCTGCAATTCCAAGACGCGCGACCTGGGTCTGCATACGCGCATGGCCGACATCGTCGTAGTTGCCACCGGGAAGCGGAACATCGTCACCGGCGACATGATCAAACCCGGCGCAGTGGTGATCGATGTGGGCATGAACCGCGACGATGAAGGCAAGCTGTGCGGCGATGTCGACTTCAAGTCGGCCGAGCAAGTGGCCGGCTGGATCACGCCCGTGCCCGGCGGCGTCGGCCCCATGACCATCACCATGCTGCTCGTCAATACCGTGGAAGCTGCCGAGAGAACCCTTTGATGACCAATCCCCTGCTCGACTTTACCGACCATCCGCGCTTCGACGCCATTCGTCCGGAGCATGTCACACCCGCCATCGCGCTCTTGCTGGACGAAGGCCGCAAGATGATTGCCCAGCTGGAGGCCTCACAGGCAGCGCCCACCTGGGACAGCTTCGTCGAGCCGCTGGAAAACGTCACCGAAAAGCTGGGCCGTGCCTGGAGCGTGGTGGGCCACCTGAACTCGGTGGTCAACACCCCCGAGCTGCGCGCGGTGTACAACGAAAACCAGCCGCTGGTGACCGACTTCTGGACCGAGCTGGGCCAGAACGAAGCGCTGTTCGCGCGCTACAAGGCCTTGCAGCAGGCGCCGGAATACGCGCATCTGACGCCGGCCCGCAAGCGCATCATCGACAACGCGGTGCGCGACTTCAAGCTCAGCGGCGCCGACCTGGCCGATGCGCAAAAAAAGCGCTACGCCGAAATCCAGGAAGAGCAGGCGCGCCTGTCCAACCGTTTTTCCGAGAACGTGCTGGACGCCACCAATGCCTGGGAATTGCTGATCGAAGATGAAGCGCGCCTGTCCGGCCTGCCCGAGGATGCCAGGCAGGCGGCACGCGCCGCCGCCGAGAGCGAAGGCAAGACCGGCTACAAGTTCACGCTGCACTTCCCGTCCTATTTCCCGGTCCTGCAATACGCCGACGATCGTGAACTGCGGCAGGCGGTGTACCGCGGCAATGCCACCAAGGCTTCCGAGCTGGGCGCCAAGCCGGAATGGGACAATACGCAGATCATTGCCGACCTGCTGCGCCTGCGCCAGGAAGAAGCGCACCTGCTGGGCTATGCCAATTTCGCCGAAGTCTCGCTGGTGCCGAAAATGGCCGAAACGCCGCGCCAGGTGATCGACTTCCTGGAAGATCTCGGCAAGCGCGCCCGTCCCTTCGGCGAGAATGACCTGGCAGAACTGAAGACTTTCGCCAAGGCCGAACTTGGCATGGACCAGCTGGAAGCCTGGGATATCACCTACGCTTCGGAAAAACTGCGGGAAAAGCGCTACGCCTTTTCCGATCAGGAAGTGAAACAATACTTCCCCGAATCGCGCGTGGTGCATGGCCTGTTCGAGCTGGTGCAAAGGCTGTTCTCGGTGGAGATCATGCCGGACAGCGCGCCGATCTGGCATCCCGATGTGCGCTTCTTCCGGATCGAGAAAGAAGGCAAGCTGGTCGGCCAGTTCTACTTCGACCTGTATGCGCGCAATGGCAAGCGCGGCGGCGCCTGGATGGACGATGCCCGCGGCCGCAAGGTGGCCGGCGCCATCGTGCAGACGCCGGTGGCCTACCTGACCTGCAATTTCACGCCGCCGCCGGTGGTGGATGGCAAGAAGGGCGAGTCGCTGTTCACCCATGACGAAGTGCAGACCCTGTTCCATGAATTCGGCCACGGCCTGCATCACATGCTGACCCTGGTGGATGAACTGGGCGTCTCCGGAATTTCCGGCGTCGAATGGGATGCGGTCGAACTGCCTTCGCAGTTCATGGAAAACTTCTGCTGGGAATGGGACGTCCTGCAAGGCATGACCAGCCACGTCAAGACCGGCGCCCCCCTGCCGCGCGAGCTGTACGACAAGATGATCGCCGCCAAGAATTTCCAGTCCGGACTGCAAATGCTGCGCCAGGTGGAATTCTCGCTGTTCGACATGCACCTGCACTACGATTTCGATCCGCGCCAGGGCGGCAGCGCCGCCGACGTGCTGGCCGAGGTGCGCCACAAATTCGCGGTGCTGGTCCCGCCGGAATTCAATCGCTTCCAGAATTCCTTCAGCCACATCTTCTCCGGCGGTTACGCCGCCGGCTATTACAGCTACAAGTGGGCCGAGGTGTTGTCGGCGGATGCCTATGCCGCTTTCGAGGAAGCCGCCAACGATCCCGACCAGCTGGCGCATACCGGCATGAAATTCCACACCGAGATCCTGGCCGTGGGCGGATCGCGTTCCGCCATGGACAGCTTCAAGGCCTTCCGTGGCCGCGAGCCCAGCATCGACGCCTTGCTGCGTCACAACGGGATGACGCTGTAAGCATGAAAGGCGCGCTGCACGTCATCCTGGGTTTGCTGATGGTGCCGGTGCTGGCCCAGGCGCAGGTCTACAAATGGGTCGGTCCGGACGGCAAGCTCAATTACAGCGATTCCCCGCCTCCGGCCGGCGCCAAGTCGGTGCAAACGCCCAGGCTCGACAGCGACAGCAGTGATGTCGCCCTGCCCTGGGCCTTGCAGCAGGCGGTCAAGGACAATCCGGTGACGCTGTACACCACCCGCGATTGCCAGCCCTGCGACGAGGCCCGGCAATGGCTGGCCCGGCGCGGCGTGCCGCTCTCCGAGCGCACGGTGAACAGCAGGGAAGACCTGGACCAGTTCAAGACCCTGGCCGGTGCCAATCAATTGCCGGCGCTACGGGTGGGCAATACCGTCAAGCGCGGCTTTGACATCGACGGCTGGCAACAAGCCTTGAATGCTGCCGCCTATCCCGAGCCATCGCGTCTGCCGGCCAACTGGCGCAATCCGGCGCCCTCGCCCTTGGCGCCTGCCAAGCCCGCCGCGCCCCGTGCAGCCGGCGCTCCCGCAGCCGAGCGCACGGCGCCCAATGAAGCGGCTGCCGCGCCCGGCAACGCGCCCTCCAATGTGCCGCCAGGCTTTCGTTTCTGAGGCAGACTGAGATGACCCGCATTGATTTCCATACCAAGGTGCCGGAACCGGTCGCCTACGCCTGCCGCCTGGTGCGCCTGGCCGCCAATGAAGGTTGGCGCACGGTGGTGGCCTGCCGCGACGAAGCCGAGCTGGCCCAACTGGACGCCGCCCTCTGGACTTTTTCCGAACAGGATTTCCTGCCGCATGTACGTGCCGGCGATCCGCTGGCAGGCGAAACGCCCGTCATTCTGACCGTACGCGAAGACGAAGCCTTGCCGCATCATCAGTTGCTGATCAACCTGGCGCCGGTGATGCCGCCGCATTTCGCCCGCTTCGAGCGCCTGCTGGAGGTGGTGTCCACCGATGCCGATGCCCTGGCCGCGGGGCGCGAGCGCTACGCGCATTACAAGCAGCGCGGCTATCCACTCAAACATTACGACCGGAGCGCCAATGAGCAATCTGTCGCGTGACGCCGGTATCCCGGTACTGACCGAAGTCATCGAGCCGGCCGACACCCAGGAGCCGGCCGCGCAGGCTGCGTTCGATGTCCCTGAAAATCCGCCGGGCGTAGAGCTTGAGGCCAGCGTCGAAGAACTGGAGCAACGCGCGCGCGCCTCGATGGGCAATGAAGACTGGGCGCGACTGGAAAGAGCGCTGCGCGAGCGCATCCTGCGCCAATTGCTGGCGCGCGCCGACGCCAGCCTTGAGCAGCGCGTGCGCGACAGCCTGGCCGATGTACTGCAAGGCGCCGTCAGCAATCTGGCCAATGAAATCCGCGGTGGCCTGCACGCTTCGCTGGAAGATCTGATCCTGCGCGCGGTATCGCAGGAAATCACTCGGCTGCGTTCTGGAAAAAATTAAAGCGCCCTGCAATTTTTTTAAAATACAACAAAAGTGCGCCACTGCTTTTTGACCATGCAAATTGCAGGCTTACTTTTGATTCCCTCTCACCAGCGTCTCTTTCTAAAATAGCCACTGGGACTGCTTTCATGGCGCCGTCAGTGGAGAAGCAACATGCATGTCATCGTTCTGGGTAGCGGCATCATCGGCACGGCCTCGGCCTGGTTCCTGAAACAGTCCGGCCATGAAGTCACGGTCATTGAACGCCAGCCGGGCCCGGCCCAGGAAACCAGCTTCGCCAATGGCGGACAAATTTCGGTCTCGCACGCCGAACCCTGGGCCAATCCTTCGGCACCGGCCAAGATTTTCAAATGGCTGGGGCGCGAAGATGCACCCTTGCTCTATCGCTTTCATGCCGACTGGCTGCAGTGGCGCTGGGGTCTGGAGTTCTTGCGCAATTGCACCCAGTCCCGCACCGATCACAATATTCGCCAGATCATCGCGCTGGCCGAATACAGCCGCAAAACCCTGCAGGCCGTGCGCGCCGAAACCGGCATTCAGTACGATCAGCTCACACGCGGCATCCTGCATTTCTACACCGATCAAAAGGAATTCGAGCACGCGCAACCGGCGGCGCGCCTGATGCGCGAACTGGGCTGCCCGCGCGAAACCGTGGATGCGGCGCGCGTGCTGGAAATCGAACCGGCCTTGAAGGCGATCGCGTCGCGCATCGTCGGCGGCGACTACACCGCCACCGATGAATCGGGCGACGTCTACAAGTTCACCACCGGCCTGGCCGAACACGCCCGCCAGCAAGGCGTGCAATTCCTCTTCAATACCAGCGTCACGCGCCTGCTCGCCGAAAGCAGCGGCGCCCAGGCCAGGCTGACCGGCGTGGAAGTGATCGACGAGCACGGCCGCCATCGCCAGCTCAAGGCCGATGCCTACGTGATAGCGACCGGCAGTTTTTCAGCGCCCTTGCTGAAGCCGCTGGGCATCAATTTGCTGATCTATCCCGGCAAGGGCTATTCCGCCACCTTCCAGGTGCTGCGGCCGGAAGCGGCCCCCACCGTCTCGCTCACCGATGACGGCTACAAACTGGTGCTGTCACGCCTGGGCGACCGTCTGCGGGTGGCCGGCACCTGCGAATTGAACGGCTATACGCGCGAACTTAATCCGGTACGCTGCGAAGCCATCACCCGCCGCACGCGCGAGCTGTTTCCCGATGCCTGCGACTATGCCAATCCGGTGTACTGGACCGGCCTGCGACCGCTGACGCCCTCCAACGTGCCCTATGTGGGCCGCACCCGTTACAGCAACCTGTTCCTGAACTGCGGCCATGGCACTTTGGGCTGGACCATGGGTTGCGGGTCCGGCAAAGCCATCGCCGAGATCGTTTCCGGGCGCCGGCCGGAAGTGGATTTCGCATTCACCGGCGTGAATGGACAACGCGGCCTGCTGGCCCTGGACAACCGACCGCTGCGCGCCTGAGGCTTCAGGCGCCGCCTTTTCCACCGACCTCCAATTCCGCCGCCTTCTCATCAAAGGCAATGCGGGTGCTGAACTTGGCGCGCTTCATGGGAAAGCGCGACTGGAAATTGCGCACATTGCCGGAGCCGGAAATCACCCTTCGCACGAACTGGTAGTAAGCGTTCATGTCCAGCACATGCACCACCAGAAAATAGTCATAGTCGCCCGAGACGAAATAGCATTGCAGAACTTCCGGCTCGCGCTGCATGCGCGCTTCGAAGGCCTGCATGTGTTCGTCCGATTGATTGGTGAGCGAGACTTCGAGGAAGGCCATCATGCCGTAGCCCAGATCGAAGGGATCGACCATTGCCACATTGGCGCTGATGACGCCCGATTCGCGCAAGGCGCGCACGCGGCGCAGGCAAGTCGGCTGCGAGATATGTGCCTTCTGCGCCAGCTCGCTGGTGGGCAGCAGATTGTCCTTCTGCAGCAGGTTCAAGAGCTTGCGGTCGAGCTTGTCGAGTATCCGGGGTTTGCGCATGGTGCCTGGGTTGCGGTGGTGGGCCAATCGAGTGCGGCGTCAAGGATCGGAGCTTTGCAGCACGTCCCAACTGTTGTATGTTCTTGCACGTGTATGGTCTTGCAGGCGGCACGCAAGGCAATCAACGCAACAGCGGGGCAAGCCGCAACAGTGTTGCAGCATGCCGGACAATTTTCAATCCAGGAGGAATCGATGCAATCCACATCCAAGGTGGTATTGGCAGGTTTGCTGGCAAGCGTCTTCGCGGCGAACGCGCAGGCGCAGGAAATGATCATCAAGCTGGGGCACGTCGCCCCGATGTCCGGCGGCCAGGCCCACTATGGCCGCGACAATGCCAATGGCGCCATCCTGGCGGTGGAAGACTTGAACGCCAAGGGCATCAAGATCGGCGGCAAGCCGGTCAAATTCCAGTTGCTGATGGAAGACGATGCCGCCGATCCCAAGCAGGGCACGGCGGTGGCGCAAAAGCTGGTCGATGCCAAGGTCAATGGCGTGATCGGCCACCTGAATTCCGGCACCACCATCCCCGCGTCGGGCATCTACAATGCGGCCGGCATTCCGGAAATTTCGCCCTCCTCCACCAGTCCCAAATACACCGACCAGGGCTTCAAGGGCGCATTCCGGGTGGTGGCCAACGACCGCCAGCTCGGCGGCGCGCTGGGCCGCTATGCGGTGGAGTCGCTCAAGGTGAAGCAGATGGCGGTGATAGATGACCGCACCGCGTATGGCGAAGGCGTGGCGACCGAGTTCGTCAAGGGCGCCAAGGCCAAGTCACCCGCTCTGCAGGTCACCCAGCAATACACCAACGACAAGGCAACCGACTTCTCGGCCATCCTCACCAGCATCAAGGCCAAGAAGCCCGATGTGGTCTTCTTCGGCGGCATGGACAACGTCGGCGGCCCCATGCTGCGCCAAATGAAGCAACTTGGCGTGAACGCCAAGTTCATGGGCGGTGACGGCATCTGCACCACCGGCCTGCCCAAACTCTCCAACAACAGCATGGCCGATGGCCAGGTGATCTGCGCCGAAGCCGGTGGCGTGACGGGCGAGAAAGAAAAGGACATGGCGGCCTTCGTGAACCGCTACAAGAAGCGCTTCAACCAGGATGTGGTGCTGTACGCGCCCTATGTCTACGACGCCGTGATGACCATGGCCGACGCCATGCAGAAAGCCGATTCGGCGGAGCCTGCCAAGTATTTGCCGGCGCTGGCCAAGATCAAGCATGAAGGCGTGACCGGCACCATAGAATTCGACGCCAAGGGCGACGTCAAGAATGGCACCGTGACCCTGTACACCTACAAGGGTGGCCAGAAGGAGAAGATCGCGGTCGTCCACTGAGACGATTGCGCATGAAAAAAGCGCCCGGCTTGCGGGCGCTTTTTTTTGAAGCGTGGCGAATTATTTCTGCGCCAGGATCCACTTCACCAGCGTGTGGGCTTCCGCTTCGCTGACCTGGGGGTTGGCGGGCATCGGCACCGCGCCCCACACACCCGAGCCACCCTTCATCACTTTCTGCACCAGCTTGGCTTCGGCATCTTTCTGGCCGGCGTATTTGGCGGCCACATCCTTGTAGGCCGGACCCACCACCTTGTTGCCGACCGCATGGCAGGCCATGCAATTCTTTTGCTTGGCCAGATCGGCCGGATCGGCAGCCATGGCCGAATGCGAAACCAGGGCACCCAGGGCTAGCAGCCCAACCAACACTTGTTTCATTGCTGTCTCCATGTTGAACAGTGAACAGGATTCTACCGCTTTTTCCGCCGCAACCGTGGCAAAACGCCACGCATTGAAACACCTCATTTGACCCGGCCCGCTTGCACCAATATCCTCACGGCAGGAGGAAACATGCCGCTCATCATTGTCATTGTCTTGCTGGCCGCGCTGCGCTTTTTTGAGATCGGACCCTTTGCCGATTTGTCATGGTGGTGGATAGGCGGCTTGTTCATGGTGGCCTTCCTGTGGTTCGAGTTCGGGGAAAAAATGCTCGGGCTCGACAAGAAGAAAGCGCATGACGAAGATCAAAAGCGCAGGCAGGAACGGATCCGCAAGAATTTCAAATGACAAAGGCCCGGGAGAACCAGGCCTTTGTCATTTTTCGGCGCAATACGCTTCGCTATTGCGCCCTGCGCAAGTACAAGCTGCGTTGGACGTAGGGTGCAATAGCGAAGCGTATTGCACCAAAAACCACCTTAGCCGGTGGTCGCCCCTTTGCTTGCCGTAGAGGCCAGCGCCGCAAACTTCGCCAGTACCCCGCGCGTGTACTTCGGCGTCGGCGCTTTCCACTCGGCGCGGCGCCGCGCGATTTCCTCGTCCGGCACGTTCAACTGGATCAGCAGCTTGCGGGCGTCGATGGTGATCGAGTCGCCTTCCTTCACCAGCGCAATGGTGCCGCCGACAAAGGCTTCCGGCGCCACGTGGCCCACCACCATGCCCC
>JAEVZY010000040.1 GCA_023392035.1 Pseudomonadota bacterium | reverse complement strand
CCACTTCCACCTTGTAGAAGGGCCGCGCCAGGCCCGCTACCACGGTGGCGCGCGGCGGGGCGTGGCCGTCCACCACCCAGGCGTCCCAGACTTCATCCATGCCGGGTTTGTCGGCCAGGTCGGCCAGGAAAATCTGGGTCGAAAGAATGCGGCTCTTGTCGCTGCCGACGGTGGCCAGCAAGGCGTCGATCTGGGCCAGCACATCGCGCATCTGGCTGCGGATGTCGTCGCCTGCATCCGGACGCGGCACCTGGCCGGCCAGCCAGGCCACGCCATTGAAGATGGCGACGTCGGAATAGCGTTTTTCTACGTTGATGCGCTCGATCACGGATGACTCCCTTGTTGCTGGAGCGCAGATTTTGCCAGCAGCCAAGCAGCCCCACAATCAAAGCCGCGTCGTTGCCCGCAGGATGCTGACGAAAAGACAAGCCCAGTGCTGAAAATTCTGCATGGTATGGGCGCGGATCGGACATTGGCATTAACATCGTGCTTCTGCTCCCGCGAGCGGGACTTCCACACCACAAGAAGGACAGAAGATGGCCCTCAATACCGAACACCTCTGGATGCCTTTCACGGCCAATCGCCAATACAAATCCAAGCCGCGCGTGCTGACTGCCGCCAAGGGTATGCACTTCACCAGCGACGACAATCGCCAGATCCTGGACGGCACCGCCGGCCTGTGGTGCGTGAACGCCGGCCATTGCCATCCGAAGATTACGCAAGCCATCACGCGCCAGGCCGCCGAGCTGGACTACGCGCCGGGTTTCCAGATGGGCCATCCGCGCATGTTCGAGGCGGCAAGTGCGCTGGTGAAGATGGCGCCGGAAGGCTTGAACCGGGTGTTCTTCGCCAATGACGGATCGGAAGCGGTGGACAGCGCGCTGAAGATGGCGCTGGCCTATCAGCAGGTGCGCGGCCAGGCCATGCGCACGCGCCTGATCGGCCGCGAGCGCGCCTATCACGGCGTCGGCTTCGGCGGCATTGCGGTGGGCGGCATCGCCGGCAACCGCAAGCAGTTCGGCCCGACCCTGGCCAATGTGGACCACCTGCGCCATCCGCTGGACATCAAGCGCAACGCCTTTACCCGCGGCCTGCCCGAGCATGGCGCGGAAATGGCCGATGAGTTCGAAGCGCGCCTGCTGGGCATGCTCGACCCGTCCACGGTGGCGGCGCTGATCGTGGAGCCGATGCAGGGTTCCACCGGCGTGATCCTGCCGCCCAAGGGCTATCTGCAAAAGCTGCGCGCGATTTGCGACAAGTACGGCATCCTGCTGATCTTCGATGAAGTCATCACCGGCTTTGGCCGCCTGGGCGCGCCCTTCGCCGCCGATTATTTTGGCGTGGTGCCGGACATGCTGGTCTGCGCCAAGGGCTTGACCAACGCCGCCGTGCCGATGGGCGCGGTGCTGGTGCGCCAGGAAATCCACGACGCCTTCATGGCTGCCGCCGCCGACGGCGCCATCGAGTTCGCGCATGGCTATACCTACAGCGGTCATCCGCTGGCGGCGGCAGCAGCGATTGCCACGCTTGAGGTGTACGAAGAAGAACAGTTGTTCGACCGCGCCGCCCGCATGGCCAAGCCTTTCGAGGATGCGGCGCACGCCTTGAAGGGCCTGCCCTGGGTGAAGGACATCCGCAACCTGGGCCTGGTCTGCGGCATCGAACTGGAAAGCGCGCCGGGCAAGGTGGGCGTGCGCGCCTTCGATACCTTCCTCAAGTGCTTCTGGGACGAAGGCGTGCTGATCCGCACCACGGGCGACATCATTGCCCTTTCGCCGCCCTTGATCATCAATGAGTCGCAGATCGAGCAGTTGTTTGGCGCCGTGGCCAAGGTGTTGAAGGGGCAGCAGGCGGTGCCGAGTGCGCCGGCTTCGGCGGCGCTGTCGCCGACCTGAAGCAACACCGTTTGTACCGCCAAGCCCCGGGACAGCATGACTGCCCGGGGCTTTTCTTTTGCAGTCGAAGCCGCACTCTCTCGGAAAGTATGGACGCCGCATGAAGTAGCATTAATGTGCTACTCTGCGCGATTGGAAGGGGCGAAAGCCTGGGAGGAAATGCAGATGATCACCGTCAACATTCGCAAACAAGGCTCATCGGCAATCATGACTATTCCCTCGGACGCACTCAAAATTCTTGGCGCCAAGGTCGGCGACATTCTCGTGCTTGATATTGAACCTGGCCGACTCACCGCCCGCCCGGTTCAGACAACTACGCGCAAGCGATACAAGCTCTCGGAATTGCTGGAAGGCGTGACTCAGGAAAAGGTCGATGCGCTGATCAGTGACACCGCATGGGCTCAGGAAGGCGGCCCAACTGGTCAGGAGATCGGCTGATGCGCGTCGCCGATCGCGGTGACGTGTATTGGGTGAACCCCAATCCCGCCAAGGGCCGGGAAATGAAAGACCGGCATCGTTTCGTGGCCATCAGTCCACGCGAAATCAATCGCTTTGGCCTCACCGTCATGGTCGCGGTCACCAGCGGTGGAGAAGCTGCCCGCAACATGGGCATAACGGTTCCAATCACCGGGCACGACACCCTGGGCGTTGCCGTGTGCAACCAGGTGCGTTCATTTGACCTGCGTGCAACGGATCGGCAAGCTGAATTCATTGAATCTCTGGACGCGGCCACCACCAATGAGATCGTGAGTCGGGTCCTGAGCATCATCGATCCCGAGCCCGACTGAACCCTTCCTCAAGTCGACGCATCACCGCGAACTGTCTCCAAACAAAAAGGCCCGCCAATATCGGCGGGCCTTTTTGCCAAGCGCGGCTGGCTGATTCAAATAATCAAGCCGCTTCGCGCGAAGCGCGCTTGCGCTCATGCTCCTTCAGGAAGCGCTTGCGCAGGCGGATGCTCTTGGGGGTGATTTCAACCAGCTCATCATCCTCGATGAATTCCACCGCGTATTCCAGCGTCAATTCAATCGGCGGCACCAGGCGCACGGCTTCGTCGGTGCCGGAGGCGCGCACGTTGGTCAGTTGCTTGCCCTTGATGGGGTTGACCACCAGGTCGTTGTCGCGCGAGTGGATGCCGATGATCATGCCTTCATACACCGGATCATTGTGGCTGACGAACATGCGGCCGCGGTCCTGCAGCTTCCACAAGGCGTAGGCTACGGCCGCGCCATCATCCTGCGAAATCAGCACGCCGTTGCGACGGCCGGCCAGTTCGCCTTTGTTGGGATCGACCGCGCCGTAGGCGTCGAACACGTGGCTCATCAGGCCGGTGCCGCGGGTCAGGGTCATGAATTCGCCCTGGAAGCCGATCAGGCCGCGCGCCGGAATGCGGTACTCCAGGCGCACGCGGCCCTTGCCGTCCGGCTGCATGTCCTGCTGGTCGCCGCGGCGACGGCCCAGCTCTTCCATCACGCCGCCCTGATGGTTTTCTTCGACGTCGACGGAGAGGTTTTCGTAGGGTTCCTGGCGTTCGCCGTCGACCATCTTGAACACCACGCGCGGACGCGAGACGGCCAGCTCATAGCCTTCGCGGCGCATGTTTTCCAGCAGGATGGTGAGGTGCAGTTCGCCGCGTCCGGAGACTTCGAACACGGTGTCGTCATCGGTCGGCGCCACGCGCAGGGCGACGTTGGATTTGAGCTCGCGCTCCAGGCGTTCGCGCAACTGGCGGCTGGTGACGAACTTGCCTTCGCGGCCGGCCAGCGGCGAGGTGTTGACCATGAAGTTCATGGTCAGCGTGGGCTCGTCCACGGTCAGCATGGGCAGCGCTTCCGGGGCTTCCGGTGCGCACACGGTAGTGCCGATGCCGAGGTCTTCGATGCCGTTGATCAGCACGATGTCGCCGGCCATGGCTTCGTTTACCAGTTCGCGCTCCAGGCCCTTGAACTTCAGCACCTGGTTGATGCGGGCCTTGACCGGGGTGTCGTCCGGACCGTTCATGATCACCACGTCCTGCAGCGGACGCACGCGGCCGCGCTTGATGCGGCCGATGCCGATCTTGCCGACGTAAGAGGAGTAATCGAGAGAAGAAATCTGCAATTGCAGCGGGCCGTCGACGTCATCGTCGCGCACCGGCACGTGCTTGAGCACGGCATCGAACAGCGGCTTCATGTCGCCGCCGCGCACATCGGCGTTCAGGCCGGCGTAGCCGTTCAGGCCGGAGGCGTAGATCACCGGGAAGTCGAGTTGCTCTTCGGTGGCGCCGAGTTTGTCGAACAATTCGAAGGTGGCGTTGATGACCCACTCCGGACGGGCGCCGGGACGGTCGATCTTGTTGATGACGACGATCGGCTTCAGGCCCAGGGCCAACGCCTTGCGCGTCACAAAGCGGGTTTGCGGCATCGGGCCTTCCACCGCATCCACCAGCAACAGCACCGAGTCCACCATCGACAGCACGCGCTCCACTTCGCCGCCGAAGTCGGCGTGGCCAGGGGTGTCGACGATGTTGATGTGGGTGCCTTCGTATTCCACCGCGCAATTCTTGGCGAGGATGGTGATGCCGCGTTCTTTTTCGAGATCGTTGGAGTCCATCACCCGCGCATCGACTTGCTGGTTCTCACGGAAGGTGCCGGACTGGCGCAGGAGTTGGTCGACCAGGGTGGTTTTGCCATGGTCGACGTGGGCAATGATGGCGATATTACGCAGGGCGCGGGTGGGGGTGGACATGACGGGCTCGAAGAATCTGGGGAAACCGGCGATTATAACAGTCAGGCCTTTTCAATCAAAGGCTTAGCTTCCTGCCGACAAGCTTGACGGCCCAATATGAACGGAACGTGAATTTGTTGTGGCCCTCGCCGCTGGGGGCCGCGAGCAGGCGATGGAACAAGCGTACTCGAACAGGTACGGAGCGCATCCCGTTCCAGCAGCGCGACCGATTTGCCGAACGCCCGCCGCCTTGCCGGGGCCACCTACCCAGCAAACAACCAAGGATTCCTGATCGCCAATGAAACAGGCCCGCATCGAACCGCAAGGCACTTCCCGAAACACCCGGCCGCGTTATGACAGCGAGTCAGCGCCGCTGCCTCATTTAAGTCCGGGCAACATGCCGACGGTCCACAGTCGTAACCCCGCGGAACTCATCAGGCAATTGCAGACAGAAACCGAAAGGCTCAAGCGCTCGAGACAAGTCTATTTTCCGACGGAGCAATCGAGAGACATCCGCTTCCCGTTTGCCGCCAGTCCCTACCAATCCCCGATCGAGCTGAAGGCCCTCACACCCTACAATTCCCTGCGCCCCGTGGGGGACGTCTTCATCCGGCCCCAGGCGGCGGGCGCACCGCAGCTGGTACAGGCGATTCCTGCGACGAATTCGAAGTGGCTGCAACTTCCGCCGGAAATATGGCAAGCGATCCTGCAGTTTGTGAACCGCAAATCGTTACGCCGGTTTGATTCGACCTGCAAGGTCTTGAATCAGCTTGCGAGCTCGCAGCTTGCTGCACGCACCAGGCCATACTTCAAGGTCCGCCCTTATTTCACCCAGGCATTGCCGGGGGAGTTCTCTCTCGATCTCATTTCAACGGCAGAAAAATACAAGGCGCACATCCTCCGGGGTGCGCACGATACCGAATGCATATTTACAAAGATCGGGCTGCGCACCGAGACTGTCTTTGCTACGACGGGCGACCTCCAGCGAAACTATCTCGGCTGTCTGCAGCCGGGAAATAAAATACGCAATGTGAGGCTGAGCCTTCGCCCCACGTCCAACTACGGAAGTTTTCTGGCGAAATGTGACGCGTCCAATCTGGGCAAAGATTGCTCGATCGAACTGATTCTTGACGAAAGCCTGGCATGCGGACCGGACGACGTCGGTCGATTGTCCATTCGTGGACAAAGATTGCCGGTTCGCTCATTGAGCCTCTCCCTTGACTGTCACCTCCATATGCTGGCTGACGAGAGATTCGATCAGATAAAAAGGCTGGCCTTTGGACATTATTTTCGGCTACCAAACGGGTTCGCTCTCTCTCGACTGACGCGCTGGTTCCCCGCGGTTGAAGAACTGGCACTCACGACGACGCAATGGCTGCCTGCCTACCTCCGAGCCTTGCCAAACATCCACACGTTGAGCATCAGCCGACGCTTTGACTACAATCAGACTGACAATCAATTCGATCTCAGCAGTGTCGGGGCAATCAGCCTCCAGACTCTGCATCTCGACGGATTTAATTTTGACGAAGGCGAGCTTCTCTCCATTGCCGCCAGCCCGGCCAAATTCAGCTTGCAATCGTTCTACCTTGTCGATTGCGACGTATTTTCGAGTGAAGAGCTGAAAAAATTGTTGCCCCAGCTGCCGGCGCTGACGAATTTGATCCTGGCTAAATTGGATACCTGCATCGACTTCGATCTCAGTGAAGCACTGGAACTGGCCAGATGGGCCGCAGTGGCGCTGCCGGGTCTGTCGGTGCAAGTTATTTGAGCGCAGATACCGGTTCAAGCACGCTCTTGCGGCCGCGTCTGTCGCAACAATAGGCGCATGCCGATCAGTCCCAGTACCGGCCCCGGCAAGAGCAGCCACGACACCCGGCTTTGCAGGAGCGGCCACGCCAGCGTGGCCAGCAGGATGGCCAAGGCCGTGATGAAAAATCCTATGCTGTTCTGAATTGCCAGCGCCGCACCCACGGCCTCGGGCGGACATGCCCTGGCCGACATGGCGGAAAACTGCGGCGAATCGGCCACCACTGCCACGCCCCAGAACAGCAGCAAGGCCAGCCATAGCGGCAAAGGCAAGCCATCCAGAAAAGGAAAGAGCAGGCACATCGTGCCCGAGCTGGCCAGCGCCAGCCCGGCCACGCGCGCGCTGCCCAGGCGCTGGCTGAGCACGCCGCCCACCATGCAACCGACCGCCCCCACCGCGATGATTGCAAAAGACCAGGCCGATACCGCGGCCGTGCCGAGTTGAGCTTGCCGCAGCAAGGGCGCGGCAAGCAACAGGGGAAGCAGCGTCCAGAATGCGTACAACTCCCACATGTGTCCAAAATAACCAAATGCCGAGGCGCGAAATGCGGGAATGCGAAAGGCTTGCAGCAAGCGCTGCAGGCTGAGCCCGATCGGTCCCTTGGCCCGCAAGTGAGGACCGTCGCCCAGCTTGGCCACCATCAAGGCGGCAATCAAGGCCAGGCAGGAGGAAAACAGCATCACGGCCTGCCAGGGATATTGCGCTCCAAGCGCACGCACACCATGCGGCAAGGCGGTGCCCAAAGTGAGCATGCCCACCAGCAAGCCGAGGCTGCGACCAGCCGCCTGCGGCTCCCAGCTCACCACCAGTTTCATGCCCAGCGGATAGACGCCGGCCAGTGCCAGTCCGACGCCAAAGCGAAACAGCATGGCACTGGCCAAGCCTTGCGAGAGCAGCGCAAACAGCGCGTTGAAGAGCGCGCCCGTCACGGCGGACACGGCGAAGATGCGACTGGCGGTATAGCGGTCGGCAAGTCCCGTGGCGGCGAACAGCAAGGTGCCGGCAATGAAGCCAGCCTGGACCGAATTGGTCAGCCAGCCCAGCCCCGCCGGGGTCAGGCCCCACAAGCGCACCAGCTCGTCGGCGGCGGCATTGGCGCTGAACCAGAGCGAGGTGCCGAAGAGCTGGGCGATGACGATGGTGGCCAGGGGATGCTTCACGTTCGGCTGCGGCGCGGGTGGGAACGGGATTCCGGCACTATAGCGGCTCGCCTGGGCGGGGTCATCTGGCCGCGCACAAGCAGTAAGAAGCTGAGTCCGGTCAGATCAGTCCGGCATGCGCCGGCGCCACCAATCGCTCCGGTGCCAGCACGCCGTGCGGCTGCAGTTGCGCGGAGCCGAGAAATTCATGGCCAGGGCCATAGACGCGTACGCGTGAGGGCTGCGCTGGAAAGGCATGGCTGCCGGCCGGCAGAGGCAGGCGCTGGCCCTGGCGAAAGCGGGCCGTCATGGCCTCATCCAGTTCCACCGCCTGAAAGCTGGACAGCAGCGCATCCACCGGTGCCAAAGCTTGCAGACGATCCGCCGGCTCCATGGCTGCGAACGCATCCAGGCTGGTGGCGTCGTTCACCACCAGGCTGCCGGCGCCAGTACGGCGCAGCGCCTGCAAGTGGCCGCCGCAACCGAGCGCGGCGCCGATGTCTTCGCCCAGCACGCGGATATAGGTGCCCTTGCTGCAGCGTACGCGCAAAGTCAGCAGCGGCGATTGCCAGTCGAGCAGCTCGAGTTCGTGAATCGTGACTGCGCGCGGCTCGCGTTCCAGCACGATGCCTTCGCGCGCGTATTCGTACAAGGCTTTGCCGTCGCGCTTCAAGGCGGAATGCATGGGCGGCACCTGCATGATGGGACCGCGAAAACGCGCCAGCACGGCTTCGATCTCATCTCGGCTGCAAGTCACTGCGCGTTCTTCAAGCACTGCGCCCTCGGTGTCGCCGGTTTCGGTTTTCACGCCCAGGCGCACCACGGTTTCATAGGTCTTGTCGGCTTCCAGCAAGTCTTGCGAAAACTTGGTGGCTTCGCCGAAGCAAAGGGGAAGCAAGCCGCTGGCAAAGGGATCGAGGGTGCCGGTGTGGCCGGCCTTTTCCGCATTGAGCAAACGCTTGGCCTGCATCAGCACCTGGTTGCTGGTGAAGCCGACCGGCTTGTCCAGCAGGAGTACGCCATGTACCGGCACGCGTTTGGCGCGCGCAGGGCGCTGCTCGCTCAAGCGCCGCCCTCCTCGTCCTTGGCGCGGGTGGCGTTGGCTTCGTCGATCAGGCGCGACAAGGCCATGCCGCGGGTGGTGGAGTTATCGTAGAAGAAGTGCAGTTCGGGCAGCGTATGGATCGTCAAGCGACGGCCAAGCTGGTTGCGCAGATATCCCGCCGACTTCTTCAGGCCAGCCAGCGTGTTGTCGATGGCCGCCGGATCATCCACCAGCGTGGTGAAGTACACCCTGGCATGCGCGTAATCGGGCGTGAGCTGCACTTCGGTGATGGTAATCATGCCCACGCGCGGGTCTTTCAATTCCATCGCGATCAATTCGGCCAGGTCTTTCTGGATCTGGTCGGCCACGCGCTGGCCACGGCCGGGGATGGATTTGCTGTGTCTTGCCATGATGTGCGCCCCAAAAAGAAAACGGGCTGCGGAAGCGATTCCGCAGCCCGTTTGAGGTTTGCCTTAAAGTGTACGGGCGACTTCCTGTACCTCGAACACTTCCAGCTGGTCGCCGACCTGGATGTCGTTGAAGTTCTTCAGCGACAGGCCGCACTCGAAGCCGGCTTTCACTTCGCGCACATCGTCCTTGAAGCGCTTGAGCGAATCGAGCTCGCCGGTCCAGATGACGACGTTGTCGCGCAGCAGACGCACCATGGCGCCGCGTCGGACCAGGCCTTCCAGCACGTAGCAGCCGGCGATGGCGCCAACCTTGCTGACCATAAACACCTGGCGGATTTCCACCAGGCCCAGCGCCTGTTCGCGTTTCTCCGGCGCCAGCATGCCCGACATGGCGGCTTTCACATCATCGATGGCGTCATAGATGATGTTGTAGTAGCGGATGTCGATGCCATTGGCTTCGGCCAGCTTGCGCGCCGAGGCGTCGGCACGGGTGTTGAAGCCGATGATGACCGCTTTCGAGGCCAGCGCCAGGTTGACGTCCGATTCGCTGATGCCGCCGACGGCCGCATGCACCACCTGCACCCGCACTTCGCTGGTCGACAGCTTCTGCATGGAGGCGACCAGCGCTTCCTGCGAACCCTGCACGTCGGCCTTGATGATGAGCGGCAGGTTCTTGACCTCGCCCTCTGCCATCTGCTCGAACATGTTCTCCAGCTTGGCGGCTTGCTGCTTGGCCAGCTTGACGTCGCGGAACTTGCCCTGCCTGAACAGCGCGATTTCGCGCGCCTTGCGTTCGTCGGCCATCACCATCACGTCTTCACCGGCGGCCGGCACTTCGGTCAGGCCCTGGATTTCAACCGGAATCGAAGGACCGGCTTGCGCGTTGGCCTTGCCGTTCTCATCCAGCATGGCGCGCACGCGGCCGTAGGAAGAACCGGCCAGCACGACGTCGCCGCGCTTCAAGGTGCCGGAGGTGACCAGCACGGTCGCCACCGGACCACGGCCCTTGTCGAGCTTGGCTTCGATCACCAGACCGCGCGCCGGCGCCTCGACCGGTGCGGTCAGTTCCAGCACCTCGGCTTGCAGCAGCACGTTTTCCAGCAGGTTGTCGATGCCTTCGCCAGTCTTGGCCGATACCGGCACGAAGGGGGCGTCACCGCCGTATTCTTCCGGCACCACCTGCTCGGCGATCAATTCGGTCTTGACGCGATCGAGGTTGGCGCCGGGTTTGTCGATCTTGTTGATCGCCACCACCAGCGGCACCCCGGCCGCCTTGGCGTGGGCGATCGCCTCGCGCGTCTGCGGCATCACGCCGTCGTCGGCGGCCACCACCAGGATCACGATGTCGGTCGCCTTGGCGCCGCGCGCCCGCATCGCGGTAAACGCTTCGTGGCCCGGCGTATCGAGGAAGGTGATCATGCCGCGCTGCGTCTCCACATGGTAGGCGCCGATGTGCTGCGTGATGCCGCCGGCTTCACCCGAGGCAACCTTGGCGCGGCGGATGTAGTCCAGCAGCGCGGTCTTGCCGTGGTCGACGTGGCCCATGACGGTCACTACCGGAGCGCGCGGCAACTGCTCCGCGTCGGTT
>JAEVZY010000014.1 GCA_023392035.1 Pseudomonadota bacterium | reverse complement strand
GGATGATTCCGCTGCAGATCGGTGCCTCCGACATGGCGTTCGCGCGCATGAACAATTTCTCGTTCTGGCTGCTGCCGCCGGCCGCGATCCTGCTGGTCAGCTCTTTCCTGGTCCCGGGCGGCGCCACCGCTGCCGGTTGGACGCTGTACGCCCCGTTGTCGACCCAGATGGGTATCGGCATGGACATGGCCATCTTCGCGGTGCACATCATGGGTGCCTCGTCGATCATGGGCGCCATCAACATCATCACCACCATCCTCAACATGCGCGCACCCGGCATGACGCTGATGAAAATGCCGATGTTTTGCTGGACCTGGCTGATCACCGCCTACCTGCTGATCGCGGTGATGCCGGTGCTGGCTGGCGCCATCACCATGACCCTGACCGACCGTCACTTCGGCACCTCGTTCTTCAATGCCTCCGGCGGCGGTGACCCGGTGATGTACCAGCACATCTTCTGGTTCTTCGGCCACCCCGAGGTCTACATCATGATTCTGCCGGCCTTTGGCATCGTGTCGCAGATCATCCCGGCCTTCGCCCGCAAGCCGCTGTTCGGCTATGCCTCGATGGTGTATGCCACCTCGTCGATCGCCATCCTGTCCTTCATCGTGTGGGCGCACCACATGTTCACCACCGGCATGCCGGTGACGGCGCAGTTGTTCTTCATGTACGCCACCATGCTGATCGCGGTGCCGACCGGCGTGAAGGTGTTCAACTGGATCGCCACCATGTGGAAGGGCTCCATGACCTTCGAGACGCCGATGCTGTTCGCGATCGGCTTCATCTTCGTGTTCACCATGGGCGGCTTCACCGGCCTGATCCTGGCCGTGACCCCGATCGACATCCAGATGCAGGACACCTACTACGTGGTGGCGCACTTCCACTACGTGCTGGTGGCCGGCTCGCTGTTTGCCCTGTTCGCCGGCTTCTACTACTGGGCCCCGAAATGGACCGGCCACATGTACAACGAATGGCGCGGCAAATTCCACTTCTGGAATTCCATCATCTGGTTCAACGTCGCCTTCTTCCCGATGCACTTCCTGGGATTGGCCGGCATGCCGCGTCGCTACGCCGACTATCCGGCCCAGTTCACCGACTTCAACATGGTGTCCTCGATCGGCGCCTTCCTGTTCGGCATCACCCAGGTCTACTTCCTGTTCTTCGTTGTGCTGCCCTGCATCCGCGGCGGCGAGAAGGCGGCGGACAAGCCCTGGGATGGCGCGGAAGGCCTGGAATGGACCGTGCCCAGCCCGGCGCCTTTCCATACCTTTGAAACGCCGCCGACGGTCAAGTAAGCAGCATCACGGCGCGGGAGGGGTTTTCCTTCCCGCGCCCGGAGTGAGACATGGCGGACAACAAAAAGCCAGGCAATCTGAAGACAGCGCTGATTTTGCTGTCGGTAGTGCTGGTGTTTTTCTTCGGCGTCTTCATCAAGCAGATCTGGTTCAGGTGACATGAGCGATTCGCGGCAGTGGCAGGGACGGATGAACCGGCAAATGCTGGGCAAGCTGCTGGTGGTTGCCGTGTTGATGTTCGGTTTCGGTTACGCCCTGATCCCGATGTACAAGAAGATCTGCGAAATCACCGGCATCAACCTGGTGACGCCGCAGGATGCAACCGCCGCCTCGGCGCCGCTCAACACCCAGGTCGACAAGAGCCGCACGATCACGGTGGAGTTCGACGCCAATGCGCAAGGTCCGTGGCGCTTCCGGCCGACGGTGGCCAGCATGACCGTGCATCCGGGCGAAATGACGCAAGTGGTGTACGAGGTGGTGAATACCCAGCCGCGCAGCATCGACGGCCAGGCCATTCCCAGCTATGCGCCGCAGCAGGCGGCCGAGCATTTCAGGAAAGTGGAGTGTTTCTGCTTCAGGCAGCAGACCCTGAAGCCGAATGAAGCGAAGCAGATGCCGGTGGTGTTCTACATCGATCCGGCGCTGCCGCGCGAAGTGAAGACGATCACCCTGTCCTACACTTTCTTCGAAGTGGGTGGGGCCGGGCGCAAGGCAGGTTGAATCATGGATGAACCGGACAAGGCGACGCAGCGCAAGCTGTCATTCGCGGCGACCATGAAGGCCGTGTTCTGGTCTTTTTTCGGGGTGCGCAAGCGCCGCCATTACGAGGCCGATACGCAGAATTTGAATCCGGTGCACGTGATTGTTGCCGGCCTCATCGGCGCAATCCTGTTCGTGCTGATTCTGGTTTTTATAGTCAAGTTGGTGGTTGGGTGAGGCAATCGCCGGCACCGGTGGCCGGCGGTGAATTAGAAAAACAGTATCTGGAGCTGAAATGAGTTCTCAACACGGAAGTGCAGCACCGTATTACTTTGTCCCTGGTCCTTCCCGCTGGCCGGTGCTGGCTGGCGCTTCGCTGCTTCTGACCATGGTCGGCGCCTCGGGCTGGGTCAATGGCATGCCCTGGGGGCCTTACGCCAACCTGGCCGGCATCCTGTGCGTGCTGGTGATCCTGTACCAGTGGTTTGGCGACGCCATCAAGGAATCCGAAGGCGGCCTGTACAACCAGCGCATCGACACCTCCTTCCGCTGGAGCATGAGCTGGTTCATCTTCTCGGAAGTGATGTTCTTTGCCAGCTTCTTCGGCGCGCTGTTCTATGCGCGCTCGATCACCATGCCCTGGCTGGCTGACCTGGACCACAAGATCCTGTGGCCGGATTTCGCGGCGCATTGGGGCAATACCGGCCCGGCCGGCACGATCGAGAACTTCACCACCATGGGGCCGTTCCCGATCCCGACCATCAACACTGCTTTGCTGTTGAGCTCGGGCGTGACGCTGACCATTGCCCACCATGCCTTGCGGGCGGGGCATCGTGCCAAGACTGCGTTCTGGCTGTTTGTCACGATTGTGCTGGGGGCGACCTTCATGGGCTTCCAGGCTTATGAGTACATCCATGCCTATACCGAGCTGAATCTGAAGCTGACTTCGGGTATCTATGGCTCGACCTTCTTCATGCTGACGGGCTTCCATGGCTTCCATGTGACCTTGGGTGCCATCATGCTGGCGGTCGTTTTGCGAAGGGTGATTCGGGGGGATTTCACGCCGGAGCATCACTTCGGGTTTGAAGGTGCGGCGTGGTATTGGCACTTTGTGGACGTGGTGTGGTTGGGTCTGTACGTGGTGGTTTATTGGATGTAGTGGTTTTGTTTTTGGCTTGGCCGCGGCTATTGGTTGTTCGTTCTTGTTTTGGCCTGCGGCCGGCTGTTGGTCTTTAAGCGGGGTAGGCCCCCGCGGGCCCCTACTTTTTCTCTTGTCTTGCCAAGAGAAAAAGTAGGCAAAAAGAGAAGGCGCTGAAAATCAATGCGGCGGGTGGTGTTTGCTGCCAACCCCCCAAGCACTTTTTCGGCTGCGCAGCTTAGACGGTCTCCACCACTGGGCTTCGTGCTGGCTCTGTACTTTGGTACGAAGCCCACGAGAACCGTATCGCATTCCCTTCGCTACGCTCGGGCCCTGGCCGCTGCGCGGCGCTGATTGGGCTATTGATACCGTATTCCTGTTGGCGCGATCCATCCCATCTTGTATGCGCCCAAGATCAAGAGGAACAAGGTGATCGACAAGCCTACGCGCACTGCCAGGGCATTGACAGTGCGGTTGGTCTTTCCCTTGTCTCGCATTAGGAAAAACAGGGCTGACGCCAGGCTGCCGATGATGAGTGTGAAACCGATCGCGACCAGGATTTTCATGGATGCCTGCTCCACACGAGGGAGCAAAGAAGTTGCGCCAAGGCCAGCAGCTTTGGCCGATTTGTCATTCTAATGCGATTCACATTCCGCTTTCGCTGGATTCCTTTCCTGGCTGCGCTGGCCGTAGCGGCCGCCGGCGTCGCACTCGGCGAATGGCAACGCGGCCGCGCCGTCACCAAGGAAAACATCGCGGCTGCCATGCAGGCCAGGGACAGCATGCCGGTCCTGCAGTTGCCGGGCGACGCCTTGGAGCGTCCCATCGATGAAATCGAATTTCGCCACGTGCTTGCGCGGGGCGAATTCATGCCCAACTACTTGCTGTACCTGGACAATCGCCCGCACGATGGCCGCGCCGGCCTGGTGCTGGTGGCGCCGCTGCGAATGGCCGATGGCAAGGTCGTGCTGGTGATGCGCGGCTGGTTCGCGCGCGATCCGCAGGACCGCAGCCGCGTCCCGCACGCACAGATCCCGCAAGGCGAGGTGCAAGTCAGCGGCCGCCTGCGCCGCGATACGGGACACTTGCTGCAACTGGGACAGGCGGCTCCGCTCAAGCCGGGCGCGATCGTCCAGAACCTGCAGCCTGGCGATTTTGCCAAGGCGACAGGTTTGCAGGTCCTGCCTTTTATAATCGAAGAAAGCAAGACAGAGCCGCAAGCAGCCGATGGCCTGGTGCGCGACTGGCCGCTGCCGGCCAGCGACGCCGACCGCAATCGCGGCTACGCATTCCAGTGGTACGCGCTGGCCGTGACGGCGCTGGTGTTTTTCCTTGTAACCGGATTCAGGAATCGAAGTGGAACCAAGCAAGACACAGGCAGTTGAAGCAAGCCCGCCGCGGCGCGGCAATACCTGGATTCTGTGGGCAGTGATCGCGGTGTGCGCGGCGCCCATGATCCTGTCTTACTTCACCTACTACGTCATCAAGCCGCAGTCGCGCAACAACTATGGCGCCCTGCTCGATCCCCGCAATTATCCGATCCCGGCACTCTCCGGCCGCACGCTGGACGGCAAACCGCAGGAGCTCGATGCCTGGCGCGGCAAGTGGATCATGCTGCAAACCGATGGTGGCGATTGCGGCGATTATTGCCGCAAGAAGCTGTGGGAGATGCGGCAACTGCGCCTGATGCAAGGCAAGGAAATGGAGCGACTGGAACGCGTCTGGCTGATTGTCGACGACAAGACGCCAGGCGCCGATTTGCAGAAGGATTACGAAGGCACCCACATGCTGCATGTGGACCGCGACAGCCTGCGGCGCTGGCTGCCGGCGGAAAGCGATACGACGGCGCAAGACCACATCTATCTCATCGACCCGCTCGGCAACCTGATGATGCGTTTTCCGCGCGATGCCGATCCGAATCGCATGAAGCGCGATATCGGCCGCCTGCTGAAGGCCTCGGCCATCGGATAAGCCATGTTGATACAGCTCGCGCTCAAGGCCTTGCTGGTGGCGCTGTTGCCGCTGTCGATAGTCTGGTCTTCCAAGGACACCGACAAATACCGCAAGCTGGCCTGGGTCACGGTGTTCCTCACCTTCGATCTGGTGATGTTCGGCGCTTTCACGCGCCTGACCGATTCCGGACTGGGCTGTCCGGACTGGCCAGGCTGCTACGGCGAAGCCAATCCATTCCTGGCACATGACCGGATCCAGGCAGCGCAAGCGGCCATGCCGACCGGCCCGGTCACCGTGGCCAAGGCCTGGATAGAAATGATCCATCGCTACCTGGCCATGGCGGTGGGCGTCTTGATCATCACCTTGCTGGTGGTGGCCTGGCGCAAGTGGCGGCAGTCGGCCAGGCGCGATGCGCGCTTTGCGCCCGGCTTTCCGCTGCTGCTCCTGGGGTTTGTCTGCCTGCAGGGCGCCTTCGGCGCCTGGACCGTCACCTTGCGCTTGCAGCCGGTGATCGTCACCATCCATCTGCTATTGGGAATCGGACTTCTGGCCTTGCTGACCTGGCATGCCTGTCGCCAGAATCCGCGCGCGGGCGCGAGCCCCATGGCTGCCCTCAGTCCGGCGCTGAGCGCGGATGCGCTGATGCGCGGCTGGGCCGGCTTGGCGCTGGTGGTGGCATTCATGCAGGTCGCCCTGGGCGGCTGGGTCAGCACCAATTACGCCGCCCTGGCCTGCCCCGATTTCCCGCTCTGCCATGGCGCATGGTTGCCGCAAATGGATGCCAACAACGGCTTTCACCTGTGGCGCCAGCTTGGCAAGACGGCCAGCGGCGATTACCTGAGCGTGGACGCTTTGACAGCCATCCACTGGACGCACCGCAGCTTCGCCCTGATCGTGACCCTGGTGCTGGGCTATACCGCGCTGCGCGCGCTGCGCTTTGCGGAACTTGTGCGTCCCGGCAAGCTCATACTTGCAGTCCTTGGCCTGCAACTGGCCACCGGGATCTCCACGATTTTCCTGCGCTGGCCGCTGGCCCTGGCAGTGCTCCACAACGGCGGCGCTGCCCTCCTTGTCGTCCTGCTCGTCGTGCTAAACTTCCGCGCCAGATCCGCGCGTGTCATCACGTCCGGATAATCCCGGCGCGCCACTGCTGCCCAGGTCTCCAGTCCATGTCTTCTTTGTCGATCCAGCAAAACCGCATCTCCCAGTATTGGGCGCTCACCAAGCCGCGTGTCACGCAGTTGGCGGTGTTCTGCGCCGTGATAGGCATGTTCCTGGCTTCGCCCGGACTGCCGGACTGGAAGCTGGTGGTGGCCGGCACGATCGGCATCTGGCTCCTGGCCGGCGCCGCCTTTGCCGTCAACTGCCTGGTGGAGCGCGAGATCGATGCCCGCATGGCGCGCACCGCGCGCCGCCCGCTGGCGCGCGGAGAAATCACGCCGGCCCAGACCATCGTGTTTTCCGGCGCCCTGGGTGGCATGGGCATGTGGGTGCTGTACAACTTCGTCAACCCGCTCACCATGTGGCTCACGCTGGCCACCTTTGTCGGCTATGCGGTGATCTACACCATCCTGCTCAAGCCGGCCACGCCGCAAAACATTGTCATCGGCGGTCTTTCCGGCGCCATGCCGCCGGCCCTGGGCTGGGCCTGCATCGCCAATGACGTGCCGATGCAAGCTTGGTTGCTGGTGCTGATCATCTTCGTCTGGACCCCGCCGCATTTCTGGTCGCTGGCGCTGTACCGGCGCGACGACTACGCGCGTTCCGGCCTGCCGATGCTGCCGGTCACCCATGGTCCGAAGCTGACCCAGTTTCACATCTGGCTGTACAGCTTGGCGCTGGTGGCCACCTCGATGCTGCCGTATGCGGTGCGCATGAGCGGGCTGATCTATCTGGCTTCGGCCAGCGTGCTCGGTGTGGTCTTTCTCTGGCATGCCTGGCGCGTGTGGCGCCACTACACCGATCTGGTCGCGCGCAAGGCATTTGCCTGGTCCATCATCTACCTCTCGCTGCTGTTCGCGGCGCTGTTGGTCGATCACTATTTCCCGCTTTGAAGCGGCGGTTCGTGATGCGTATCCGTTCCCTGTTTGCTTTACCCCTGTTGGCGTTTTCCCTGGCGCTTTCCCTGACTGCTTGCGACAAGGGCGGCGACAGCGGCGGCATGCTGCTGTCCCCGGTCAAGTCTTCGTTCAAGAATACCGATGTCACCGGCCTGGGCTACGCCCGCGATTTCCAGCTGACCGACCACACTGGCAAGCCGCGCTCGCTGGCCGACTTCCATGGCAAGGTGGTGGTGGTGTTCTTCGGTTATACCCAGTGTCCCGATGTCTGCCCGACCACCATGGCGGAAATGTCGGAGGTGATGAAAAGCCTGGGGCCGGATGCCGACCGTGTCCAGGTCCTGTTCGTCACGGTCGATCCCGAGCGCGACACGCCGGCGCTGCTGGCGCAATATGTGCCGGCCTTCGATTCGCGCTTCCTGGGCCTGACCGGCAGCCCGGCCGAAATCGACAAGGTGGCCAAGGAATTCCGCGTGTTCTACCAGAAGGTGCCCGGCAAGGCGCCCGGCAGCTACACCATGGACCACACGGCCGGCAGCTATGTCTTCGATCCCAAGGGCCGGATTCGCCTGTTCGTGAAGCATGGCCAGGGACCGGAGCCGATCGCCCACGACATCAAGCGCCTGCTGGCCGAGAAAGGCTGAAAGAGCGGCTGACTCGCAACCGCGGTCCCAAAAAGCAAAAAGCCTTGCAGATCGCTCTGCAAGGCTTTTTGCTTTCGGCCAGGCGGATTACAGGTAGGCCGCCAGCGATCCCTTCATTTTCTTCAGCGCTGCCGATTCGATCTGGCGGATGCGCTCGGCCGACACGCCGAACTCGTCCGCCAGCTCATGCAGGGTGGCGCCGGAACCGTCGTCGTTGGCCAGCCAGCGCGCTTCGACGATGCGGCGCGAACGCGGATCCAGCTTTTCCAGTGCCGTCTCCAGGCCTTCGGACTGCAGTTTGTCGTATTGGCGCGCCTCCAGCACATGGGTCGGCTCGCTGCTGTCGGAGGACAGATAGGCGATGGGCGAGAACTTGTCGTCCTCATCATCGGTCGGCGCTTCGAGGGCGATGTCGCGGCCCGAGAGCCGGGTTTCCATCTCGATCACTTCTTCGCGCTTGACGTTGAGCGACTTGGCCAGCTCATCGACTTGCTTGACCGACATCGTGTCCAGCCCTTCCTTGTGGCTGCGCAGATTGAAGAACAACTTGCGTTGGGCCTTGGTGGTGGCCACCTTGACCAGCCGCCAGTTCTTCAGGATGTATTCGTGAATCTCGGCCTTGATCCAGTGGATGGCGTAGGAAACCAGACGCACGCCCTGGTCGGGGTCGAAACGCTTGACCGCTTTCATCAGGCCGATATTGCCCTCCTGAATCAGGTCGGCATGCGGCAAGCCATAGCCAAGATAGCCACGGGCAATCGATACCACCAGACGCAGGTGAGAAAGAATCAGTTGCTGGGCCGCGGCGAGGTCGTTCTCGTCGCGCAGGCGCTTGGCAAGGGAGATTTCCTCCTCCTGGCTGAGCATGGGCAGGCGGTTGACGGCCGAGATGTAGGCGTCAATATTGCCAAGGTTGCCTGAAAAACCGAGTGCAAGCGGATTGCCGGAGGTGGGTACCAAGGCATCGGTTGCAGAAGAAGACATAAGGTTTTTCTCCTAAGTCGGACTGTCCCGGGTCGGGAGCCGAAAAGATATTAGCACTCCGAAGATGAGACTGCTAATTTGATTTGCCGTCCCGACTCCATAGCCAGCCGCTATGGTCGGCGGGTTCCAGTCCAGTAAAGGACTTTAGAGTATCGTCCGCGCCCGAAGTTGCGGCCCATCAAAGACGGGAACGCGGTTTGTAGGCAGGCGCGGTGTCGGATTGCTTGCGCTCAGGCAGAAGCGGCCCGCAGGTGCCGCCGCACCGAGAGTCCCGCCCCCAAGGCACCCAGCAGGGCGCTGCCTGCAAGCAGCGCCAGGCATTGCTGCCAGGCCGGACCGATGAGCCGGAAATCCGAGCCATAGGCGCCCGCCACTTGCGCCAGTCCCTGGTTCACCCAAGGCAGCAGGGCGAACAGTGCCGTCAAGGCAAGCACGGCGCTGGAGAGGCCAAGCAAGGCGCCCGAGTAGTAGAACGGCCGGCTGACCCAGGCATCGGTGGCGCCGCACAGCCGGCAGACATCGATTTCTTCGCGCTGGGTCAGCACTTGCAGGCGCACCGTATTGAAGACCACGGCCAGCACCACTACCGCCAGCGCCAGCGCCACGCCAGCCAGGCTGAGCTTCAAAATGCGAACCAGGGAGGCCAGGCGGGTGATCCATTCCGAATCGAGCTGCACCTTGTCCACGCCTTCCAGGCGAGCCAGATTGGCGGCCAGCGCCTGCAGGCGCTCTGGACTGGAGGCGGCCTCGGCATTGGACGAGAGGCGCACGATCCAGGCATCGGGCAAGGGATTTTCGCCCAAGGTGGCAAGGGTATCACCTATGCTGGTGCGCCTTTTGAGCGAAGCAAGTGCCTGCTCACGCGATACGAAAACGGTTTCCGCGGCCGGGTCGGTGCTGCGCGCCACCTGGCGGATCCTGGCGCCCGCGGCGTCGCGCCCGGCGCTCGATTGAGCGGACAGGAAAACCGTCAGCTCAGGATCGGTCGCCAGCCGGCTCGACAGCGGCAGGAGGTTTTCCACCAGGGTCAGTCCGATGAAAGGCAGGCACAGGACCGCCGCAATCACCAGCGCATTGAACAGAAAGCTGGTCCAGCTTTGCCTCAGGCGACGAAGTGCCTGCCCTACGGCCGCGCCATGTTGTTCCAGCCAGCCGATCATTGCGGGCGCTCCAGGTTTTGCAGGCGGCCGGCGCGCAGGCTTGCCACCTGGTCGGCGGCGCCCAGGCTCAGTTCGTCATGGGTGGCGATCACGCAGGTGACGCCGGCCTGGTTGAATGCGCGCAGCAAGTCCATGACCTGGCGCGCGGCTTCGCGGTCGAGGTTGGCGGTGGGTTCATCGGCCAGGATCAATTGCGGACGGTGGACAATCGCGCGTGCCACCATGGCCCGCTGCTGTTCGCCGCCCGACAGCGTGGCCGGCGCCTGTTGCGCCTTGTGGGCCAGTCCGACCCGCTCCAGCGCCGCCATGGCGCGCTTGCCGGCTTCGCGCGTCGCTTCCCCGGCCACCTGCAGCGGCAACATCACGTTGGCCAGCACATTGCGCTCGGCCAGCAGGCGCTGGGCCGGCATGATCAAGCCCAGCTTGCGACGCAGGTAAGGCAGGGCCGAGCGATGCAGGCGGCTGATGTCCTGGCCGCCCACCACCACGCTGCCGGTGCTGGGCGATTCGATGGCCGCCACCAGTTTCAACAGGGTCGATTTGCCGGCGCCCGACGGACCGGTCAAAAACAGCAACTGGCCGGCCGGCACATTCAGGCTGACCTCGGTCAGCGCGCCCTGGCTGCCCGGATAATGCTTGGAGACCGAGCGAAACTCAATCATGGGCCAGGCCCAGCAAGGCATCGGCGAAATCGCGCGCCACGAAGGGCTGCAAGTCCTCGATTTTTTCACCCACGCCGATGAAATACACCGGTACCGGTCGCGCCTTGACGATCGCGGCCAGCACGCCGCCCTTGGCGGTGCCATCCAGCTTGGTGACGATCAGGCCGGTCAGCCCGAGCGCGTCATCGAAGGCCTTGACCTGGGTCACCGCGTTCTGGCCGGTGTTGCCGTCGATGACCAGCAGCACCTCATGCGGCGCCTGCTCCATGCCTTTGCCGATCACGCGCTTGACCTTGCGCAGCTCTTCCATCAAGTGCAATTGGGTCGGCAGACGGCCGGCGGTATCGATCATGACCACGTCCAGACCACGCGCCTGGGCCGACTGCACGGCATCGAACGAAACCGCGGCCGGATCGCCCGACTGCTGCGCGATGACATGCACGTTGTTGCGCTCGCCCCAGATGCTGAGCTGTTCGCGCGCCGCCGCGCGGAAGGTATCGCCCGCCGCCAGCAGCACGCTTTGTCCATGCTGTTGCATGTGCTTGGCCAGCTTGCCTATGGTGGCGGTCTTGCCGGCGCCATTGACGCCGGCAATCATCATCACCGTGGGTTGGTGGCGGCCCAGTACCAGCGGCTTTTGCAGGGGTTGCAGCAGCTCGGCGATCAGGTCGCGCAAAGCGGTCTTGACTTGCTCGGCCTGGGTCAGCTTGTGTTCCTTGAC
>JAEVZY010000383.1 GCA_023392035.1 Pseudomonadota bacterium | reverse complement strand
TGCGTATGCCCAGCACGCGCATGCCGACACCCTTGGCCTGCTCGGCGGCGCCGCCGCCGATGGCGCCCATGCCGACAATCAGCAGCGTCTTGCCGGCGATGGTGGAAGTGAAGATGCGATTCCACTTGCGGGCGCGCTGGCACCAGTTCAATTCGGGAATGCGGCTGTTCAACATCAGCAAGGCCATCAATGCCGACTGCGCAGCCTTGGGCACGTGGGCGCCGCTGTTGGTGAGCATGGTCAAATTCTGCGGCACCCAGTCCAGCGGCAGCAGGTAATCGACGCCGGCACCCAGCACCTGCAGGAACTTCAGCCGCGGCGCATCCTTGCCCAGCGTCTCGCGCGGGAAGCGGTAGCTGATCATGGCATCGGCCGTCTTCATGCAATCGGCATAGATGTCGCAGTCGGTGCCCCAGGTGGTGCGGATGCGCGCCGCGATATCCGGATGGCGCTTCAATGCCGCCTCGTATTCGTAATCGTGCACCGTGAACACCGGCATCATGACGCTGGCGTTTTCGATGTGGATGTGGAATTTGTCCTGCTCTTGAGCCATCGTCTTCCTTTCGAGTGAAGTCAGATACCAGTGGGAATCACGCCACGGCGCGCACGCGCGCCTGTCCATCCTGCGGATCGCCCAGCACGCGCTCGACCACGCGCTGGCCGATGCGGTGCACGATGTATTCCTCCAGCGAGTAGCGGCCGGGCTTGTACATGCCGCTCCGCATGGCTTTCTGCACATTGGGGTTGATACCCAGGTCTTCGCGCACCACCTGCGAATATTTTTCGTAGTAGGCGGGGCCGACGATGTCGCCGAAGTCCGGGCGCGCCACGGTGCTCTTGGGGAAGGTCCAGTTCTCGTACAGGCGCAAACGCTCCGGCCCAAGCGGCAGGTACTGGCGGAACTTCATGTAGGACGAAGTCAAAATGATCTGCACGCTGGGCTGGATCCACACGTGGTACAGGCGCGCCGCCTGGTCGTCGGACAGGCCGGGAATATTCGGCAAGCCGGAATAGGCCACGATGCTGCGCTTGCTGGACATGGCTTCCCATGGTCCACGGGCCTCAACGAATTCCCAGTTCTGCGGATTGGCCGGGTCGTGATGCTGCTTGTGGATGGTGGGCACGTGGTAATTCTCGAAGGCGTTTTCCAGCCACACCTTCCAGTTGCAGTCCACCTCGTAGGTATCGCGATGGGTCCACTGCATGTCTTCCAGGTGGTAGGCCGCCAGGAAGTCGGGCAGGTCGCCCAGCCACTCTTTCAAGGGCGGCGCATCCTGGTCGAAATTGACGAAGATGAAGCCGCCCCAGGTGTCCGAGCGCAGCGTGTTCAAGCCATGCTCGGCCGGCTTGAAGCCGGCGGCGCCGGCCATCGGCGGCGGATTGCCGGGCGTGGCCATCAGCTTGCCGCTCAGCGAATAAGTCCAGCTGTGGTAGGGGCAGACAAAGGCGCGGCACTTGCCGGCGCCTTCGGTGATGACCGCGCCGCGATGCCGGCACAGGGCCGAATGCACCTTCACCTGGCCGGTTTCATCACGCACCACGATCAGCGGCCGGCCCACGATTTCGATCGAAAAGTGGTCGCCGTTGGTGGGAATCTGCTCCACCCGGCCGAGGCAGATCCAGTCCTTCAGGAACATGGTCTGCAGTTCGCGCTCGTACCACTCCGGGGACACATAGCAATGGCCGGGCAGCGGTGACGCCTCATGCAGAGGCTTGCGCACGCCCTCGTACTGTGCCGCGGAAAAGATCGATTGCTGTTGCATGTGTTTTCCTCTCATCGCTCGCCGCGACTTCAGTGCGCGGCTTCAGTTGAGCTTCAGTTGACGGTGGCCCCCGAATCCTTGATGGCCTTTGCCCACTTGGCGTATTCCTTCTTCATGAAAACGCCAAAATCCTCCGGCGTGCCGCCGACCGGGAAGGCACCCATGCCGGCCAGCTTTTCCCGCATATCGGGCGCCGCCACCGCCTTGGAAATGGTGGCGGCCAGCAGCCTGGAAACTTCCGGAGGAATGCCGGCCGGTCCCACCACGCCATACCAGGAGGTCACTTCGAAGCCGGGCACGCCGGCTTCGGATATGGTCGGCAGTTCAGGCGCCAGCGGCACCCGCTGCGGCGTGGCCACGCCCAGCGCCTTCAGCTTGCCGGCCTTGATGAAGGGCAGCGCCGAGGCCAGCTCCACCGACATCATGGTGACGTGGCCGGCCACCAGGTCGGTCAGGGCCGGCGCGGTGCCCTTGTACGGCACGTGAATCAGGTTGACGCCGGCCATCTGCTTGAACATCTCGCCCGCGATGTGATGCGGGGTGCCATTGCCCACCGAAGCGAAATTGAGCTGCCCCGGCCTGGACTTGGCATAGGCGATGAATTCGGCCAGGTTGTTGGCCGGGGTCTGGGCATTGATCACCAGCACATGCGGCACGAAAGCCACCAGGGTGATCGGCGAGAAATCGCGCACCGGGTCATAGGGCACCTTCTGCAGGTTGGGCGCCACCGAGAGCGAACTGGTGGACCCCATCAACAGGGTGTAGCCGTCGCCGGGAGACTTGGCCACCACTTCGCTGCCGATGGTGCCGCCGGCGCCGGGCCGGTTGTCTATCACCGTAGGATGGCCAAGGCTTTCGGTCAGCTTGGTGCCGACCATGCGCGCCAGCGAATCGACCGCCCCGCCCGGCGGGAAGGGCACTACGATCTTGATCGGCTTGGTGGGAAATGGCTGGGCTTGCGCCGCGGGAAGGATGGCGAGGGAAAGTGCAAGGACAGCCAGGAACCGCAAGGATTTCATAGGAGACCTCGTGCTGGGATGGGGGCTGGTGCCGCGCTTGCTGCGCACGACTTTCCAAAGCCTACCATCGCCGGGAAACTAGTCAACTAGTTTCCAACATGAGGCAAAGCCTAGCGGTAAACTGCAGAACTAGTCAACCAGTTTTTCTGGCAATCCGGCGCGGGCCGGGGTGCGTATGGGCTGCAGGGCGGGCTGCCGCCTGGGCGGCGGGATGCGCGGCGGAATGGGCGGCCATCTGTTCCCGCGCCGAGGCGGCAAAGTCGGCGGCATTGCCGATGTGTTCGCTCATGCGGCGGGCGGCCAGTTCGGGGTCGCGTGCTTCCAGCGCTTCCAGCAGGCGTCCCAGTTCCTGGAACCAGAGGCGCATGCGGCCGGGACTGCTGGGGGAGTACTTCTTGAGCCACTTCACCTTGTCCAGAAGGTTGAACAGCGCACCCTTCATCAGGCGGTTGTCGGCGGCGTCATAGATGCTGGCATGGAACAGCGAATCCAGTTCGTTGAAGTCGTCGAAGGCATCGGCTTCGGCGCCCTCTTCCGGCGTCAGGCGCTTGTACATCTTGCGCAATTTCTGCAGCTCGGCTTCGCTCATGTTCTGTGCCGCCAGGCGGGTGACATGGCTTTCCAGCAGCAGGCGGAACTCGAAGATTTCGCGGATCTCTTCTTCGCTCGGGCGCTTCACATAGGTGCCGCTTTGCGGCGTGATGTCGATCCAGCCGTCGCTCTTGAGGCGGGCAAAGGCGGTACGCACCGGCGAGCGGCCCACTCCCAGCTCTTCCGCCAGCCGCGCTTCGGAGAGCCGCATGCCGGGCGGATAGGTCAGGTCGATGATCCTTTGCCGGATCGTGTTGTAGGCGTGAATGGCGACCGCGGAAGAATCGGGAACTGTCATCGATGACTGCGCTGCCGGGCAGCGGGTGTGTGCGCAAGGGCGAGTGCGCGATTGTCCCGCTCGTGAAAAAGAATCGTCAAGTGCAAAGGGTCAGGCGCGGCCAAGTGCCTGACCCCAATCACCGACCCCAATCAGCGGTTCAGCTGCGCATCCAGCAGGATGCTGCGATAAATTTCCTTTGCCTGGCGCACCCGTTCGATCACGCAGTACTCATCCGTCTTGTGCGCCATCTGCAATTCCCCCGGTCCCAGGATCACGGTCGGCGGATTGCCCACCGCCGGCACCAGCACGCTGCCATCGGTGAAATACGGCACGCTGCGGGCGACGATGCCGCCGGCATGGTAAGGCGCGCAAATTTCAAAGATGCGGCGCACGCTGTCATCCTCGCCGGGGGTGGACAGCGCAGGCACATCGACGATGGTGGAAAGCGCGATTTCATCGCCGAGGAATTCCGCGATGTACTCGCACAGGCAGCCGTGCTCCATGCCCGGCACGGTGCGGATATCCAGCTCGAACTGCGCGCGGTCCGGCACCGAGTTGACGTTCAGGCCGCCGCGCACGGTGCCCACGTTGAGGCTGGGCTTGCCCATCAGCGCGTGCTGCTCGGGCATCTGGAAAGCCTGCAACTTGTTGATGGCGCGCGCCAGCTTGTAGATGGCATTGTCGCCCTGCTCGGGCATCGACCCATGCGCGGTCTTGCCGGTGGCCACGCCGGCCAGCCAGAGCGCGCCCTTGTGGCCGATGTAGGGGTAATTGCAGGTCGGCTCGCCCACCAGCAACAGGCGCACCGGGCGCAACAGGGTGTGGCCTTCGGCGGCCAAGGCCTTGGCGCCGTCGCAGCCGGTTTCTTCGCCGCCGGTCAGCACCATGTGCAGGCCGCCGCTGCGCTGCAAATCTTCGCGCGCCTCCACGCAGGCGGCGATGAAGGCGGCGATGCCGGCCTTCATGTCGGAAGAACCGCGGCCGTAGAGCTTGCCTTCGGCTTCCTGCCCGGCGTGCGGATCGAAGCTCCAGGGCGCATTCCCCAGTGGCACGGTATCGAAGTGGCCGGTGAAGCCGAGCGGCAAGCCGCCGCCCTGCCCCGGCAGATCCGCCACCAGATTGAAGCGGCGCGGGCCGAAGCTGTGCAGGCGGACCTGGAAGCCATTGGCCTGCAGCAGTTCGGCGGTGAAGCGCGCGCATTGCTCTTCATCGCCGGGGGGATTGAGCGAGGGAATGCGAATCAGCTCGCGGGTCAGGCCGACGGCGTCGCGCGCCAGGGCAGTCAAGTCGGGCATGCTTGTTCCTTGTCCACGATTACAAAGGCTGGCCGAGCACGGCCAGGCCATCCACCTGCACCTTGGCCGCTGCATTCAGCAAGCCCGGTACGGCGACCACGCTCACCACCGTGCGGCCGGGCTTGAGGAAAGCCGCCAGCCGCGCCTGCACCTGGCCATAGGCATCGGCGCCGGCTTGGGCCAGCGCGGCGGCGTCGCAATAGACGTTGAGCTTGGCGAGGTCGCCCACGCTGCCATCGGCCATGGCCAGCAGTTGGCGCACCTGGTCCAGGCTGGCATCCAGCTGTGCCAGCAAGGGCGCCGGCCCCGGCGCGAACTGGCCGGCTATGCACAGTTCCCGATCCGCCTGCACCGCCGCCGGGTAACCCAGTTCGCGTCCGGCCCAGTCGCGGCCATCGATCACCAGCGGCCGCGACGGCCGCTTGATCGCCAGCGCATCGATTTCCAGCAGCAAGCCCTCGTACAGCAAGTCCACACCGAAGCAGACCAGGGCCGGCTTGCGATTCGGGAACACCGCTTCCATCTGCTTCAGGATGCCGTGCAGGGTGGCGCGCGAAGCCGCGTCCTGGCCGCTGCACTTGTAGGCAACCTTGATGCTGGCCACGTCGTCCCAGCCGGCGCCCGCATCAAGCAGCACGTGGCGGATGAATTCCAGGGTGTTCTCCACCTGCGGCGCCAATTCGCCGGGACTGACCGCCTTTCCCTTGCGGTCGGCCGAGATCTGGCCGCCGACATACACCTTGTCGCCCACCAGCCAACCCTGCGAGAAGGGCGTGGGTATGCTCCAGTCCCAAGCGTGTTCGGGCATGATGCGCCGGCGCGGCGTGGCCGGATCGACGCCGATGCCGTCGACGCCGATCAAGGGACCGCCGGGCTGCATGCCGGAGACCCGCAAGGCGGTGGCCGCCGGCCCCGGATTGGCCAGGTATTGCAGGCGCACCGCGGTCATGCGCTCCCAATAGGAAGTGACATCGCGTCCTTCGCCTTCATAGGGATAGTAGGTGTGCAGCTTCATCAGGTCCTGCATGCGCAAGCCCTGGCTTTGCAGGGCGTCCACCAGGGACTGGAAGGCGTGATGGGTCTGGTCTTCGATCGGCTTGCCGTGGGCTGTGGCAGCCATGTTCTGCAGTCCGACATAAACCGTATCGCCGATGCGGCGCGCGCTGGCAAATGCGCCGCGGCTCTCGTTTTGTTGCATGCGGGGTCTCCTTTGTTTTCGGCAAGAATGAGCGACTGCGCGGCGCCATGTCAAGTCGCAGCCCGGCGCCGGCACCCGCTTTGCGTCCGCGGAAACGCCCGCGCGCTCGCGCCCGGACTTCGATTGACGGACTGCATGTTCCGTCGCTGCGTCAGGCCCCTGTCAGCACCGTCCCCCAGACGAGGCAGCTCAAATGGCGCACTTGCGTCTCGTCAATTGGATAGTGATTGCACGGCGTAAATTGGTTTCCATTCGTAACCGCCCCCACTTCAATTCTGGAGAGTGTATGCAGCGCTTCCTCGTGGTTGGAAAAAGCAAGTACGTGGTGTTGGCGGTCCTGCAGGCGATACAAAGCCACACCGATGCCGAAGTCTTCGTGCTGGGCGACCAGGAAACCCAGGCCATGCGCTGGTCCAGCCTGTGCAGGGAAAAACTGGCGATCCGCTTCGACGGCAGCGGCGACGGCGCCTTCCTCGCCATGGTGAAGCGGCTGGCCAGCGGCCATCCGGACACCATGCTGTTGCCGGTGGATTGCGACGGCATTCGCCTGGTCAACCGCGTGCGCCATCAGATCGGGATCGGCATCGGGCCGATTCCTTCGCAGCAGATCCTGGAGACCTTCGACGACAAGTGGCTGTTCCACCAGTTCTGCGAAAGCCACGGCTTGCGGGTACCGCCGACCCGCTTCATCGGGGGCAAGGAGGCGCTCGACTTTGCGGCACTGGAAGCAGAATTCGGCCTGCCCTTCGTCGTCAAGCCCAGCAATATGGCGGGCTCGATCGGCGTGCAGATCGTCGGCAGCCGCGAAGAATTCGAAGCCAATATCCTGTACAACCCGAGCTACAAGCACAGTTCGCTGATTGTGCAACGCTATATCGACGGCTTCGACATCGACTTGAGCCTGCTGGCCGACCACGGCGTGCTGTGCGCCTTTGCGATCCAGCGCGTCAACGGCAGCCGCATCGAATTCCTGCCCAATCCCTACCTCGAAATGGTGGCCGCCAATATCTGCCGCCTGAGCGGCTTCAACGGCGTGATGCACATCGATGCACGCATCGACAGCAGGACCGGCGCGGTCTATCTCATCGAATGCAATCCGCGCTACTGGGCCTCGTTGACGGCCTGCGTGCTGTGCGGCCTGAATTTCGTGGCGCAAAGCATTGCGCCCTCGGCCACCGAGCGCGGCGTACAGCGGCTGATCGCCGGCGGCGCTTCCTGTCGGCACCCGCTGCTGCTGCCTTCATCGTGGAAAGATCTGGCCATGGATGCCACTTACCTCGGCCGCCTGCTGCGGGCCAAGGCGCTCGACCCCTACTCGGTGGCGCAATTCGGCCGGGAATTGTCGGACAGCTGCCTGCGCCTGGCGCAGAAGAAAATTGTCCTGCCCTGGCATGCGCGCGGCGCGCACCAAAGCGCGGCCAAGCCTTGATGCGCAGCGCAAGGCCAGGCCCGGCTCCGCGCGCGAGACCGGCGCGAGCAGCGGCGCATTGAACCGCGGTTCAGGACCTGCCTGAGTCGCTGGTGCGCAGGTCTTCCGGAATCTTGCGCGTGGCGGTCTCCACATCCCAGGCCTGGGCAGCGATGCGCCAGGCGCCGTTATCGCGCACCAGGATGGTCGCGTTGACTTCGCGGTTGACGGTGCTGCCGTTTTCCAGCAGTTCGCAGGCGGCGAAAGCGATCGCCACATTGCCGAATACCCGCACATCGCAGCCCATGGGCGTGACCTCGAACGAGGCCAGCGTGCCCTCCGCCTTCAGGCGTCCCAGGCGCTCGATGAACTGGTCCAGGGTCTGGTGCTTGAGCGGTCGGGCCGAGGGAAACATCGCGGCCTGCGGCACGAAGGTGTCGACGAAGGCGGCCCAGTCGGCGTGCCGGTCCTGGGTCCAGGACAGCGTCAGCTCCTGGCGCAACACCTGTTTGATTGCGGATACATCGGCATCATCGGTGGCGGTATCGAGGTGCATGAATTCCTCCGTTTTCGCAGACGCTGCGATTCCGGATTTGAACACAGCCGACAGCAAAAGTGCAGGCCGCCGATGCGCACCCTTGGCGCTGCCTCAGTTCTGCGACGCATCCTGCGACGCGAAGCTCTCTGTCCTGAACAGGATTGAGCCTTTCCCCGCCTTCTTCACCTCGTACATCAAGGCATCGGCCAGGCGAACCGCAGTGTGGGAATCGGGATGGTGGTTGATGAAGGTCACCACGCCTATGCTGCAGGAAATATGCGGGCTGACCGGGTCGATGGCGCCGGTGAAACGGCGGCGCGCTTCGCGAATGATGCGTTCGGCGCCTTGCGAGTGGGTATTGGGCAGCAGCACCGCGAATTCATCGCCGCCCATCCGGGTGACCCGATCGGTACGACGACAAAATGCAATCAGCGTTGAAGCGATCGCCTGCAGCACGCGGTCGCCGCCACCGTGCCCGAATTGATCATTGATCTGTTTGAAGTCGTCGACGTCGATATACGCCAGGGTGAGCGGCAAGCCTTCGCGCGAGGCCAGCGCGAGATGGTATTCCAGCTCTTCTTCAAAGGCGCGCCGGTTCAAGCTGCCGGTCAGGGCGTCCAAGCGCGCCAGCTGTTCTTCCAGAATCAATCTGCCCCTGGCGCGCACGGTCGCGCCCACGACCAGCAGATAAAGTGCCAGCAACATGCCCGAATTGAACAGCGCAATGCCGCTCTCCAATCCCGTCTTGGGCGTATGCGGATGGAAGGAAATGAAAGTGGAGGCGGCCGAAACCAGGGCGACTGTCAGGCCGGCATCGCGGCCTGCATACCAGGCCACCATTCCGACCGGAAGAACGTAGAGCGGCCCGAGGATGACATTCTTGCCGGCCACATAGTCACACACGCCTATCCCGAGGATGAGGCCGCATCCCAGGGTAAGTATCGCGCCCCAGGAGCATTTGCTCAGCCATCGGTCCGTCTCGGTGAGAAGCGTATGTCTGGACATCGTTCAGCCGTTCGCTCAGGCTTTCGATGAACCTATTCGGCCATGCTGACAGCGAGCTTGCGCCGGGGCGACTGCTTGCGAGGGCTCAAGGATGCGTAAGATAAGTGAATAGCCAAGTGAATAGCTTACTGAATAGCTCACTGAATAGCTAAGGGAATGGCCTTCCCTCGCGTCCCCATGTCCACCAACGCTTTCCCTTTTCAAAGGAGAACCGGAAATGCCCACCGGCACCGTCCACCTGCATCGCGTCCTGCGCGCGCCTGCCGCGCGAGTCTACAAAGCCTTTCTCAATGCCGAAGCCTTGGCCAAGTGGTTGCCGCCCTATGGTTTCACCTGCCAGGTCCACCATCTGGAAGCCAAGGTCGGCGGCGGCTTTCGCATGTCGTTCAGCAACTTCGGCAGCGGTAATGGTCACTCTTTCGGCGGCCAGTATCTTGAGCTGGTGCCCGAGCAGTTGATTCGCTATACCGACAAGTTCGACGATCCCAATCTGCCGGGCGAAATGACGGTCACGGTGCGCCTGACCAAGGTGTCCTGCGGCACGGACCTCAAGATCACGCAGGAAGGCATTCCGGAGATGATTCCGGTTGAAATGTGCTATCTGGGCTGGCAGGAGTCGCTGATGCAACTGGCGACTCTGGTCGAGCCGGAAATACCCGGCTGAACATTTTCGGCTGAAGCTTCGCGGCCGGGGCGCACGAACAAAAAAGGCTTGCAGCCGAAGGGCGTGCAAGCCTTTTTTGCGCAGGCCCCTGAAGGCCAGCATTCATTGCGCGGCATATGGCCAGGCGGCCGTGTGCCTTTTCACGTCTTCACTTCTTGCCGGCGCGGCGATCGAGCAGGGCCGGCAAACGATCCAGCGACATCATCTGCGCGTACAGCCGCCCCATCACGCCCTTCTCCACCAGGGAACGCAGGGTATCGGCATTGAGCTTGGCCAGTTTGTCCTCGTTGATGCGATACATGCCGGCCAGGTTCAGCACTTCGCCGCTGTCGGCCACCGCTTGCGCGGAGAAGCTTTCCAGCAAGCCCAGTTTCTGGACCCAGTCGCACATCTGCCGCGTGCGCAGCATGTCGGCTTCGTATTCCTGCAGCAGACGCAGCCGCTCGCCCCACCACGACATCACGCTGCCATCCGGGCGCTCGATCATCAGGCCTTCGCTCGCATCCAGCGCGGCCTGCTCGACGCACACCACGCGTTCGTCCTGCTGTTTGCCGTCGCGATTGACCACTGCCATGCAAAACGGATGGCGACGCAGATAAGCAGGCAGATAAACGCCCGGGTCCCAGGCGCCATCGGCGCCGACGAACAGGTTTTCACCATCGGCCAGGCCCAACACGGCCAGCACTGCAAAACTGTTGCCGCCATCGGCCGAACCGAACACCAGCGGATAGTCACGCCCGGCGCGCGGCATTTCCGCCATGCTGACCGGAATCGCATTGCTGTGGGCCAGCAAGGGCGGCACTTGCGCGCCATTGGCTTTGACCAGGTGCGTCTTCAACAGCGGCACCACCGCGCCGTAGCCAAACGGCGGGGTGATGGAAAGCGCCGCGGCGTCCTGAGCTTCAGTCATTCAAACTCCTTTTCTGTAAGGGCAGCGCCCGGCTTGGCCGGCGCGCTGCCCTGCCCGGCTCAGCCGGCCTGGCCGGTGCCGGATTGGCGCTTGCGCTCGCCGTCCTGCTCCGGCTGCTCGCCGGCTGCCGGTTTGCCGGACTGTCCGCCAGCACCGGGGCCGGCGCCATCGCCCTTGCCGT
>JAEVZY010000351.1 GCA_023392035.1 Pseudomonadota bacterium | reverse complement strand
GACCCGGCTGGATGTTGTGGATGGTCATGGCGCCGACCATCAGTGCCATCACGGCGTTGGGCGGAATACCCAGGGTCAGCAGCGGGATGAAGGAAGTCTGGGCGGCCGAGTTGTTGGCCGATTCCGGAGCCGCCACGCCTTCGATGGCGCCCTTGCCGAATTCCGCGCTGTTCTTGGAGACTTTCTTCTCCAGCGAGTAGGCGCCGAACGAGGCCAGTGCGGCGCCGCCACCCGGCAGGATGCCCAGGGCCGAGCCGAGCATGGTACCGCGCAGCACCGGTGCCACCATGCGCTTGAAGTCGTTCTTGGTCGGGAACATGTTGGTCACCTTGTTGGTGAACACTTCACGATGTTCCTTCTGTTCCAGGTTGCCCATCACTTCGGCAAGCCGAACACGCCCATGGCCACGGCCACGAAGCCGATGCCGTCGGTCAGTTCCGGAATGTTGAAGGCATAGCGCGACACGCCGGTATTGACGTCGGTGCCGACCAGGCCGCCGAGCAGACCCAGCACGATCATGGCGATTGCCTTGATCAGCGAACCGGAAGCCAGCACCACGGCGCCGATCAGGCCCAGCACCATCAGCGAGAAGTATTCGGCGGGGCCGAACTTGAAGGCGATCTCGGCCAGCGGAGCGGCAAAGGCAGCCAGCAGCAGGGTGCCGACGCAACCGGCGAAGAAGGAACCGAGCGCGGCGGTGGACAGTGCCACACCGGCACGGCCGCGACGGGCCATCTGGTAGCCGTCAATACAAGTCACCACCGACGAGGTTTCGCCGGGCAGGTTGACCAGGATTGCGGTGGTGGAGCCGCCGTACTGGGCGCCGTAGTAAATACCGGCCAGCATGATCAGGCCGCCCAGCGGAGGCAGGGCATAGGTCGCCGGCAGCAGCATGGCGATGGTGGCGATCGGGCCCAGGCCAGGCAGCACGCCGATCAGGGTGCCGATGATGGTGCCGATCAGGCAGTACACCAGGTTCATCGGGATGTTCATGGTGACGCCGAGGATGGTGGTCGGCGCCATCTGCAGCACGGCGCCGAAGCCCGTGCCCAGGTTTGCGAATAGGGTTTCCATATTGTCCTCAGCTCCTCATGAATGCCGGCCAGAGCTGGAATTGCAGACTCAGCGCATAGACAAATACAAACAGGCACAACAGGATCAGCACCACGGTATTGCCGATGGAAGCCTTCCAGGTGTGTTCATGGCTGGCGTAGCTCGACAGCATGATCAGTACGATCAGGGAGCCGATCAGGCCCAGCGGATCGAGCAGCACGCCGAACAACGTGACGGAGCCCAGGATCATGAGCAGCACGTCCCAGGCGAACTTGTTGACTTTCTCTTCCGAATTCTTGGAAGACATGCCGCTCACGGCGACGATCAGACCCAACACCATCAGGATGATGCCAAGCACGGTGGGGAAATAGCCGGGACCCATGCGCGCTGCCGTCCCGAATGTATATTGCGTGCCGAAGCCCGCGAAGAATCCGCCGAACAGGATGAACATCACCCCTGCCCAGAAGTCCTTCTGATTCTTGATATGCATGCTGCCACTCTCCTTTGATTTGGCCTTACTTTTAGCCAAGGCGTGATTTTTCCCGAACAACGTATCGGACGCAATGCCCCATTCAATGTTGCGCTGCACAGGATTTCTGCACACTGGAAGCATGCGGCGCCGCAGCGCAAGACCGAAACCAGCTTGTCAACAGAATTGTGCAGCGCACCACCGGTCGTGTGAGAAGAAATCACGCTAAGCAAAATTACGTATAACTATTAAGAGTTCTCTATGCAGGCCTACGCGCCAAAAAGGCAATGGCCCTATAATTTTTCGGCCACACCTGCACGCATTGCCGCTTTCGCCGGGATGTGCCGCCGGCAAGCGGACCCCCAAGGAATCCAATAAAAAAGGAGAAAGTCCATGCGGTCCCTTTACGGTAAGACCCTGCGCATTGCCGCCAGCCTGGCGATGGCCGCCGCGCTCGGCCTGGCCGGCAACGCCGGCGCCCAGAACAAGACTCAGGTGCAATGGCTGGGCCAGGCCACCACCAAGATCACCACCCCCGGCGGCAAGGTGATCGTGATCGATCCCTGGCTGACCAGCAATCCCAAGACGCCGGAAGCCTACAAGCGCCTCGAAGCCCTGGGCAAGGTCGATCTGATCCTGGTCACCCATGGGCATTTTGACCACATGGCCGACGCGCCGGCTCTGGCCAAGCTCAACAATGCGCCCATCTACGGCCCGGCCGGCCTGATGCAAAGCTTCGCCACGCTGGGCATGGTTCCGGCCAGCCAGGCCGTGCGCTTCGGCAAAGGCGGCACCGTGATGCCGCTGGGCGAACACATCAAGATCACCCAGACCCATGCCGAGCACAGCTCCGAGCTGGCTTACAAGAATCCAGCCACCGGCAAGGAAGAAGTGCATGTAGGCGGCGAGCCGGCCGGCTTCATCATCGAGCTGGAGAATGGATTCAAGATCTATCACATGGGCGATACCGGCCTGTTCGGCGACATGAGCCTGATCGCCAATTACTACAAGCCCGATCTGGTGCTGATGCCGATCGGCGGCTGGTTCGTGATGTCGCCCAAGGATGCGGCGGTGGCCACGCGCGAGATGATCAAGCCCAAGTATGTGATTCCCATCCACTACGGAACCATTCCGCAATTGAAGGGCACGCCGGCCGAATACATCAGCGCATTGGGCAATACCTCGACCAAGGTGTATGTGCTGGAGCCGGGACAGGCGGTCGAGTTCTGATGCGGCATGGGTGACCGGGGCGCAGACTCCGGCTCCATTCGCAGTGCCCGCGCAGGAATCCGCATAAAAGATAGCGGCGAAAAAATAGCCGCATGAAAGAGGCCGCGGCAAGCGGCAGGAGGAGACCATGACTCCCAGTCTCAAGCGAGGACTGGCGTCTTTGCTTTTGGCCGCCGGCGCCAGCCTGGCCTGGCCCTGCCTGGCCCAGGCCGATTACCCCAACCGCATGGTGCGCATCATCGTGCCCTTCGCCGCCGGCGGCCCGGCGGATATCTATGCCCGCTTCCTGGCGCAGCGCCTGCAGGAAAGCCTGCGGCAAAGCTTCGTGGTGGAAAACAAGCCGGGCGGCGGCTCATTGATCGGCACCGAGCAGGCCGCCAAGAGCGCGCCGGATGGCTACACCCTGCTCTTGATGTCCAACACCCACACGGTCAATGAATCGCTGTTTGCCAGCAAGCCCTATTCGCTGCAGCGCGATTTCACGCCGGTTGCGCCGATCAACTATTCCGACCTGGTGCTGGTGGCCCGTGCCGGCTTCCCGGCCAACAATGTGAAAGAGCTGCTCGCCGCCGCGCGCGCCGCGCCGGGCAAGCTGTCGTATGCCTCGTCCGGTCCCGGCACGCCGTACCACATGGCGGGCGAACTGTTCAAGGCCATGGCGCAGGTCTCGATCCTGCATATTCCCTATCGCGGCAGTTCCGGCGCACGCAGCGATGTGCTGGGCGGGCAGGTTGACCTGATGTTCGATGCCGTGCCGACCATGGCGGAATTCATCCGCAGCGGCAAGGTGAAGGGCCTGGCCACCAGTGGCCGCAATCGTTCCAGCGTCCTGCCGGATTTGCCGACCATTTCCGAAGCCGGGGTGCCGGGCTTCGAAGCCGTGATCTGGCTCGGCCTTCTGGCGCCGCGTGACACGCCCGCGGCCATCGTCGACAAACTCAATGCCGAAATCGGCCGCATCGGCAGCGATCCCGAAGTGG